>DATAJW010000041.1:0-1507 GCA_036261925.1 Minisyncoccota bacterium | reverse complement strand
CGCTCTTCTTGGCTCCGCGCTCGTACTTATCGGCGAAGCTCAATATCTCGTCTGCAGCGATCGGGCGCTCGATAGGGCTCGTCTCGATGGCACCGTTCGCGAGGCGGACAGAGCAGTTGTATTCCACGAAGCCCTCGAGATACTTCTCGACGACTATCTCGCTATCGACGAAGGATGCGGCAAGAAGCGCCTTCTCGAGCTCTACCTGCGTACGCGCGACCGCGATGCCGATGGATGACCCGAGGTGCGCGGGCTTCACGATGGCCGGGAGGCCGAGCGACGCGATCGCTATCTCTGCCCGGGTCGCTGCGGTATCGCGCATGTCGGAACCGAAGAAGCGGACGCCGGGGACGACGCGCACGGACTCGCTTTCGAGGACCTCCTTCGTGAGCCACTTGTTCATGGCGATGGCCGACCCTTCCTGGCCGGCAGCCGTGAAGGGGATGCCGCACGCTTCCATGAGGCCGGCATACGCACCGCCCTCGCCCGTGCCGCCATGGAAGGCGAAGTACGCAGCGTACGGATAGATCCTCTTGCCGAATGCACCCTCTACTTCCAGGTATCCGCCGTCCTTGTCCTTGCCGAACGAGACCTGCTTCTGGGCGGCCGTGAGGAAGCCCTTCCGGGACGCGAGCCCGGGGAGGTAGCGCGTCTCGCCTGTCTTGGTCACGTAGACGGCGTGCGGCGCATACGCCTTCGTATCGATATGCTCGAGTACCTGGAGACCCGTGATGATGGATATCTCGTGCTCTGCGGAGACGCCGCCGAAGAGGACGAGAACCGGTTTCGCTGTGGTTGCCATATCGGCTATACTAGCATTCATGGACAAGCTCGCCGACCGCTCATGCGTGCCCTGCGACGGCGATTTTCCTGCGCTGGCCCGTGAACAGGCGGAGAGCTTCATGGAGCACATCCCGGGCTGGAACCTTTCGGGGGATGCGACGGGAATCTCTCGCGAGTATAGGTTCAAGGACTTCGCCGACGCGCTTGCATTCACGAATGCGGTGGGCGCGCTCGCGGAGGAGGAGGGACATCATCCCGATATAGCGCTCTCGTGGGGCAAGGTCGGTGTCAGCCTGACCACCCACGCGATAGGCGGCCTATCGGAGAACGATATTATCCTCGCGGCGAAGATCGACTTGCTTCCAAAATAAAAGGGGTGTGCTATAAATTATGGGTTCCCGAAAGGGCCGTTAGCTCAGTTGGTAGAGCATCTCATTTGCAATGAGAGGGTCGCAGGTTCGAATCCTGTACGGTCCACTAAAGTAGACGAAGACGTCTCCAAGGCGTCTTTTGTCTTGAATACACAGGCTACTTCAGCGGTTCCAAAATCATCCTCTTCGTAGACTAGCCCAGAGGGGAACTGGAACCACTGGAGCTTCTGCTGTGTGCTTAGGTCTGAGGCTTCCCAGACAGCGCCAGGAGCCCTTAAATAGCCCTCAGCGAACTCTATAGCGCCTTCTGGCGAAGTAATAAAGGCCATGTTCAAAGTTTCACTGGTCCAATT
>DATAJW010000040.1:0-12117 GCA_036261925.1 Minisyncoccota bacterium | reverse complement strand
GGCGCGTGCCCGTCGAATCCCTGCAGCTCGTTGTGGTCGAGCTCGGGGAATACGTTCGCGAAGCTCGGTACCTTCGCGGTCTCGTTGAAAAGCGTCTTCGCGAGGCCGGCGAGCGGCTCGTTCGGCGTCGAGGCGTAGAAGAGCGGTACGCTGCTTCCGCCCAGCGTCCCGGCAAGCGCTTCCCCGTCGGCATCGTACGAGGCGCTGCCGGCCGCCTCGCTCGGCGCGAAGCAATGGTCCTCGCCGATGAGCGCGAGGAGCGCGCGCGTCATCGGCACGACCGCATCGCGCGGGACCTCGCCCGCGGGCACCCGCACATGCGGCAGGCCGTGCCGCTCCGCGAGCGCGAGCAGACGGCCGCCGCTCGCGACTATCGAAAGCGGCACCCCAGCGGCTATCGCTTCCTCCGCGAAGGAGAGCGTCTCCTCTGTTTCGCCTGAATACGAGACCGCGACGTAGTGCGCGTCGGGCGGCATCCGCAGCGGCAGGCCGTAGTCCTGGTGCGCGATGAGGTACGGATACGCGCCCAGGTAGCGCAGCAGGCGCGCCGGAAGCGATGACCCGCCCATGCCGCCGCATACGAGGACGGGCGGCGCGACCGTCCGGCCTATGACCTGGGGGACGTACGCGAGCTGGCGTTCGAGCGCTGCGCTGCTCATGGCTCCAGCATATCAAGCACGAGCGTCCCCCAGGTGAAGTTATGCGCGCCGTACGCCTTCCCGCTCTCGGGGTCGAAGTACTCGCGGAAGCCGTGCTTCTCGACGAGTCCCGTGCTGGTCTCGCGCAGCCAGCGCGCTTCCTCGAAGAAACCGTAGTCCATGAGCCCCTTATGGATGAACCAGTGCGGCGCGAACCAGACCGGCCCGCGCCAGAAGCCCGCGGAGCGGTACGACGGCTCCTTCTTCGAGACCGTGCGGATGCCGAATGCCGAACGGAACGTCTCCGGGTCGTTGAAATGGACGCGTATCAGCTCCTTCGCCTCCTCGGGCGTGTAGAGCCCGGCGAACAGCGGCGCGAAGTGCGCCCACGTCGCGACCTTCAGATGGCCGTGCTCGAGGCCGACGGCCGACCAGAATACGCCCTCGGCCATGAGGAACTCGCGCATGGTGAACGAGATGAGCTCCTTATGGGTCGTCGCGAACTCCTTCGCCTCGTGCTCCTCGAGCAGCGCCGCGATCTCCGCGAGGCACTCGAGGTTCTTGATGAGGATGGCGTTGAACGGCACGTCCTTCACCCAGAAGCGCTCGTGCATGCACACCAACGGGTCGAACGCGCAGGTACGGTTCGCTGCCACGAGCCGATGCCGGCGGTACATATGCCCGAAGAAGGAGATGCTCGATTTCACGCGCAGCGCGACATCGAAGCGCGGCGAATTGTCCTCGCCCGACTCGTCGGGATTGATGATGCTGATGAGGTGGTGGTCGTGCGGGTCGCGCTTGTCTATCAGGTACCGGTAATACGCGAGCATGCTCGGGAAGAGCTCCTTCAGGAAGGCGGTCTCTTTCGTCTGGCGGTATATCTCGAGGGCCGCGTACGCTACCATCGGCGGCTGCGTCATGCCGCTCACGCCGGTCTTCTCCTGCCAGAGGAGATGGTAGGGATGCGTGAGCTTCGGCTGCCAGAAGATCATGTGCGGGACCATGCCGTCGGGCATCTGCCGGGACAGGAGCGAGCGCAGCTCGGAGATTGCCGCTTCGGGCTCGAGCTTCGCGAGCACGATGGCATGGAAGCACGAGTCCCAGAGCCATTGGTACGGGTAGGTGCTCGGCGAGGGGACGGTATATGTATGGCCGGCCGGAGTCGTGCGCCGGTTCGCGCGCAGGAGCGTGAGCGCGGCTTCGGGGAGTTCCATCCCCCTATGATACCAGCTGCCGCCGGCCGGGGAGTCCCGCGGCGCCCCCTACCGGTTCGCGTACGCTTCCTCCGCGATGATCTCCTCGGACACCTGCTCCGTGAGCTTCTCCTCCGGATCGATGAGTCGCGTCTTCTTCCAGTCGCCCTTCGCGTATATCGCGAGCGTGATGAGCACGGTGAGCACGTTGGTTACCGGGAACGCCCACCAGATGCCGGTCGCGGCGAGGTCGGTATGCTTGGAGAGCACGTAGGCCAGCGGGAACTGGATGACCCATTGCGAGACGAGGGTGAGCACCATCGTCACGACCATGTTCCCCGCGGCGCGCAGGACGCCGGTGAGGGCTATCTGCGCGCCGAGGAAGCCCCAGGACAGGCACATGATGCGGAGTATGGCGGCTCCCCCGGCGATGACCTCGGCCTCGTCCGGCACGAAGAAGGCGACGAGCTGCGGCGCGAACGCGAACACGAGCAGCCCGACCGCCGAAAGCAGCCAGAAGGACAGCCACGCGCCGAGCCGGCCGATGCGCGCCGCGCGCTCGACATTGCCGGCGCCGATGTTCTGGCCGACGAGTATCGAGATGGCCATCGAGAGGCCCATCGCGGGGATGATGATCACCTGGATGACGTTCGAGCTCACGCCGTAGGAAGCGACCGCGAGCGTGCCGAAGCTCGCGATGAGGAAGGTCATGACCGTGAGCGCGAGCGCGCGGGCGGACATCTCGATGGATGCCGGGAATCCGAGGAAGAACGCGCGCTTGATGTAGGCGACGTCCGGCGCGAAATCCTTCCACCCGAGCTGAATGCCATGCCTGCCGCGGAACAGTACGACCAGGCCGATGAGCGCCGCGATGCACTGCGTTCCCAGGGTCGCGAGCGCGGCTCCCATGACGCCGAGCGCAGGCACAGGGCCCCAGCCGAATATGAAGAGCGGGTCGAGCGCGAAATTGAGCGCGACCGTCGCGGCGACGATGTAGATCGGCAGCGTCGTCTCGCCGATGCCGCGCATGATGGACTGGAACATGAAGAACGTGAAGGTGAACACGAGGCCGATGAAGGAGACGCGCATGAACCCGAGCGCGCTGTCATGCACCGCCTGCTCGACGCCCATGAGCGAGAGCAGGAACGGCGCGAGCAGATAGCCGAGCGCGCCGAGCGCGAGCGAGACGAGCGCGATCATGAGCAGGGTCTGCGCCGCCACATGGTTCACCATCGCCTGCTGCTTCGCGCCCACGTACTGCGCGATGAGGGTCGAGCCCGCGACCGCGAGGCCGGTGCCGAGCGCGATGGAAAGGAATATCACCGGGAACGACACCGACACCGCCGCGACGGCTTCCCCGCCGAGCCGGCCCACCCAGAAGGCGTCTATGAGCTGATAGCCCGCTTGGAGCAGGTTCGTGAGGACGATAGGCACCGCGAGAGCGACGAGCGAGACGAGGATGGGGCCTTCGAGGAATCGGTTGGGGGATGGTGCTGCGTTCATAGGCTATCCAGTATACGCCGCATTCCTCGATGCGCACCTGAAGAATCGGGAACGGTCCTGACGCCGCGCCATCAGAAGCCGAGGCGCTCGTCGCGCACGATGATGACGTGCACGGAGCGGCCCATCGCCGGATTCTCCTTATGGAGGATGAGGCTCTTCGACCAGTCCGTGCCGTAGCCATATACCGACCGCATCCGGGCGTCCTCGAGCGGCACGATATGCTCCGCGATGCGCGCGAACGCGTCTTGGAGCGTCGGGACGACCTTATTGCTGCCGACCACGAGAACGACGGATGGCGAGGTGAACGCGAGGTGCGGCAGCTGGCTTCCGCTGTTGGATGCGATGAGCATCTCGCCGCCTTCCGTGAGCGCATGCACGCTTCCGACATAGCAATCGGAGACGACCGACTCGCGGCGCAGGCGCGCCTGCGCCGCCGGGTCGGCCTCGGCGATGATGGCGTCGTGCAGGTTGCGCCATGGATGGCTGCCCTCCTTCAAGAAATCGAGATACCCGATCTCGCGGAGCGTCTCCGACGCGCCGTTCATGACGGAAGCGCCGGCCGGCACGAGTTCCTTGATCCGTGCGAGCGCTTCCTCTTTCGAGCTGACCGCGACCGGCTGGAAGCCGCGCTCGGCGAGCGCGTTCATGGTCCGTTCGATGGTGTCGGGCGTAGCGAGTGTGGTGAAGTCCATAGGTATATGAGGGTTAGGTGCTCCTTAGTATACCGACGGGTACTTTACTTTGTAAAGTACCCAGAGGACTGCTATAGTGCGGGCATCATGGACGGACGCGATACGGATGCATGCCCCATAGCGAAAGTGGCCCGGCTGCTCTCCGATACCTGGACGATGATGATCGTCCATCGGCTCAACGAGGGACCGAAGCGTTTCTGCGAGCTCGAGCGCGCGCTCGACGGCATCTCCACGCGCACCCTCACGCTCAAGCTCGCGAAGCTCGCCGAGGACGGGATGGTCACGAAGGCGGAGGACGGCCGGTACCTGACGACGGAGCGAGGCAAGGGATTGCGGCGCGTCGAGCGGGCGATGATGCGCTACCAGGAGGACTACCTCTAGTAAGCCAGAGATAACGGAAAACGCCCCGAAGGGCGTTTTCATCGGCGCGACCTCGTGGACATAACTGGAACCAGAAATAGAGGAGGTGCTGGCCGAAGGAAGACATGTACATATTCCACATCTTCATCCTGTTGACAATAAGATTATCTTAGGATAATCTTATTGTATGAATGCCAAAAACATTATCGGGCTCAAAGAACTCCGCGAGAATACTGAAGCTTACATTAAGCGCGTGAACCGCGGCGAATCCATCACCGTTGTTCGACGCTCCACCCCCCTTTTCCGTCTTACTCCTGTCGATGCCGAGGAAGCAGGCTGGGAGACCGTTGCCGATTTCACTACTCTGGACGAGAAGGGGGTGTCCGCTCGCGATATCCTTGCTTCTCTCCGGAAAATGCATGGATAGAATCACCAAGCTTCTTAAGAAGCTCACGCCTAAAGAGCGAGAGCGTTTCGAGGAAACCCTTGCGTTACTCCTATCAGCAGATGCTTCGTCCTTAGATATTAAGAAGCTCAAAGGAGTCGAAGATATATATCGAGTACGGGTTGGGAACTTACGGGTGATTTTCCAGAAACAAGGTAAAGAGATACTTATTCTTGAGGTGAGCCGGAGGGACGAAAGCACGTACAAAAACTACTAGTAGGTGAACCACAAAACCGCCTCGTTGGGCGGTTTTGTGTCATTTCTTTCATCGGCGCGGTCGACGGGACTTGAACCCGCAACCTCCCGCGTGCATGTAATCCCCTATTTTCATAGCGGCATGGACTATATCTTTACCGTAGAGATCTCTCTCCTTAGGTACTCCGGTATCTAGTCTCTACGGCGCCCCCGCATTAATTCATACGGGGTTCCCTCGGTATTCGCATATCCCAAGACGGGACTTAGCCTTCACCGATATCCCGGAGAGTTCTCAACTTGACTTTCGTACAAGAAGCTGCCTAATCGACAGGCGGGTGCTCTAACCAGTTGAGCTACGACCGCACTATTTGTCAAGTGCGAGCACATCTATCGCCCGTTCCAATTTCTCGCGTTACGCGGCAGAAAGAGGTTCGAGGTAGGGGCAGTATGATATAGAAGCCGATAGAGCGCAAGACTATCTCTCCCACTAAACGACAACTCAAAGCCGCGCTGTTTCACCCGGAGCGAGCCTCCCTTCAGTCCAGCATTACTGAGTGCCGACCATAGACTGCGAAGGAAGTGTTCTGACCCGCTCGTGAACATGGTAAGCAGCATCCATCGCTGATTCTTTCGGTCAGAGAATGTAAGCTGATTGAAATAGATGCAACCGTCCGCAGCAAAGAATCCAAGGACATACGCCATATCTGGCGACCATTCCTTGAAGAAGCTGCGATTAAGGGCGCGAGGAATCGGCATCCCTCCAGTAGGGCGATTGGAGACGATGCAAATATCAAGAAAGCGAAATTGTGCTGGTGGGAGGACTTGCACCTCCGACCTTAGGTTTATGAGTCCTATGCTCTAACTACCTGAGCTACACCAGCGTCCAGTCCACCTTACTATAGCGTTCAGTTCGCTTCAATCGTCTTCAGTCGTTCTTCCGCAAGCGCGAGATCCTCCGGCGCCGTGACCTGTATCCAGAACGTGGAGTAGACGGCGGTGAGCGGGATGCCGCCGGCTTGCGCGGCCGCGACCACGGTCTGGGGAAGGCCATACTCATCGCTTCCGGCAGCCTTCGGCACGAGCGGGAAATCGAATAGGCGCGTGTCGAGCGTCATCAGGTTGGTGTTCATGAGCCCCGGCTTGCCGCGATGGTCCCCTTCCTCGATGGCGACCACGCTCCCTTTCTCGTCGACGACCATGCTCCCGCCCGCGCCCATGGTATCGGTCCGCTCGACGACGATGCTCCAGTCGAGGACGCGGGTCGAGCGCGCGATATCGTTCGTTCCGTATATATCGTCGCCCATGAGCACGACGAACCGGTCCTTGATGAGGTCCTTCGCGCGCCAGACCGCGCCGGCGGTGCCGTCGAGCGTCCCCTGCTCCACGTACCGGATGGACCGCCCGCCGTACGCGTCCCCGAACCGCTCGCGGATGGCGTCGCCCTGGTAGCCGACGATGAATATCACCTCGTCGACCGACCCGGGGAGCGCGTCGAGCTTGTGCTCGATGAGCGTCTTCCCCGAAACCAGGAGCATCGGCTTGGGCACGGTGGTGGTCAGCTCGTTCATGCGCGTTCCCCGTCCTGCCGCGAGTATCACTGCCTGCATATGCCTGTAGCGTAATACGGATGTACGCGCGGGGAAATGCGCTTTCCCCTCCCCTTCCCGTTTCTCTTCATAATTACATTATCTTGCGTGATTATGGTGATACGAACCCCTTACCTGCACCCTTATGAAGCTACTCGTCGCCGAGGACGAACCGAAGATCGCCGCATTCCTTAAGGATGCGCTCGAGGCCGAATATTTCGCGGTGGATATCGCGGAGGACGGCGAGCGGGCGTCCTATTACGGACGCATCAATGATTACGACCTGATCCTGCTCGACGTGATGCTCCCGAAGAAGGACGGCCGCCAGGTGTGCCGCGAGCTTCGCGCCGCAGGGCGCGCCATGCCTATCCTCATCGTCTCGGTCCGTACCGACACCTATGACAAGGTCGACCTGCTCGATGCGGGCGCCGATGACTACCTCACCAAGCCGTTCGCGCTCGATGAGCTCCTGGCGCGCATCCGCGCCCTGCTGCGCCGTCCGCGGGCGCTCGAAGGCGATATCCTCGCCATCGACGATCTCGAGCTCGATACCAAGGGCGGCACTGTGCGCCGGAACGAGCGCGAGATCTACCTGACCCGCAAGGAATTCATGCTGTTGCAGTATCTGATGCGGAATGCGGGCGTCGTCGTCTCCCGCGGGATGATACTCGAGCACGTATGGGACATGAGCGTGGATATATTCTCGAATACCATCGAGTCCCACATCCTCTCGCTGCGCAAGAAGCTCGATGACCGAGGCGACTCCCGCCTCATCCGCACCGTTCCCGGCCGCGGCTACAAGATTTCCGCATAATTCAGTTTTTCTTTAACTTTTATTCAAACCTAGTTGAAGAGCTTCCCGCTATCGTGCGGGAATGAACCCATCCACCGACCAGCATCTCCCTACCTACGAGAGCCGCGTGCGCATCGGCTTTTCCGGCAAGGACGCGTGGCGCGACGCGCCGGCAGCGTTCGACGGCCATACGCTCCGCATAGAAGGCCATCCCGTGATGGAGGACTGGGAGGACGGGTACATGCGCGAGCTCGCCGATATCGCGAGCGCGAACGGCGGCACCGTGCTCGAGGTCGGGTTCGGCATGGGCCTGGCCGCGCGCTACCTGCAGGAGTCGGGCGCGGCGAAGCACATCGTCATCGAGGCGAACCGCGAGGTATACGGCCGGCTGCTCACGTTCGCCGATGCCGCGCGCGTACCCGTCGAGCCGCATCTCGGATTCTGGGAAGACATCGCGCCGACGCTCCCGGCGGCAAGCGTCTCGGGCATCCTCTTCGATACGTACCCGCTCGCCGAGAACGAGATACACCGCAACCACTTCCCGTTCTTCGCGGAGGCGTACCGGCTCCTCGCGCCGGGCGGCATCCTGACCTATTACTCCGACGAGGCGACCGAGTTCTCCGAGGCGCATCGCGACGCGCTCTGGACCGCTGGCTTCCGTTCCATCGGCAAGCGCATCTGCCCCGTCCTGCCTCCTGAAGGCTGCGAATACTGGACCGAGCGTACCCTGCTCGCGCCGATAGTGACCAAATGATGCGCCTCCCGCTCTATGCGTACGGGCTCCTCCTTACGTTCGACGGCTACGATGCGCCGGAAGCGCTGTGCGCGAACGCTGCGCTCCTGTATCGCGTCCTCGAGGAGCTGCCGCGCCGCATCGGCATGCGGCCGCTCGGCGAGCCCTGCATCGTCGGTGTCAGCGAACCGGGCATCGCCGGGCTCTCTGGCTTCCGCTTCATCATGGAATCCCATATCAGTATCCATACCTATGAAGAGCGCGGCTTCGTGACCGCCGACATCTATTCCTGCAAGGCGTTCGATGCGGAGAAGGCCGCGCGCTACCTCGCGCGCTCGTTCGGCATCCGCGCCTATGACCACGATGCGCACCTGCGCGGCAGGCGCTTCGGGGCGCCCGGCGCACGCGAGTGACGGCCGGGCGACAGTACTTTCCTTCCGCAACCCGAAGCATGGAGCGATGCGATGCATCCTGAACTGACCGTACGGAACGCAGCGAGCCACGATATCGAGCAGCTGATCGCTATCGAGGCAGCGGCATGGCACGGAAGCGGCGCGCCGCTCCTCGCGCGCGAGCAATTCGCGGACTGGCTCGAGGAGCGTTCGCCGTACTTCCTCGTCGCCGAGAAGGAGGGCGCGGCATGCGCCTATTATTTCGGCCGCCTCATCGCGTTCGCGCCCGAGCGCATCGAGGCGTTCCTCGATCCCGCGCTCGTGACCGGGAACGGCTGGAGCGCGCACCGCGCGAATCCCTTCGGGAACGCGGTCTACGGCATCAGCGTCGCGTCCGTAGCGCGCGGAGCCGGACGAGCGCTCATGGACGCCGTGCATGAACGGCTCCGGCGGGACCGCGTGCGCTATTTCCTCGGATTCACGCGCATGACCGGGCTCGATGCCTACCTGCAGGGGCTCGAACGGGCCGGCGCGGGCCGCTTGCCCGCTCCCGAGGCGAGCGTCGCCCTCTGGTACGCGCACGAGAACGCCCGCCTGCTTGGCCTGCGCGCGTGGCGCGAGGGAGCGGCGCGGCCTGCACTTGATCTGGCGCCGCTGCGCGTTCCGGACCCTGTGATAGCATTCCACGTACGAGGGAGCACCGCCGGGCTCATGGCGGTCCTGCCGGGATACATGCCGGATCGAGCAAGCAGGAACTACGGGGCGCTATTCGTTTCGGAGCGTCCGCACCGCTAGCATGTTCGTTATCACTTACGCGACCGCCGTCATCTCCGTAGCATTCGGAGTGACCGCGGTCGCGTTCCTTTTACGTGGCCGGCTGGACGCGCTCGGCCGGGCGCTCGCGCTCTACGTGCTCGCTTCCGCCGTATGGATCGGCGGGAACGCGGCGGCCGACGTCGCGTACGCCGAACCCATGCTCGTGCTCGCGAGCGGCATCGCCTATATCGGCGGCGCCGTGAACCTCTTCCTGTTCCTCGTGCTCGTGGATCTCCTCGTCGACCGCGCGCTCCCGCGCGCGAGACGGTTGGTCCTGTACGCGCTCGCGCCGCTCGCCACCTCCGCATTCGCGTTCTCCGAGTTCGCGATACTCGAGACCGCGTTCCCGCCGGGCGCGCCGGCGCAGATAGTCCCGGGCCCGCTCTATGCCGTCTCGCTCGCATTCCTGCTCGCGTGCCTGGCGTACGGGCTCGTGCGGCTCGTGAACGGCATAGGCCGCGAACCGCGCCGCCAGCGTCGGATGCAGCTCCTCTATGCGCTGTCCGGACTCCTCCTCGCCCTCTTCGGCGAGGTGCTCTTCGACCTCCTGCTCCCGCTCCTCGGCGAGCTGCGGTTCTATTCCCTCGGCCCGCTCTGTTCCCTGCTCTTCGCGGGCCTGATCGCCTACGCGATCGCGCGCCATCGGCTCCTTGATATCGCGCTCATCGTGCAGCGCGGCACGCTGTACGCGCTCCTCCTGGCGCTCGTCCTCGGCGCGTACGTCGCGCTGCTCGACGCGTTCACCGTCCTGTTCCATCCATCGCCGCTCTATGCCCTGCACGCCAGCGCGCTCGCTACCACTGCGCTCGGCATCATCGGAGCGCCCCGCATCGAGCGTCTCTTCAGGCGGCTCACGGACCCGATCTTCTTCAAGGACCGCTGCGACTACGCGGCAGCCACGCATGCATTGAGCGAATCCCTCGCGGGGGCGCTCTCGTTCGATGAGATAGCCGGCGCGGTCGAGGCGACGCTCGCGCGCGTGCTCCGCGCGGAATGCGCATCGATCGAATTCGCTCCCGAGGGCGGCCGCGCGGAGCCGGGAGACGGCGGGCTCGTCATGCCGGTCATGCTCGCCGAGGAGCGCATCGGCAGCATACGCGTCGGCCCCAAGCGCTCGGGAGAGCCGTACGGCGAGGAGGACCGCCGGCTGCTCGCGACGTTCGCGAACCATACCGCGTCCGCGCTCGCGCGCGTGCAGCTCTATCGCACGGTGGAACGGCACGCGACAGAGCTCGAGGCGATCGTCGCCGAGCGCACCGAACGGATACGCGAGATGCACGAGAGCCAGAAGCGGCTCATGCTCGACCTCTCCCATAACCTCCAGACGCCGCTTGCCGTATTCCGCGCCCGGCTCGACCAGGCAGCAGCGCATCCGCAGGTGCCGGTCGACGTGCAGGCGCTCGCCCGGTCCCTGGAGGAGTTCTCCGCGTTCATCTATTCCCTCCTCTCCCTCGCCAAGCGCGATACCGAAGCCCCGCCATCGTTCGTCCCGGTCGACCTGTCCGCGATCATTGCGGATATCGCGGAGGAGCTCGAGGTCATCGCCGCCGCCCGTAACGTGCGTATCGAGACGGATATCGTCGCCGGGATGCGCATAGCCGGCGACGCGCGCCGCCTGCGCGAAGCGCTCATGAACGTCGCCGGGAACGCGCTCGCCTATCTGGACGCGGAGGGCGAGCGGCTGGTGCGCCTCTCGGTCGCCGCGTCCGCCGACCGCGTACGGGTCTCGATCGCGGATACCGGCATCGGCATCGCCGCGGACGAGCTGCCGAAAGTCTTTGACCGCTTCTATCGCGGGAACGGCGCGCGGGAGCGCCGGGGTACCGGCCTCGGCCTCCCGATAGCCAAGCAGACGGTCGAGCGCCATGGCGGGACCATCGCGATAGCGAGCGAGCCGGGCATCGGCACGACCGTCACGCT
This sequence comes from Minisyncoccota bacterium, assembly GCA_036261925.1. GTDB lineage: Bacteria > Patescibacteriota > Minisyncoccia > Phycocordibacterales > Phycocordibacteraceae > C7867-001. The sequence goes on along the minus strand of DATAJW010000040.1, from coordinate 851 downwards.
CGCATTCCCGCCTCTGCCGCCGTCCGGGATCCGCGCGCAGGACTAGTACGGAAAAACCCGGGTGACCCGGGTTTTCTTTTCCGTTCCATCAGAGGATTACTTTACGGCTTAGTTGTAAAAAGTTCCGGGCACGAATGCGAGGAAGATAAGCCGTAAAGCAATCGTCTTATGGAGGTACCGTTCTATAACGGCGATAGGGTTAAGATACTACGCCTCTGCTCGAAAGTCAAGTCTCCGTTCCCTCTGCCTATCCTAGCATACGCAATGACCGCCCTTCGGCGGCCGTTGCTGCGTGTTGGGAGGGTCCGAATTGAACCGATGATTCTTGGCTTATTTATTTGGTTGCTGCTTCTCGTTCCCTTTTCTACCACCACAAGCCCACAAGCCCAGCCGACTTCATCTGTGCACGCGTGATAGGCCCGAAGTATCCGACCGCAGGCAGTATGCCGTGTGCTGCTTGATACTTGGCTAGCGCAGATTTTGTACGTGTGCCGAAGTATGTAGTCTCGCTGCCGGGAGCGCCCGCGCCGGACACTGCAAGTTGATACCCGTTCGCATTCAGATGCTGTTGGAGCGCGAGTACGTCGTCGCCAGTCATGCCGAGATCGAGGTCGCGAATTATCATATCGTCTGAAGACTTAGTAATGACACTTGTGGAAGTCCCAGGGTTTCCAAAAAGATGCGGCCACTGTGCCTTAAGGGCATTCGCTGCCACTGTATTTCCCATATCCATCAGGTTCTTGACCCGAGACTGGATCGAGGAGCCGGAACGTGAACGAGAGTTCGAGCTGGAGTCCGCCGGATCAGAAATGATGGGGCAATCGCTCGTTGTAAACGACGCGTCGGGTTGC
>DATAJW010000039.1:0-8132 GCA_036261925.1 Minisyncoccota bacterium | reverse complement strand
CGCCGACGGCAAGATTGGTTCCGCGCGTAAGCGTTCCGAACGCGAGTGCGCTCGCACTATTTGTTGCGAACCCGGCCCCCATCGCGCCGATTTTCTTCGAGACGATGAGCGATGCGAGCATGAGGCCGATTGCGATAACATACACCAGTATCATCTGCATGCTGTTGCTGTTTCCCGAGGCAATCGCGTTTACGAGCGGCTGGCCCTGCGAAAGCTCGCCGGCGACCTTCACGCTTACGAGTATGAGAAGTATATATACGGGAGCGAAGAAAGACTGGCTCAACAATGCATCCCACCATTTTCGGGCGAGTCCTTGAAGCTGTGGAACAGCCATGCCGGCAAAGCCTATCGGCGACGTTATCATCAAGAATATCAAGGTCACTGCACGTATGGCGAGCATGATGCCGCCTGCAAGCAGGACTACCGCGGTTATCGTGACGAATAGGGCGGTTCCTACGTACATAACGACCTGCTGAATAGGGTTCGTCTGCATGCCATCGACTTGCGTGCTGATAAAGTCGCTCGTGAACGGCGTGGCCATCCCCGTGACAGACAGTATCTTTCCTGAGATGCCTTGATTGGCGCAATTATTCTCCATCTCTGTTCCCTGGCCGCTCTCGCTACAATCCACGCCAGCTTGGATGGCGAATGTCGAAGCGAATGCATTAGATACATCGATGACCGCTTGCGCAGCGAAGAGGCTGAAATTAAGGAGTATCGCGAAGATGATAAGGCGCGGAAGTGCTTTCTTGGCGCTGTACTCATCCATACTGTGCGTATTCAGGATGGTAGCGATTCCCATGAATATGAAGCCGAACAGGAGTACGATATTCCCCAAGTCCCGCATAATACTCCAGGCGAGCAGCATGCCACCTGAATTACCGAAATAGTTCCCGAACTCGAATACGGTGCGGATGATTACCCAGTTGAATAGGACGCCGCTTATCCAGAGCAGGAATGTGGCGATACTAAGTATGACCAGTGCGACCGGGGCGAGTAGCCAGGCGATCGCGTCTCCCATTTTATCTGCCAACGTCCCCTTCACCAGTCCGACTGCCTCTTGCCCGGCATTCGTACCTCCGGTCGCGCCTGCGGCAGGCGTTCCATCTGGATTCGTAATCTCCTTATTGTCCTTGTCGGTCGCTCGGCAAGTAATACCGAATGCTGGTCCCGAGTTAGAGTTACTCGTATAGGTAACCTTATTGCCGTTTGCGAATGTTTCGACGCACTGGGTAAGGCCCACGGCTGCTGATTCAGAAAATTCCTTATTCGGCCCCGCGCAGCTCTCTGCCGTCACGGCGGGATAGCCGCCAGCGGGCGCTTCAGGACATGATTGCGCACTAGCAAATGACGGAAATAAGATGAAACCGAATATGAACAGCATAGCTGCTCCTTTCAGTGAGGGGAGGGTTGGGGGATAATCTTCCTTGTATCGCATGACGTGCTAGATGCCCGTTGTCGGCGCAGGAGTCGTTGGGATACTCGGCGTGGTCGACGCACTTGGCGCCTGATACTGCCCCGGATCCGTCGCTTGCTCGAGGAAGGAGCGACCCCCGCCATCGGACTGCTGTGTGACGCCGAGCAGGCCGCCCGAACCAAGTACGCGCCCGACGAGTTGCTGGAAAAGTGCGCCCACTATCTCGTCTATCTCGTCGGCGGTCACGAGCGACTTCTCGCCGAGACCAAGCGCCTCGTTGATGCGCGGCGCGATGACCGACCCTGGGGTCTTTATGGACGTTGCGAAGCAGTCGTTACCGCCTGCAAGCTGCACCTCGATGTTGTCGCCGCCCTGGCAATCGCGGAACGATAGGAATCCATCGCCCCAATTAAGCTCGTCCTTCCGCGTGTTCTGCGCAGTTGTGAGACGTTCGTTGAGCTCGTTGAGCGCGAGTTGGTATGCCCCGTATGGATTGTTTTGCGGATTTACAATTGTGGAGAAGAGTGCGTTGTAACCGCCCTGCGAGAAGTCGCCGCCGAGGAACGCGGCAGGGTCATCGCTATAGGTGCTAAGCGTATAGGGGTAGCGGACATAGAATGGCGTATTCCCCGTCGAGAGGTAGTAGCCGACGCGTACTGCCGCACTTATCTCCTCCGCATACGGCGTCGTGATTATCTGACCCGCAAGCTCGTCGACGAATTTCGATGCCACGATATCGCCCAACCGAAGAAGGTTCCGCTGCAGGTCGGTCACGAACGCCGGCGACCCCTCGAAGCCGCTGTTTATCCAATTGACGGTGCTGCGCACGAGCGTTTGTATGGCGATGCGCGAAACGGCCCACGCGATAGGGTCGAGGAGGAATTCCTTGGAATTGATGCCTACCACCGCAAGCGCAGATGCAGTCGTCTGTATCAGGTTCGTTGGGTCGAGGACTACAAGCTGCGCGTGCGTTGTGCGCGGCATCGTTCCGACCGTTACGCCGAGCATGAGTGTCAGTCCCATGCAGAGCGCGACAGTCTTTTTTAGAAACGAATTGTACATCATGGCTTCTGGTCAAATACCGCGGCCGAATCCGATGATGCCTGGCTCGTCCGATAGACGTAGAACCCCTCTTCCCCCTCGGAGAGAGAAACGCCAGCCAGCCTGAAGTCCTCGCCAAGCGCGGCGAATGCCCGAATCATCTCTTTCGAACGCTCATCGTACGCACCGATGCCGACCATGGCGCGAAGTGGATCGGTCGGCATCGCCGCCATATCCGCGAGCGTGCGGCTCATATGCATGAGCGAATTCACAATGCGCAGATGTGTCGCAGCGGTCTCGACTGGGACCGGTACCTCTACCATCGCGCTTGCAATTCCCTTATATGCGTCGCTCATCGACTGGAGCTGCGCATAGGCCTCCGTATCGCCGCCCTCGATAGCATCGCTGAAATACGATAGGGCATCCTTGTCAGCAGGAACCGTATTCTCCGCGAATGCTCGCTCGCTCGCTGCGGCATAGGCCCCGAGTCCGGCCTTTCCGCCGTTCGCGGATATCCGCATGTCGCGGGAAGAGTATGCATCCGCATAAAGCGCGCTCCTCGATATCTCGTTTACCGCGGATTGCACGAATGAAAGCATCTGTTCCTCGCTCGGCGGCGTGCCCCCTCGGGTAAGCAGGTAATTTTCGAAGAAGCGCTTCGCGAACTGGTCGGTCAAGGAACCGGGAGCCGCATCGGTGCCCGGGAAGTCGTCACTCACCTCTTCTGCCGCGGTTGCGACGGGCTGCGGCGTCAGGAGGCCCTGCGCGACCGCTTCCCCGTCAGTCATTCCAGCCTGGAATGACTGCGGATTCTCGGGGTCGGTGCCGTAGAGCGCTTCCTGCCAGTCCGGAAGGCCGTCGCCGTCGGTATCCTTCGCGGCGTATGCCTTCAGCAGCTCCTCGGTGGACTCCGCGCCGACCGTGTTTATGAACGGTATCGGGCCCGAAAGCACGTACGCGCCGCCGACCAAGAGGACCGCTATGACGGACGCAATGACGATGGGAACGGTGCGGGTAGAATGAGCCACGGTAATGAGCACATACTATCACGCAGACGCGCTCCACTACGGGCTATTTTCCGGAATGTGCATTAGTTTCCGAGCCCGCGGACGAGGGCTTTCCAGGTCTCGAGCGCGACGTCTTCCGCGCGCGCATTCATGTCGAGCCCGGCAGCCGAGAACGCCTGCGTGACGGCCTCTTTCGAGGCGACTTCGCCCAGGTTCCCTGCGAGGCGCTTGCGCTTATGCGCGAATCCCGCGCGCAGCACCTCGAAGAATCGCTTCTCTTCCCGTTCCGAGGCGAAGGGCGAGCGTATATCCGCGATATGGAGCACTGCCGAATCGACGTTCGGCGCGGGATTGAATGCGCCGCGCGGCACGGTGAAGCAGTATGCGGGATTACCGTACGCCTTCACGGAGAGCGAGAGCAGGCTTCCCTTCCTCTCGCGGGCGATGCGCTCCGCGACCTCCTTCTGGACGAGGAGCGTCATGCTCGCGGGCTTATTCTTCGCAGTGAGGAACGTACGGATAATCTCTCCGGTTATGTAATACGGAATATTCGCGATCAGACGATAGCCGTCCGGGAGCGCATTCGTATCGAAATTGCGTATATCTGCACGGATGAGGTTCAACCTCGCATCCCGTATTTCTTCTGCAAATGCCTCTTTCAGGGTTTCGACAAGCGAGTCGTCCGCTTCGACCGCGATGACCTCCGCTCCCTTTGCGAGGAGTGCCTTCGTGAGCATGCCGGTACCCGGACCTATCTCGAGCGCCGTAGCTCCTTCCGGGAGCCGGGCCGCCTCGACGATGCGTTCGGCCGTTTGCCGGTGCATGAGGAAGTTCTGGCCGAGGCTTTTCTTCGCGAACATACCTATATATGTATCACCCGCTCCCAGGCGTCGCCCTCGTTCTCAACCGGCTGGATGAGGCTATCGTCGATATCATGGAGGAAATACGACGGTTCCGAGACGTAGTCGGTGCCATAGATGCGGCGGATGCGCGCGAGCGTGAGGTTGAGCTTCTTCTTCGCGCGCGTGACCGCTACATAGAAGAGACGCCGCTCTTCCTCGACATCCCGATTCTCGTCGTTCATGCCTTCGTGGGGGAACAGTCCCTGCTCGAGGCCGGTGACGAACACGGTGTCGAACTCGAGTCCCTTCGCCGCATGCACGGTCATGAGCGTCACGCCCTTCTGCTCGGGCTTGCGGTCGAGCTCGTCCTGGTCGCCGGTGAGCGCGGTATCCGCGAGGAAGGTCGCGATGCCCTCCTCGCCGGGAATGCTGTCGTAGCGGCTCGCGAGGGTCGCGAGCTCCTTCACGTTCTCAAGGCGTTCCTGGTCCTCTTCCCCGCCCTTGGCGAGCGCTGCGGCCATGCCGCTTTGCTCGATGATGGCGCGCACGAACTGGGACGGCAGGAGCGTCTTCGACTGCTCATGGAGGCTATCGACGATGGCTTCGAACGCGGCGACTTTCGCGCGTTCGGCAGGCTTCAGCAGGTCACGCTGCCCCGCTGCGAGCTTGCCGAGCGTCACCTTGCCGATGCCGCGGGTCGGCGCCTGCGTCGCGCGCATGCGGTCGGCGACGCGCGTCGGCTCAAGCGCGAGCCTGACCCACGCGATGACGTCCTTGATTTCCTTGCGGTCGAGGAACCGCGTACCTAAGAGGCGGTACGGCACGCCCTCGGCGAGGAACGCCTCCTCGAGCGCGCGCGACTGGAAGTTCGTGCGGTACAGCACGGCCATCTCTTCGGGCGCATGCCCGCCCAGTATCGCGTCGCGCGCCTGGCGGGCTATCCAATGCGCCTCCCCTTCCGCGGTATCGGCGACATAGAGGCGTATCGGTTCCCCATCCGCATTGTCGGTGACCGAGCGCTTCTCCTTGCGGTTCTGGTTCTTCTCGATGATCTGGTTCGCGGCCGCGACGATGGTCTTCGTCGAGCGGTAGTTATGCGAAAGGATGATGGTGCGCGCTTCCGGGTATGCTTGGTCGAACGCGAGCAGGTTCTCGATAGTCGCGCCGCGCCATGTGTAGATGGTCTGGTCGATGTCCCCCACTACGAAGAGGTTGCGATGCTCGCGCGCGAGATGGCCGGTGAGTCGCGCCTGGAGCGCGTTGGTGTCCTGGTATTCGTCGACGTGTATATGCGAGAAGAGCTTCTGCGCTTCGGCGCGGATATCCTCATGACCGTCGAGGAGCCGCACAGGGAGCATGATGAGGTCGTCGAAGTCGAGAGCCTTCTCTTCTTTCAAGGCGCGGTCGTACTTGTCCCATATCTCCGCCGTGATGCGCGCGCGGAATCCCTCGCGCGCATGCTTCTCGCGGAACTCGACCGCGCTCTGCCCATCGCCCTTCGCCTTGCTGATGCGCGAGAGGATGGCGCGCGGTGGCACCTCCTTCGGGTCTACGTCGAGCGCCTTGAGGCCCTCGCGTATCACGCGCTCCGAGTCGTCGCGATCGAAGATGCTGAAATAGCGCGGAACGCCGATGCGGGAGCCGTAGCGCTGGAGGAGCTCCCGGCCGAGGCCGTGGAAGGTCACGACGAGCGGGAGGGGCGTATCCCCGAGCCGCTCTGCCAGGCGCTCGCGCATCTCCCGCGAGGCCTTGTTGGTGAAGGTGACGGCGAGGATGCGTTCGGCCGGGACGCCCGACTTGATGAGGTGGTAGATGCGCGTGGTGAGGACCCGGGTCTTGCCGGACCCGGCGCCCGCGAGGACCGAGATGGGGCCTTCGGTCGCGAGCACCGCGTCTCTCTGGGAATCATTGAGGCCTTCAAGGTGCTGCATCGTCTGTAGAATATACCGCTTCGCGCGCGTCCCGGCCATTCTTTAGGCCACTTTCTTGACCTTTTTGCAAGAAATCGGCTCTTAACATCCCATGAAGGCGGGCGGTTGACCCCGTCCGCCGGATGTTTATACTGGCTTCATCGACTGATACGACTGACTGAAAGGAATGGCTTAGATAAGCCATTTTTGTATTCTGAAGAAACGCTGAAGCATCCTCTGTTTCCCTTATTTCGCACCACACGAATCCTTCCGATTCCAGCCCCGTTCGCCTGAATCGGAATGCATACGGGATCCTCGCCGCAGCAGGTGCGGCGGCCCTTATCCTAAGCCTCCTCGGTATATTCTTCCCTCGCTCGGTGGGCGCTTTCTGGCCGTTCACCGTATCCCGGGCTCAGGAGACGACGAGCGCCGACTACTACGAGAACGGCGTCATCGCGTATCTGGACGCAGCGACCCATTCCGATCCGAATCCCGGCAAGGGCGAGGCTTCCCTCGCGATGACGGGCGATAGCGCGCTTCTCGCGAATATCGGCCCCGACGGCGTCATTGCCGAGCGCGGGAGTCTCGCGGCCAAGAGCGGCGGCGGCCAGATCACGAGCTATACGGTCGAGGAAGGCGACAGCCTCTCGGAGATCGCGGACCGGTTCGGCGTGACGGTGAACACCATCCTTTGGGCGAACGATATCTCCGACGCGAATACGGTCCGTCCGGGCGATGACCTCCTCATCCTTCCGGTCTCCGGTCTCCAGTACACGGTGCGTTCGGGGGACACCATAGGCACCATTGCCGACAAGTACGGCGCCGACGCGAACGAGATAGCCCTGTTCAACGGCCTCGCCTCCTCCGTCGACCTGAAGGCGGGTTCAGATATCATCATCCCGGGCGGCCAGCTCCCTTCCTCGAAGAGCGCCACGGCGAAGAAGCCGACCGCTAAGAAGCCGGTCTCGAGCGGTTCGACCGCACCCAAGACGCTTCCGGCGATCTCCGGATTCTTCGGCAACCCGCTCCCGGGCGGCAAGATCACCCAGGGCATACACGGCTACAACGGCATCGATATCGGCGCCCCGTCGGGCACGCCTATCTACGCGGCCGCGAGCGGCTCCATCGTCGTCGCGAAGAACGATGACGGCTACAACGGCGGCTACGGCAACTACATCGTGATCGACCACGGCAACGGCACCCAGACGCTCTACGCGCACATGTCCTCGACCGCGGTATCGGGCGGCTCGGTATCCAAGGGCGATGTCATCGGCTATGTCGGCAGCACCGGCCGTTCGACCGGAAACCACCTCCACTTCGAAGTGCGCGGTGCGAAGAACCCTCTCGCGAACTAGGTTCGCATCTCTTCAAACAGGCTTGGCTGCGCCTTCGCGCTCTTTTCTATCTCCTTATGCACCTCTACCCTCGAACCATAGACCCATTTGAGTGGTTCATAGTGCGTCGTTAACCCCCAAAATACCGACTTTCCTTCCCGTCGCTTCTCTTCAATGATGCCTGCCTCCTTGAGCGGCTTGAAGTAATAGCTGGATATGTTCGATGGACTCTTGCCGAAGAGCCGTGACGCGTCAGCTTGGCTTAATTCCTTTCCGTTCTGGACAAAGAAACGAAGCACCTCCATTTGGGATTCGCTCAAGGTCGTCGCGCGTTCTATTTGCGCGACCCGCTCGTGGCCGAGCAGTAACATGGCCTGGTCGAGCGAGAGTGGCGGGGTAACAAGCTTATCGCCGTACTGACCGATGATATCGCGTATGGCGGACATGATGGAGCGGATGTCGCCGTTATAAAGATCATAGAGTCTGAAGATAACCTCATCCTCGATCGGCTTTATGTACGACATTACATTCTCCGATTGAAGAAGTCGCATACGCTGCTCGAAGGCACTTACCACTTCTTG
>DATAJW010000038.1:0-4807 GCA_036261925.1 Minisyncoccota bacterium | reverse complement strand
GCAAGCGGACGCGCCGCTCGCGCCGGAGGACGCGAACGCGAAGCTCCTTTTCTCGCTCGAGCGATTCGCGCCGTTCGGCATGAAGAACGAGAAACCGGCATTCGCCATGAATGGCGTCACGCTCGCGAGCGTCTCCTGGTTCGGGAAAGCGGGCGAGCACCTGCGTATCGCTATCGCGCGCGGGCACGAAGCGTTCCCGGAGCCTCCGCTCGAAGCGATCGCGTTCTATGCGAGACGCGACCTGGGCCGCTCCATCGATTCTTTATCTCCAGGCGCGGTCGTATCGCTCCTTGCGCACCTCGAGAAGGACCAGTTCTCGCGCGGGACACCAGTGCGCCTCCGGCTCATCGGTATTTCATAACTCCGTTATCTTTTCGTGCGCACGTGAAGGGTATAATCAGACCCATGCATTTCACGCTCTACGCCGATGGCGGCGCACGCGGCAACCCGGGACCGGCGGGCGCGGGCGCGGTCGTCTTCGATAGCCTCGGCAAGCGCGTGGTCGAGGTCGCCGATTTCCTCGGCGTCGCCACCAACAACATCGCCGAATACGAGGCGGTCATCCGCGGCCTCAAGGCACTCATCGGCTCCTTCCCCGAAGACGTCATCCGTTCCACGCCGCTCACCATCCGCATGGATAGCAAGCTCGTCATCGAGCAGCTCAAGGGCGCGTACAAGGTGAAGCACCCCAACCTCGTTCCACGGTATCTCGAGGTCCGGAATCTCCTTTCGCGGTCGTTCGGGACGGTCGTCTTCGAGCATGTCCGGCGCGAATTCAACAAGGATGCCGATGCCCTCGCGAACCAGGCCATGGATGAAGGAGCGTTTTAACGTTTCTCCAGCAATTTCTTATCTTCTGTTCGGTACGGTGAAACGGCGATGCGCCGTTTTTTCCTTGTCGCCTTCGGCGTCTTCATAAGCAGCATATCCTTGGCGACTGTCTTTCCGTTCACGTGGCAGCCCGCACTTGCTGCCTGTTTCCTTGCGTTCGCCTTCGGCGTCCTCGCTCGCGCGCGACGCAGCCGCCGGTTCCTCTCTGCCGCGGTCCTTGTTCTCGTCCCGGCGCTGGTCTTCACCCGCTTCTCATTCGTGGAACGCGCGGCCCCTGACGCATTCCTGCCGCTATTCGAGACGAAGATCGCGCTCGAAGGGACGGTCGTTGCGGATCCTGACCTACGTGAAACGACCCAGCGCGTCACGGTCGCGCTCGAGCATAACGGAAAGATGATGCGGACCATCGCGGTCGCCGCGCTCTATCCGGAGTTCCGGTACGGGGAACGCGTCCGCGTCGAAGGGAAGCTCGAAGCGCCCGAGCCCTTTGCGACCGACGGGGGGCGTACGTTCGCCTACGATACCTTTCTCGCGAAGGACGGCATCTTCGGCCTCGTCCCGTTCGCGCGCATCACTACGCTCGCGGACACCGGATGGAGGTACGCGCCGCGCGCATACCTCTTCGATGGCAAGCATGCATTCACCGACGCGCTCGCGCTCGCGCTGCCCGAGCCTGCCGCGAGCCTCGCCGCCGGCATCATCACGGGCGGGAAGCAGGGTCTCGGCGAGGAGCTTCTCGACGACTTCACCGTCTCCGGTCTCTTGCCGGTGGTCGTGCTTTCCGGCTACAACGTGATGATTGTCGCCGAGGGCGTGCTCGCTGCGTTCGGGTTCCTGCCGAAGCGCCTCGCGCTCTTCCTTGCTGGTAACGCGATACTCGCGTTCGTGCTCGCTGCGGGCGCGGGCAGCTCGGCGACACGCGCGGGACTCATGGCCGGCCTCGGGTTATCAGCACGCGCGAGCGGTCGCACGTACCACGCACTTCTCGCGCTCCTCTTCGTGCTTGCCGGCATGCTCATCCATAACCCGCTCCTCCTCGTGCATGACCCCGGGCTCCAGTTCTCGTTCATGGCGACGCTGGGGCTCATCGCAGGCGTGCCGCGTATCGAACCGTGCCTGTCCCGCGTCCGTCCCGCATTCCTCCGCGAAGTCATCGCATCGACCGTCGCCGCGCAGCTCTTCGTGCTCCCGATACTCCTGTACCAGACCGGGAACCTCTCGCTTGTCGCGCTTCCCGCGAACGTGATCGTCCTTCCCGTCATACCGCTCGCGATGCTCATGAGCGCGATAGCCGGAGGCATCGCGCTCATCGTTCCTCCGCTCGCGCCGGTCGCGGGGCTTCCGGCGTACGCGCTCCTCGCGTACGTCATCGCGATCGCCGAGTGGAGCGCGCGCCTGCGCGCCGCGCGCGTCATCGTTCCGGCATTCCCGTTCTGGGTGGCGGTCGCGCTCTACTGTGCGCTCGCGTTCCTGATGCTGCGCATGCAGCGAAAAGCCGTCGCTCCCCGGACGGGGAGCGACGGCTCGCGCGCGGCGAATTGGCGCGCCTAGGTCGCTGCCTTCGCGAAGCGCTCGTTCACGAGGTCCCAGTTCACGTTCGAAAGGAAGGCGCCGACGTAGTCCATCTTCTTCGCCGGCAGGTAGTCGACCATGAACGCATGCTCCCAGAGATCGATCGCGAGGATGATCGGCAACCCGGCGAGCTGGCCCAATTCGTGATCGTTCACGAATGCGGTGTGAAGCGCGTTCGCCCTCGGGTCGAAGTACGTGACCACCCAGCCGATGCCGCGCGTGCCCGCGACCTCCTTGAGGTGGGTGAGGAAGCTCGGCCAGTTGCCGTACTTCTCGCTCGCGGCAGTGCCGAACGCGCTGTCCTCGTCCGCTTCGGTCGCGCCTCCCTCGAGCTGCTCGAAGTAGTACTCGTGCATGCGCATGCCGTCGAACTCGAACCCGAGCCGGCGACGCAGTTCGTTGATGACGAACGCGTTTGCGCTCGCGTCCTCATCGCGGAGCTTCTGGATGGTCTCAAGGATGAGGTTCGTGTGCTTCACGTACCCCTCGTAGAGAGCGAGGTGCACATCGATCTGCTCCTTCGAGAGGCCCTTCAGTTCAGGCAGGTTGAATGCACGTTTGGTGTAGGTCATGGATAGGTCGTTACTGGTTAGATAGGGCAAGTATAGCGTTTTCCGATGGATATTTGATGAGCGGCGTCCTGCCGCAACCATCATGCGACGCAGCTCGATCGCATCGAGTTCGGGCCGTTCCCCGAGTAGCCTGACCCCGTACTAGCGTACGGGGTCCTTCTCTTCGCCCTGGTATTTCTCGTACAGTTCGAATACGTCGTCGACCGACTCGGAGAGGGTGAGCGATTCGAGCTCGGCGCGAGTGAACCAACCAGCCTCGCCGACCTTCTTATGGTCGATGCGGAAGCGCGGCGAGGCGACCTCGGCGTAGTAGGCGCCGATGACATCCTTCTTGTGCTGGCGCGTATGGAAATAGGAGCCGAGCGGCACGAGCGCATCGAGCTCGATGCCGGCCTCTTCCTTCACCCTGCGGCGCGCGGTCTCGATCGGGTCCTCGCCGCGACGCGTACGGCCGCCCGGCAGCGTCCATCGCTGGGAGCCGTACGTCTCGCGCATGAGGAAGTAGCGGCCGTCGCAGGCGATGAGCACCTTCGCACCCTCGGCCGCAGGTGTCCGCACCTTCCAATAGAAGAGCTGGAAGGGGGCGAGAAGCCGGTTCCGGATGCGGGTCGTGATCGACATGGCGACACTTAAAGACTAGCACCTTCTCCGGCTATACTGGAGTACCCTTCGTGTCCTATTCACGCCTACCCATCCCCATTCTCATCCTGCTCGTCCTTATCCTCGGGACCGGCAATGCGCTCATATACCACGCGCTTCTCGCGCCGAAGTCCCCGGCGCTCACCGTCTCCGTACTCGACATCGGCCAGGGCGACGCCATCCTCGTCGAAGGGCCCACCGGCCGCCAGATGCTCATCGATGGCGGCAAGGACCGAAAGGTCCTGCGGGAGCTTCCGCGCGCTCTGCCGCTCCTCGACCGAACGCTCGACCTCGTCGTCGCGACGCACCCGGACGCCGACCATATCGGCGGGCTCGCCGATATCTTCGCGCGCTACCGGGTCGGAACGTACCTGAAGTCGAGCGTCATCCATGAGTCCTCGGCAACGGACCGGCTCGACGCGGCCAGCAGCCAGGAACGTGGCCTCGCGACCGTCGTCGCGCGGGCGGGCATGCGTATTCATCTAGGTGGCGGGGCGTATGCCGACGTGCTGTTCCCGGACCGGGACATGCCCGATGCGGAGACCAACGCCGCGTCCATCGTCATGCGCATCGCGTATGGCGAGACCTCATTCATGCTGACGGGCGATGCTCCTTCCGAGGTCGAGGCGTACCTCATCCAGCGCTACGGCGAGGACGCGCTCGATAGCGACGTGCTCAAGGCAGGGCATCATGGCTTGCGCACCTCGACGAGCCCCGCCTGGCTCGCGGCGGTGACGCCTGACCTCGCCGTCATATCGGCCGGCCGCGGGAACTCTTACGGCCACCCGCATCAGGAGGTCCTCGATCGCCTGCGCCTCGCGGGCGTCCCGTTCCTCTCGACGCAGACCGCAGGAACCATCACGCTCATATCCGACGGAACGCTTGTGCGGCAAAAGTAAAAGGCCGGCGCTTGCGCCGGCCTTTTACGTTCGCAGGAGCGAACTACTTCTTGATGATGCCTGCTTTCGTGAGAGTAGCGAACGCGCCGTTCTTCTTCACGTGGCGCATGCCCTTCGCCGAGATATCGACGAGGATCATCTTGCCGAGCTCCGCGACGAAGATGCGGCGCTTCTGGAGGTTAGCGCTGCGGCGGACCTTGCCGGTCGGGTTGAACTGGGTAGCGCGCGTGCGGTTCGAATACCGACCGCCGATCTGCGTGCTCTTCCCGGTTACTTCGCATTTCCGTGCCATAG
>DATAJW010000037.1:0-3484 GCA_036261925.1 Minisyncoccota bacterium | reverse complement strand
GGTGAGCGTACAGACGGGCGCATCGGGAACGACCGTGACCGTGATGGCCGTCGTGCAGTAGACCGTCTTGCCGTTGCCGGTGGCCGTGAGGGTGTAGGTCGTCGAGGACTGCGGGGAGACGGCGCGCGAGCCGTTCAAGCTGACGCTGCCGACGCCCTGGTCGATGCGCACGGAGGTCGCGTTATCGGTGGTCCACGTGAGCGTCGCCGACTGGCCGCGATCTATGGATGAACGCGAGATAGCGAGCGTGCAGACCGGCGCCGGTTCCGGTTCCGGGGTGACGCACTTGCCGTTCTTCTTGACCATGCCGTGCGGTATGGAAGGCTGGATGCCGTCTATGTTCAGACAGACGTCGATGACGTCTACCACATCCACTGGCGGGACGTACGGGGGATTCACGATTATCGGTGGTTCCGGTTCGGGTTCGACAACGACCGCCGGGGGCTGGACCGGGGGTTGGGTGACCGGGGGCGTCGTTACGGGAGCGGGAACGATCTCGCAGCAGGGCGGAAGCGGTTCTGGTTCAGGAATGACTACCGGCGGGATCACTACCGGCGGGGGTGGCGGCGGAGGTGGCGGGGGCGGAACGATGACGCAGCAAGGCGGGAGCGGAACGAACGCCGCTGCCATCTGGGGCGCCGTCATGCCGGTCGCGAACGCGAACGCAGCGCCGGTCGATACGACGGCGAGAACGGCAACGAGACCGGTAAGTACCGGACGCTTCTTTGCGGTCGAGATGTGCTGGTTGATGGTCATGGGTTTGGTAGTGGTGCCCGATTCGATGAATCAAGATAATAAATGGATTGCCCTGCCGCATTCGCGGCGTACGAAAAAGGGAGTGAAGAAGAGAGGGTGCGCGAGGGTTACCTCGCGCACCGCCCTTAGTATTCGAGATGACGCATCTTCTCGATGGTCTCGTCGGTGATGGTGGCGACACCGTTCACCCAGTCGTTCCGATCGACACCGACCGTCACGAACGAACCATCAGGCAGTTCATAGCAGACGGCCATGAAGGCGTCCATGACCTGCCGCGGCAAGGTCAGGCTGTTCATCCCGGTCGCCCGAGGATAGAAACTGCCCGAGACGTTCTGGACCTCGCTATGGACGCCGAGCTTTTTGCTCACCGCCGCTTCCACCTCGACCCAGCTGCACACGACTTTCATGTTCCTGCCGCCGATGACCTTGGTATAGGCATCGGGGCATTCCTGCGGTAGGCCGCGCATGGTCTCTCCGCCGGCCATGGCGAGCTCGAGGCACTTCGTGGGAAGCGGCTTCGGGCCGACGTGGGCGATGCGGATGGCGCCGCCGCCGAGCTCCGGCGGCAGCTTGCTGCCGACGAAGTTGAGCGTGACGCAGGGCGAGAGGGTGACTTCCGCCGCCTCGATGGTCATGTTGACCGGGTTCACGCAATCACCCAGAAGGTAGATCTCGTTCCCGATGCCCCACGCCTTTTCGCCGTCGTGGAGCGTCCTCGTCACGCAGCGCGTGATGACGCCGTTCCCATCATGGCGGATGCAGGCCGAGTAGAGCTGCTGCCCCGGCTCGACCGTCATTTCCGTGAAGCTGCGGATCCAATTCGAGAACTGGCGCAGCTCCTTCGGTACCTGGAATTCGTTCTCCCAGGCCTTCTGGAAGTCCAGTGGATTCGCGCGGCAGCCGGCCATGGGCCGATTGCCGCTCGGATCGAGCTCTAGGGACCGATCCATGCGGTCGGCAGCTTCCTGCGGCGTGAGCGGTTTCTCGCAGAACTTGTGTCCCGGGTCCGCCAGGGCCGCCCCTCCGAAAAGGAAGGACAGCGCCAGGACGAGCCCGAAGAGGTAGTTCCTCATCTTCTTACTCCCTGTTGTGCGCCGCCCCGGAGTGGGGCGACTGTGGAAAGATCATTGGTCCGCCTTATAGCGACCTATCCAAGCGCGAGCAGCGCCTGCCGGCAGGCAGGCCTAGCTCGCGTCCGGATAGCTCTCTACCAGGGTCGCGGTCACGACGAACCGGTCGCTCTTGGAAGCGAAGGAGTCGCAGGTGACCAGGGTCAGGGTATGGCCCGAAGCCGTCAGCGGTATCGCGTCGGACTCGGCATCCGCTTCGTAGACGGCGTCGACCGCATACACATACGCGTGGCCGTCGCCGTATACGGTGATACGGTCGCCCTTCTCGAGGTCCTGGATTTCATTGAACGCCTTGTACGACTGGTTGTGCACCACCGGCAGGTAGCTCGAGTGGCCGAAGAGGATGGTATTGCCCTCCTGGCCGAGCCTTGCCGACGATGGGTGGCGCACCGCCCCGGTGAGGAGCGCACGGTCGAGCGAAGCGACGTCGGTCGCGGTCGGGTTGTTGATGCCGACCTCGAGCCCGATAGCCGGTATCTCGATGTGCGATGGCAGCTCTACCGGGTACGCATCCGTTATCGCGGCATCCGCCGCGAACTCCCTCTCGTCCGCCCGCGCCCCGTCCGTCTCCGGCACGAGGTCGAGGACGGACAGGAGGGAGAAGGACACGAAGAAGACCGCGAGGAATGCCCCCGCGAAGCGCCATTTATTGACATATATACGCTGCATTGCGTAAATAGGCCCCGAATCGGTGCGGTTTCCAGTCATATGGTCTTGGTCATAAATACACCAAACTCACCTATTTGTCAAGTACCCAGCCGCGCCAGTGCCGGTCGCCGGTTCGCCGGCATTCACCCTACGCTCACCGAGGTGAACGGACCCTGAAGCGGGCCCGTCCCGCCTATTTGACAAAGAATACCTAGCATGGTATATAAGGCGCATATGGAAAAGACCACCGTAACCCATTCCGACACCGCGAAGCCCGCGACCAGCGCGCTCGCGATCGTCGGATTCATCGCGCTCATCCTTATCGGCATGGCGCTCGCCATCTATGCGGCGCGCCTCCTTCCGTCCGCCCTCTCCGGCATCGGCGAGGCGGCCGTCTCCCTTTCCGATACGTTCAATGAGGACGATGGGCGCATCGATGCCGTCGAGGACCGCCAGCCGGCATACGACGACTACGACGACACGGGCGTCGTCACGCTTCCGAGCGCTCCGGTCGAGCAGACTCCGGCCACCACCCCGTCGACGCCTCCGGCGACTTCGGGCGGCACCTACTACCCGCAGCAGCCGACCTACACGGCATACGGCCCGTCCTATATCGCCCCTACCCCGACCTACACGGTGGTCACGGTCCCGGCGAGCGCGAACTACTCGGGACGCGCCGACCTCACGGTCGACATCCTCGAGATCGGGTATCTCAAGCGTTCGAACGATACCGGCAGTTTCGTCCGCTCCTCCCGCGTGCCTAAGGGCAAGGACGGCGCTATAAAGTTCCGCATCACTAACCGCGGCACGAACATCAGCGACCGCACCACCCTCGAGATCTACGTCGAGAACGACGACAATAACGACGTTACCGAGCGCGCAACGGTCCGCGAGATCCCTCCTGGCCGCTCCCTCGACGGCGTCGGCACCTTCGAAGCGAACGCCGATGG
>DATAJW010000036.1:0-21767 GCA_036261925.1 Minisyncoccota bacterium | reverse complement strand
CACCATCGCGGAGCATTCGATATGCCAGCCCGGGAACCCGACGCCCCAGGGCGATTGCCATTCCTGGAGGCGCTGCTCGCCCTTGGGTGAGAACTTCCAGAGCGCGAAGTCGGCAGGGTTCCGCTTCTCCGCGTTCTCCTTGATGCGGTGCTCGAGGTGGGCGAGCGCCGCCTCCTTGCGTATATGGTCGGCCATGCCGCCGAGCTTGCCGTAGCCGGGGAACCGGCTCGTGTCGAAATAGATGCCGTCGGCGGTGGGGTAGGTGAAGTCGCCGGCCTCGAGCGCGCGTATCATGTCTATCTGCTCCTTTATATACTCGGTCGCGCGCGGGAAGAGGATGTCGTCGGTGTCCACATTGAGCGCGCGTATGTCCGCGATGAACTGGCCGGCATAGCGCTCGGCTATATCGCGCACGCTCGTGCCCTCGCTCCGCGCGCCCTTCTCCATCTTGTCCTCGCCCTCGTCGCCATCGGCGACGAGATGGCCGACGTCGGTGATATTGATGACGCGCCGGACATGGTAGCCGGCGGATGCGAGCACGCGCGCGATGAGGTCGGCGAAGAGGGGCGCCTTCAGGTTGCCGATATGCTGCTTGGCGTAGACGGTCGGCCCGCAGCTGTACATGGATACCAGGCCCGCGCGCTGGGGCGAGAAGACCTCCTTCCTGCCGGTGAGGGTATTGGTGAACAGCAGCGCGGCATTCGAGGAAGTAGGACGCGACGGGCGGTCGAGGAAGCGCGAGAGCCAGGACATGGCCCCACTATATCATCGGCGCCCCGCTCGCTAGAGCCAGCGCTTGAGCTTGAAGAACGAGAAGAATGCGGCAGCGACGAGCGTCATGAGGCCGAGTATCAGCCAGAATGCATGCCGTTCATGCACGATAGGCATGGCTTCGACGTTCATGCCGAATACGGAGGCGACGAGCGTGAGCGGCACCGCGACGAACGCCATCACGGTGAGGGTCTTCATGATCTCGTTCTGGGAGGAGGAGAGGAGCGAGTCGTTCGTGATGCGCAGCTCGCGGGCGATGGCGCGGTAGGAGGCGACGAGCGCTGCGGCGTGGTCGTGCGCGGCGATGATGCGGCTTGCGCGCGCGGCGAACGGCTTCCCGTAGAAGTCGGGCTCGGCGAGGCCGCGCAGGAACTCGTCGAGCGGCTCGGCGTGGCGCGCGAGCGCGGTCTCGAACCGAAGCAGAACGCGGCCCGCTCGGGAGATGGTGCGTACCGTCTGGCGCTCCTTCCCGGAGAAGATGGCGCGCTCGATGGCGTCGAGCGAGCGGCCTGCCCGTTCGATCTCGTCGTGTATGGCGTTATAGAGGCCGCTCATGACCCGCTCCAGCACCTGGTCGGCCCGAGCTGGCGCCGTGCCTATGCCGATGAGCTCCTCGGCCTCGAATACCTTATGGAGCGCATGGATGGAGTCGATGACTTCATAACGGGCGGTGATGATGAACTTCTTGCCGACGATGAAGTCGACTTCCTGGTTCTTGGTACCTTCCCGTTCCTCGGTGGCGGGGAAGTGGAGGATGAGGTATCGGTACTCGGGCGTGGAGAAGGTGAGGGGATACGGCGTCGGGCTCGCTATCTCTTCCTCGACCCTCGGGTCGATGCTGAACTCGTGCATCACTTCGGAAAGCTCGCTGGCGCTCGGCCCCTCGAGGTCGATCCACGTCACGGCGCCGCGCGTATGTCGCATGATCATTGCCGTCAGTATAACGCGCGCATCCTCCCTTCGAGCGGGTAATCCGCATCCGGTCGGCGGTAAGCGACGACCGTCAGTTAGCGCCGACCGGGCGGGCGCGCGAGCGCGAGGGGGATGGCGCGTTCTGATATACTAGGAGGATATGGAAGAACCAAGCGAGAGAGGTGCGGCGTGGTCGTTCGCGAAGACCTCGAAGATCGCGGCGGCGCTCGCGCTCGTCCTCGCGCTCGGGTTCTTGGGCGGCATCACGGTGGGCGCCGCAGGAGGCACGAGGGCCATCTCGAATCTGCCGCTCCTCGGCGACGGCCTCGACGCGACGCCGGACGACTCGGTCGACCTGACGGAGTTCTGGAAGACCTGGAACGCCGTCGACGCGAGATTCGTGCAGACGCACGCATCGACGAGCCTGCCGACCTCGAAGGAGAAGCTCTGGGGCGCTATCCAAGGCCTCGTTGCCTCCTATGGCGACCCGTATACGGTATTCATGCCGCCGCAAGAAGCCAAGCAGTTCGCGGACGACATCAAGGGCAACTTCGAGGGCGTCGGCATGGAGATCGGTATCAAGGACGGCATGCTCACCGTCATCGCGCCCCTGAAGAACACGCCGGCCGAGCGCGCCGACATCCGCGCGGGCGACGTGATCCTCACTATCGACAACACGCCGACCGAAGGCATGGGCAGCGACGAGGCGGTGAAGCTCATCCGCGGCGACAAGGGAACGCCGGTGGCGTTCCGCATCCTGCGCGGCGGGGAGATCATCGAGCGTTCGGTGGTGCGCGACACCATCAATGTACCGACCATCGAGAATTCGCTCGACACCGCTACTGGCGTCTATACCATCGAGCTCTATAGCTTCACCGCGAATTCCCACCAGCTCTTCGCGAAAGCGCTCTCCGAATTCCGCGCATCGGGCTCGGACAAACTCATCATCGACCTGCGCGGCAACCCGGGCGGCTACCTCGAGGCTGCGGTCGCCATGGCGAGCCGGTTCCTGCCTGAAGGCGCTGCCGTCGTCATCGAGGACTACCAGGGCAAGCAGGAGAACACGACGCACCGCAGCACGGGCGCTGGCGGCGTCGGCCCGGACGTGAAGGTCGCCATCCTCATCGACCAAGGCTCCGCGTCCGCGTCCGAGATTCTCGCGGGCGCGCTCCAAGACGCCGACCGCGCGACCCTCATCGGCACGCGCTCGTTCGGCAAGGGCTCGGTGCAGGAGCTCGTGAAGGTGGGTGACGGCTCGCTCAAGGTCACTATCGCGCGCTGGCTCACGCCCTCGGGCCGCTCCATCTCCGACGGCGGCCTCACGCCCGATATCGAGGTCGAGCGTACGCGCGAGAACTTCGAGGCGGGCATCGATCCGCAGAAGGATAGGGCGGTCGAGTTCCTCACGACCGGGAAGTAGGAATGACGAAGGCAAAAGTAAAGACCGTCCAGGTGTGCTGGACGGTCTTTGTTTCATTGATCTAGTTCGTGCGGTACGCGCCGCGCGATTTCGAGAACTCGTGGTTCTCGGTTAGGTCGCACATGATGCAACCCTCAGGATGAGGGCAGCTACCGCACCAATTGCGCGGCTGGCCATCTTCCTTCGGCGAGCGTTCAGGATGCCTGCGGGATGCCTTGCCGTCGATGGCGCGTACCATCTCGGCGCGGTCCATAGCCCAGCGTTCTCCTCGAGCCTCGTCTTTCGCGAACTGCGGATTCAGCGCTCGCAATTCGCGTAATCGGTCGGTGTCTACCATTAGCATTCCTTTTCGGTCCCTACGGATATAACCAGCAAAGCGTATAAGCGTCAATTTGCCGGGGGAGCGCGGAGCGGGTAGGATGGGCGTATATGAAAGTCGTACTACTGAAAGACGTGAAGGACACGGGCAGGGCAGGGGCGGTCGTCGAGTGCTCGGACGGGCACGCGCTCAATTTCCTGTTCCCGCGCAAGCTCGCCGCGGCAGCGACGCCGGCGAACCTGAAGCAGGCGGAGATCCGTGCGCAGCAGGACAAGGACCGCAAGGAGCTCGATGAGAAGCTCATCGAGGGACGCGTAACCCAGCTCGCTACGGAGAAGCTCACCTTCACCAAGAAGGCGAACGAGAAGGGCCATCTCTACGACGCGGTCGATGCGAAGGAGATCGCCGAGAAGGCGCAATTGCCGGAGGAAGCGGTCCGTCTCGAGAGGCCTATCAAGGAGCTCGGTACGTTCTCCATCCCGGTCTCGCACGGCAAGGACTTCGGTTCGTTCGACATCGAGGTCGTGGCGGAATAGTTCGCTCGGCGCAGATATTTTTAGGTACGGGATAATTTTCTGCTGAAAATTTCCCTCGCTCTCACGCCTGCACGCCTCCGAGAGCCCTAATTTAAGTTGCAGAAAACCGGCTCACGCCGGTTTTCTGTTGGTCTATATAAAGTACTAGGTCCGCCCCGAGAGGCGAACCTAGTCCAAGCACTATACCCGCATGCCTGGCAACGAACAAGCGCCCGAGAGGGCGCTTGTGGATAACTTAGGCGAGGACGTCTACTACTTTCTTACGGATGACGCGTCCGTCGAAGTTGGTCTTGCGACGCTCGCGGAAAGTGACCGTACCGTTCGCCATGGAGAAGAGGGTGTGGTCGTGGCCGACCTTCACGTTCTTGCCGGCCTCGATCTTCGTGCCGCGCTGGCGGACGATGACCATGCCCGGACGGGCAGTCTGGCCGTCGGCGAGCTTCACGCCGAGGAATTTCGGTTTGGAATCGTTGAGGTTTTTTGCTGATCCACCAGCCTTAGTACTTGCCATAGATGCTATTCTTTAGGTAGCCATGAGTATACCAGACCACATAGCGAGCGGCAAGGCGGCCGTACGGCGCGTCCCGGCGGATATCCTGCTCATAGCCGTCTTCATCCTAGCCACTGTCGCCGCGTTCGGGCTCGGCATGCTCGCGGGCCGTGAGATGGGCCGGGAAGGGGACGGCGGCATCTGGATAGAGGATCTGCAGGCAGGGGCCGAAGGGCAGCCGGCGGCCGCGGCGAACGCGCTCGCGCCCGCTCCGGTGCTGCCGGATGCGCCACGCGCAGCTACCGAAGGGAGGTACGTCGCTTCCAAGAGCGGCACGAAATACTATTTACCCTGGTGCGGGACGGTGAGCCGCATAAAGGAGGAGAATAAGGTCTGGTTCGCGACGAAAGAAGAAGCGGCGGCTCGGGGTTACGAGCCTGCCGCTAACTGTCCAAGAATCTGAACTGGTTAATTGGGCGTTAGGGAATTAGGAACGCAGGCGATTTTCGGACTAAGGACTAACTACTAGTGGCTAGTATACTATTCCCATGATTGTCCTCGATGTCGAGACGACGGGCCTCTCGCCGTTCACCTGCTCCATACTCTCGCTCGGCGCCGTCGACCTCGATGAGCCGACCAACCAGTTCTACGACGAGTGCCGCATCTGGGATGGCGCGCACGTGACGGAAGAAGCGCTCGCGATAAACGGGTTCTCGAAGGAGGAGATAGCGCGCGCCGATAAGAAGAGCGAGGCGGAGCTCATCGCCGCGTTCGTCGCCTGGGCGAGCGATCGGCCCCAGGACCGCACGCTCGCCGCGCAGAATCCCTCGTTCGACCTCGAGTTCGTGCAGGAAGCCTGCGCGCGCGCCGGCATCATGTGCCCGTTCGCGAAGCGCACGATAGACGTCCACTCCATCGTCTGGCTGCACATGGTAGGGCGGGGAATGACGCCTCCGGTCGGCAGCTACCACTCGCTCATCAATCTCGACTTCGCGCTCCGGTATACGGGTGTGCCGGAAGAGCCGCGGCCGCATAACGCGCTCACCGGCGCGCTATGCCATGCCGAGGTCATCGGCAGGATAGCGTATAATCGGAATATATTTCCTGACTATAGTTCCTTCGACATACCATGGCTGACGAACAACCCCTCATAGCGAACGATAACGGCGGCATCGAGACGCCGGCGACCCCGCCGCCCGCGACCCCGCTTCAGGCGCCCGACCTCCACCGCGACCGACAGATGGG
This sequence comes from Minisyncoccota bacterium, assembly GCA_036261925.1. Classification (GTDB taxonomy): domain Bacteria; phylum Patescibacteriota; class Minisyncoccia; order Phycocordibacterales; family Phycocordibacteraceae; genus C7867-001. Next base: position 16,074 of record DATAJW010000036.1, on the reverse strand, counting down.
CAGGACGCTCACCGAAGCCATCGAGCACGGCAAGGAGAACGTGCCGGTCGCTCCCGAGCCGCTCGTCTGCAAGCCGCAGCAGCTCGAGAGCTGGCGCGTGTTCAAGATCATGGCCGAGTTCGTTGACGGCTTCGAGATCCTTCGCAAGTACGGCCTGACCGCGACCTTCTTCGGCTCGGCGCGCGCGAGCATGGGTGATGATATCTACGAAGCGGCCGAGGCGCTCTCGAGCAGGCTCGCGAAATACGGATTCGCCATCGTGTCGGGCGGCAGCGCCGGCATCATGCAGGCGGCGAACAAGGGCGCGTTCGAGGTGGGCGGCGCATCGGTCGGCCTCAATATCCGCCTCGAGGATAACCAAGGACTGAACGCGTTCCTGACGGACTCCATGTTCTTCGACCACTTCTTCGTGCGGAAGGTCATGCTCGCGTACGCCTCCGAAGTCTATATCTATTTCCCGGGCGGCTACGGCACGCTCGACGAGCTGTTCGAGATCGTCACGCTCGTGCAGACCAAGAAGATCAAGCGCGTGCCGATAGTCCTGTACGGCACGGAGTACTGGACTCCCATCATCGAGCTGTTGACGAACCATCTCTTCAAGCGCTATGGCGCCATCGACGAGGCCGACCTCGCGCTCATCCATCTCGTCGACTCGGTCGACGAAGCCTACGACTACATCATCGAGAACGTACGCTGCTAGGGCAGGGGAGTCGCTCACTTAGGGCTTCCCCGGTTCCTTCAAAAAAGACCTTCCCCACCATCGAAATCGCGATTTCGGGGAAGTGGTCTGGATGAGTATATTTCGCGCATGCACGGCTTCGCATAATGACAGCGGTTTGGTCGGCTGGGCCGATGAAATTATTCCAGGAACCGAAAAGGGAAGAGGAGGGTACGAAGCCTGAACCCTTAGAGTTCGCATTCTCTTTAGATCTGTGCGTGTCGCACAATATATCTTTTACGACCTACATATATATCAAGCCGTGGATTGGCGTGCTTTGAATCCGGCTGGCGCATTCCCGGATGCCGAGCTTCCCGCGTATGAGTCGATGCTCTGTCATTTATTATTGGTGGTTGCCACCTTGTTGCATCATCCTGCTTCCCTGGGCTCATTTCTTAGAACCGGAGCGGCCAGCCTTAGGTCATTCAAGTCTTTACCTATCGGGGAAGTCGCACTTCCCTGCTATTCCTGCAGGGGAAGCTGCGGCTCGCGCATCCGAGATTGGTTCGGCGAGATGAAGAATGGCCCACTCTCACGCTATTTCAGGCAGGGGACTTCCCTGCCTGCTGCGGCGCCGCGGACGGACGCTAGTAGGAGAGCGTCCAGGTGGTGCCGGCCATCGGCAGGGTTCCCACGACCTTCGCGCCGGTCCCGATGGAGGCGACGTCGAGCTTCAGCTGCGTGCCGACCTTATAGAGGGAATCGATGCCGAGCCAGGCCTTGATGGTGAAGATGCGGAACTGGCCTGCCGGTATGGTCGCCGCAAGCGGCACGAATACCGTCCTATCCTTATCGAACGAGGATGCCGTCACGGCATGGGTCGCGCGCGAGCCGCCCTTATCGTCCGATGTGGAGAATGAGGAGACAACCGAGACGGGCGCGGAACCATTCTGCACGAGCGTGATGCCGTCTATGGCGGACTCCTTGTCGCTCGCGTTCATGACCTTGACGTAGGCGACGGGGACAGAGCTCAATACGCGCGCGGAGCCGCCGAAGAGGAGTGGAACGCTCGAGACGGAGAGGGTAGTGCCCTTCCCTGCGGACGACGCGCCGGAATCCGGCGAGGAGGAAGTCGTGCCGACCGCAAGTACGCCTTCTGCGAGGAGATCGCCCTTCGAGGTCTTGCCGGCGCGTACCGTGACCTCGTACTCGCCCTTCGCGAGCTTCTTCGAGACCTTCGCCTTCCATTCCTTGTCCTTGTCGACGCGGATGGACTTAGTGAATACCGATTTACCCTTCTCCGATTCGATGCGGATGCGCACGTACGGGGTAGCGGACGCGGTGCCGGTGAGCGTCGGCTTCGTCGAGGACGTCGTCAATGCCTCGGTATCGATATCCGCTTCCGGATGCGCTGCGAGAGCGCCGAGCGGCGCGAGCGCGAAGAGCGAGAGCGCTATGAGGGTCGCGGTGGTCTTGTTCGTGATGTGCATGCGTACAGTATAGAAAAGTACACAACAAAATGCACGTCTTGTCTTCATGAAGCGCTTCATGAACGCGAACGGCCCCGCGTGAGCGGGGCCGTTCCGATGCCGCAAGAGGCTTAATTAACCTGCACGTCATCGCCGACGACATCCATGTCCGCGGCGCTGTCCATGAGGAGAACGCCGCTGTGCATGTGGATGCCAGGCGCGGTCATGATGGCTGCGGCAGGGGTCGCAGCTTCCGTGGTCATCACTTCGCCCGCTGTGTTCACGTACGCATACGTAGCTGCTACGGAGACTCCCGGAACTGCCACTACCGCGGCGAGGGCGAACGCGCCCATAACTATCTTGTTCATAGTGGTTTCAATTACGGTTAGGGGGTACCACGTACCCGTACATCCAGGTATACTCCTTATTCTATGAACGTCCGGTGAACCGGACATGAAGCGCTCGTAAAGCTCTTATCCCTCCAATTCGCCCAGATGACGCGTAAAATGCTGCTTTATCGTCGCATCGAGCGCGCGGCTGAAATCGATCGCGTGCTTGGGCGAGAGCGCTATCTCCGAGATGAGCTGGCCGGTGGTCGTGTTCGGCCGCACATAGGCGAATTGGATGATGACCGAGTCGTCCGAGACGGTGACCTGAGTGGCGTTCGTGAACGACACCTTCGCGTCGGTCGGCATCGATATGGTTATCTGCTTCTTGGGTGTTTCCATAATAAGGATATTAGCCCGGGAATCGTATAGGGCTCGTGAAGTTCGCGAGCCAGAGCGCGATGGCACCCCAGCCGTCCTTGATGAGCTGCCAGACGTACGCGATATTGTCGCTCCCGGTCGGGGACTCGACGATGGCGCGGATGGAGATGCCGAAGAACGACAGGAGCAGGATAGCGAGGGCGATGGTGAATATGAGCCGGAGCATGATTCCAGTATATCGCGCACCCGATACCCCACCAACCGCTCATCAAGGACGGACCTTGATGAAATGCGTATACTGACGGCATGGCGAAGATTCCTCGAGACGCGCATCCCCACCAAGACGCGATCGACCATATACGGAAGGTCGATCCTATCCTCTATCGCGCTTCCCTTCCCCATCTCGAGTCCTTGCGGTCGCATAGCGGCCATAGGCGCAGCTATGCCGAGCTCTTCGCGGCGCTCGCGGGCTCCATCGTGAGCCAGCAGCTCTCGACGAAGGCGGCCGATACCATCTGGGGTCGCTTGAAGGACGCCTGCAAGGGTTCGGTCACGCCCGAGGCGATACTGCGCCTGCGTGCGCCGACGCTCCGGAAAGCGGGACTCTCTGCCGCGAAAGTGAAGAGCCTGAAGGAGCTCTCAAAGGCTATCACGAGCGGCACGCTCGACCTCAAGAGGCTGAAGACCATGCCCGAGGAAGAGGCGGTCGCCGCGCTTTCCTCGATATGGGGCATCGGCCGCTGGACGGCCGAGATGTTCCTTATGTTCGCGCTCGGACGCAAGGACGTATTCTCTCCAGGCGACCTCGCGCTCGTGCGGGCCATGGAGACGTTGTACGGCATGCCGCGCAGCGCGCAGAGGCGGGAATTCGAGGCCCGGGCGCTCGTCTGGTCGCCCTACCGCACGTTCGCTTCGCTCGTGCTCTGGAAGACGCGCGACCCTGCGTAATGCGTTGACTTTTCTGGCCAAAAATTGTAATCTTACCTATATCAATCGCAGCGCTTCGCTCTGTCCCGATTCTCGGCGATGTTTCGAAGCCTCCTGCACTTGATGGTTATCAGGTGCATCGAATCGAAACAGAAGAAACGTATGTCAGAAGGAACAATCGCAGGTCTTACCGATAAGGGCTTCGGCTTCATCAAGCGCGACGGAGAGGAGAAGGATCTCTTCTTCCACGCTAAGGAGCTCGCGAACATCTCGTTCGAGGAGCTCAACGTCGGGGACAAGGTAACGTTCGAGGTGGAAGAGGGTCCGAAGGGCCAGCACGCCGTGAACGTTAGCAAGGCCTAACCCTGAAGCGCCCTCCGGGCGCTTCCCGTTACCAGCATTCACCAATCGCATCATGCAAAAAGGAACCATAGCTCTTCTCACGGAACGCCAGTCAGGCTTCATAAAGCTCGGCGGCCGCACTAAGAAGGAGGACCTGTTCTTCCATGCGGATGCGCTCCAGAATGTTCACTTCAACGAGCTGAAGGTCGGCGACACGCTCTCCTTCGTCGTCACGGAGTCCCGCAAGGGCCCGTACGCGACGGAAGTCAGCCGGGTCTAGGCTACCTTCGCTTCAACGAAGTCGCGGCACGCGCCGGAGCAATACGCTCCGGCGTTTTCCGTACAGGACGGGCAGACGAGGATATGCAGGTGGCAGAAGTCGTTCGCGCAGTTTATGTAGTTCTCGGTCGAGGCTTCGCAGACGTGGCAGCGACCGACGACTTCGCGCTCGCCGCCGAAGTCCATCGTGAGCCGGTTATCAAAGGTATAGAGCGTGCCGGCGAAGTCCTGGCCCGGGTACTTCTCCATGTAGCCGTGCATGCCGTTATCGAGCTGGTAGACGTCGCTGAAGCCGTTGGCCATCAGGTATGCGGACATCTTCTCGCAACGGACGCCGCCGGTGCAGACCGTGACCACCTTCTTGCCCTTGTAGGGCTCGAGGACCGGCAGCTTCTCCGGCAGCTCGCGGGAGTAGGTCATGCCCGGATTGACCGAGCCCTTGAAATGGCCTGACCGGTACTCGTAGTCGTTCCTCATATCGACAACGACGAAATCCTCCTCGTTCTCGTACCAGCGCTTGAGCTCCTCCGCCGACAGATGCGGCGCGGTCCTCGTACGCGGGTCTATCTCCTTCGGGAACTTCGTGCCGACTATCTCCTCGCGCACCTTCACCTTCAGCTTGTGGAATGCGGCACCATCGCCCCCGCTCCGCTTTATCTTCATATCCTTGAGCCTTTTGTCCTTGAGGAGCTCGGCAACGAACGCTTCCGTAGCGTCGGTCTCCCCCTCCAGGGTCGCGTTGATGCCTTCCTCGGCGATGAGCGCGCGGCCCAAGAGGCTATACCTGGTCGCGAGCGCGCGCACCTCCTCTGCGAGGGCGGCCGGGTCCTCGATAGTGACGTATTTATAGAAAAGCAGCACCTGATGGGTCATGGGTGGATGATAGCAAAACGGGCCCGTTAGGCCCATATCGCTCCTACAAGGTTCGACCTCGGAGAACTATGCCTTCTTAGCTTTCTTGGCTGCTTTCTTCGCGGTCGCCTTCGCTCCCGCCTTCTCGGGCGTAGCTATGGTGCGCTCGTTCGAGGCGGTGAGGATGGAGGAATACGCGGCAGCGTGGAGGCTCTCTACGAGTGCGTCGAGCTTCGCGTGGACGACGGAGAGCTCCTTCTGCATGGCGCCGATACGAGGATCCTCGACCGATGCAGCTGGCTTCTGGAACGCCGGGCGGTCATAGCGGGAATCAGGACGCTCAAATCGCTGCTCACGGCGCTCGAAGGTCTTGCCGGAAGGACCAGCGTCGTCGCGGACATAGCAGTCCTTGCAGAATATCGGCTTCTTGCCGTTTGGTTTAAACGGGACCTCGCAGCGTGCGTTGCACTTGCTGCAGGTAGCGGAATGCGTCTCTATGCTGCCGAATCCGCCTCCCTGCGGTCGGCGGGACGGTGCGCCGTAGCTCGGGCGGTCGCCGCCACGGGCAAAGCCGCTTCCGGGCTTACGGTCCTTGTTGAATCCTCCTTTCTTGAAATCAGGCATGCGTAGGTGTTAGTGGTGTCCTGATTATATCATACAAATTCCAAAAAACAATGCATAAAATGGGAAGCCAGCATTCCCTTCTCCTCGCACTAGTTCGGGAAGATATTCGAACCTTCATGCAATTCGTGGTAGGTTCTGCCTAGACTCAATGGAGGGCGATATGATCGCACAGAAATCCGACCTTTCTTCCCTAATGGCTTTTATAGGGGAACGCTACACGTTCACTCAAGAGCACTACCCTGACCTGGATATTTCATCTCGCGCTAAGCAAATCTTTGCAGTGCGTCACAGCGCACTGCACATGATGAAGTCCACTGGTAAGATCGCGGCAGAAGCTGAATCTGCTGACCATGGCGGTGAGATGAGTGCGGAAAACCTCAAGACCGCGACGACCAAGATGCTCGTGAACGTCCTGAAGCTTGCCGAGGAACTCGGCATCTCTGGTGATGAACTTGCGGCAAATGTGCCGAACGTCATGGCGAGCGCGTAAACGTAGGGCCGACTCATTAAGAGTCGGCCCAAAGTTTTGAGTACTGAAATTACCAAACTATTTTAGAGGTACGACATTGGATTGAGATACGCGTCCTTCGGCGCCACCGGCATGGACGCATTCGCGCACGGCGTCGTCGCGCCGCGGTACGCGCCGAGCGTGGTTATCTGCACGCCAGCGGACGCGTAGACGCCGAAGTGGAGGTGCGGGCCGGTCGCGTAGCCGGTCATGCCCGAATTACCGACGGCCTGTCCCGTGGAGACTGACTGTCCCGGCGAGACGCCGATGGTCGAAAGGTGCGCGTACAGCGTCGCGAGTCCGTTCGCATGCTTCACCATCACCCACTTGCCGAAGGAGTAGCAGCCCGGGACGGCGTCGGTGTTGCCGGTGCCGAGGACGGTGCCCGAGAGCGCGGCGAGCACCGGCGTGCCGACCGGCATGCCGATGTCGATGGCGTTGTGGCCGGCGCCGTTGTATATCTGCGCGTTGGCGGTCGCGAAGGCGGTGTTGCCGAAGTACTGGGTGATGCAGTACGCGTTCCCGAGCGCGCCGGCCTTCCCGTCGCAGCTCTGCTTGAATGCCGCGGAATACGGCCAGGCGAGGATGCCGGAACCGACGGCGGGCACGCTCGCGGCACCGACCGATTTCAGGCTGTTCTCGAGCGCGGAGAGCTGTGATTCGAAGGCCTTCTGCTCCGCGCGCTTGGTCGCGATGAGGTCCTGGTAGACCGATTCCTGGTTCTTGGTCTCGGTGAGAAGCTTATCCTTCTCCGATATCTGTACGTCGAGCGTCTTCTTCTGGTTATTGAGCTCCGTGTTATGGGAGGAAAGCTCCTGTTTCTTCGCGTCTTCTTCCACCTGGCGCACCGCGAGCTCCTGCTTGTCGGCGGCGAGCGCGTTCGCATGCGCGCGGAGGGCCGCGCCGATCGTGGCCTTCGTGTCGACGGCTTCCCAAGCGTCGGCGATGCTCTCGGAGGAGAAGAGCTGCTCGACGATGCTGGCATCGGTCTCCCGTTGGATATCGCGCAGCGACTGCGCCACGGTGCGCTTATCGAGTTCGATGAGGTACTCCTTCTTGCTGATCTCGCCCGAGAGCTCCTGGAGCTTCAGGTTCGCCGCGGATATCTTGTTCTCGGTGACGCGTATCTGGGTCGAGGTCTGCTGGCGCGAGACATCGATGGTCTTGATAGCGGACTGGAGGGTCTGCTTCTGGCCGCCGAGCACGTTCAGGGTCTGCTGGTACTGCGAGATCTCCTTCTCGAGGTCCTGAATCTTCCGGTTATGGTCGTTTATCTGCGCTTCTATCTCGTCCTTGCTCTGCGCGTACGTATGAGGAGGTACGACGCTAAGAACGCCGAGCGCGAGCAGGAGGAACGAAAGGACGGAAGCCGTGCGAACCGGTAGCATTCCCTACAGTATAGCAATCGCATTCCGGACGCGCGACGACGCTTCATGAACGCCGAGCAGCGCGATGAGCGTGAACGGATCGGGCGAGCGTTCCTGGCCCGAGAGCGCGTAGCGCAGCGGCCAGAGGACGCCGCCGCGGCCCCCCTTCCCTCTCTCCTCCTCCGCGTTCGCGTATGGCATGAGCGTCTCTTTCACGTCCTCCGCGCTCGCGCCGTCGGGGATGGCCGGCAGGAGTTCCAGCACGCCCTCAAGAGCCGTCTTCGTGAGGCCGGCGCGCCCTTCGGGTTCCTTCGCGAGAAGCGTCTCCTTCGCGAGCGCGGGCATCGAGAAGAGACCCGAAAGCTCGCCTTCGAGCATCGCGCGCGCCTCGCCGAAGGTGCGGGCCCGCTCCTTGAGGAGCGGTACAGCCTTCAGGAGCATTTCCGCGTTGCCAGCCGCGAAGCCGCCCGCTTCGATGAATGCCTCGTCAGAGAGCTTGCGCATCCAGTGCTGGTTGATATGGAAAAGCTTGTCCTCGTCGAAGCGGGCGCCTGACTTCTGCACGCGTTCGAGCGTGAACGCTTCCGCGAGCTGGTCCGGGGTGAAGAACTCCTCGTCGGTGCCCGGGTTCCAGCCGAGGAGCGCGAGGTAATTCACGACGGCTTCCGGCAGGTAGCCTTCCGTACGGTAGTCGAGCAGGTCCTTCGCGCCGTCGCGCTTCGAGAGCTTCTTGTTCCCGTCGGGACCGAGGATGACCGGCAACGTCGCGTATACCGGCGGCGTGGCGCCAAGCGCCTCGTACAGCGAGAGGAACTTCGGCGTCGAGGAGATGAACTCCTCGCCGCGCATGACATGCGTTATCTCCATCTCGATGTCGTCGACGACGTGCGCGAAGTTGTAGGTCGGATAGCCGTCCTTCTTGATGAGCACGAAATCGTCGAGCGCCTCCTCCCCTGCCGAGAGTTCGCCGCGGACCGCATCGTTCCAGGTGAAGCGCTTCACGGTCGGCACCTTGAAGCGCAGGGTCTCCTGCCCGGTCCAGGGCGCGCTTTCGGCAGGCCGATGGTCGCGGAACAGGAACGGGCGCTTCTGGGCTTCGGCCTGCGCGCGGAACGCTTCGAGCTCCGTCTCGGTATACGGGTCGACATAGGCATGGCCGACGGCCACCAGCCGCTCGGCGTACTTCGTGTAGAGCGGCAGGCGCTCGGACTGGGTGTACGGCGCATGCGGTCCCTCATGCTCCGGCCCCTCGTCCCAGTTGATACCGAGCCAGCGGAGCGATTCGATGATATGCGCGACCGAGCCCTCGACTTCCCGCTCCTTGTCGGTATCCTCGATACGCAAAAGGAACTGCCCGCCGTGCTTCTTCGCGAACAGGTAGGCATAGAGGCCGGTGCGAACGCCGCCGACATGCAAGAAGCCGGTCGGGCTCGGCGCGAATCGGGTGCGGACGGTCATGCGGCGGGCGGATTATCAGGCGATTCGTGGGAGAGCGCGATCGCGGTTATCTCGTCCGCGATGATGCGCGCGGCATCCGCAGTCGCGAACGTCGTCGAGGCGGCGACCATGCTCTCGGCGGTCGCGGTATCGAGCGCGAGACGGCGCGCTTCCGATGCCAGCAGGTTCGGCGTGAGGTTCCCTTCCTCGAGCACGACCGCCGCGCCCGTACGCGCGTACGCGTACGCGTTCGAGCGCTGGTCATGGCTCACGTTCTCGGGAATCGGGATGAGGATGGCGGGCGTATGCCAGAGGGAGATCTCCGTGATAGAGGTCGCGCCTGCGCGGGATATCACGACATTGGCCGCGCCTGCGGCGCGGCGCATGCTCTCGCTATTGAGGTACGGGAATGCATGGTACCGGTCGGCATGCGCGCTTCCCTGGAGCGCGACGGGCGCGGTCCGCTGCATCGCCTGGAAATGGTCCTTGCCCGTCTGGTGTATGACGTTCGCGAACGCGACGAGCTCGGGCAGGGCCGCGAGCACGGTCTCGTTGATGCGTTGGCTGCCCAAGGAGCCGCCGAGGATGAGGATGGTCGGCACGGCAGGGTCGAGGCCGAGCAGCTGGTGCGCGCCCTCGCGCTCGACGCGCGCCACGTCCTGGCGGACCGGGATGCCGACCTTCGCAATCTTGCCGCGTGCCTTCACCGGGAAGTACGAGGCGCTCGATTCGAACGCGATGCCGATGCGGTAGGCGAATTTCGCGGCGAACAGGTTCGCGCGGCCCGGCTTCGAATCGGACTCGTGGATGATGATGGGGATGCGCAGCACCCACGCGGCGAGCACGACCGGCACGCTCGCATAGCCGCCCTTAGAGAAGACGACGTCCGGATAGAGCTTCGTGAGCGTTATGAGCGCCTGCGCGAAGCCCGCTATGGTGACGAAGATGTCGGTGACGTTCCGGAGCGAGAAATACCGCCGCATCTTCCCTGCCCCGTTCTTCACGAAGACGATGTTGCGCTGGAACAGGGCCTCCTCGTCGAAGGGCTTGGGCGCCATGAAATAGAGCTTCGGGGTCACCAGGTGCCGTTCGGTCACTATCTCCTGCAGGGCCTCGGCGACCGCGATGAGCGGATAGAAATGGCCGCCCGTGCCCCCGCCCGTGAATACGACTTTCATACCGCGATTATAGCCTAGGTATGAGCCTTGCGCTTCGGGCGATGCGCGGCGATATGGAGTATGACGCCGACCGAGGCGAGGGCGCACAGGAGCGCCGTGCCGCCGTGGGAGACGAACGGCAATGGAAGTCCCGTGAGCGGCAGGACGCCGAGCATGGCGCCGATATTGAGGAAGGCCGAGAGCGTGATGATGAGCGTGAGGCCGGTCGCGGCGTACGAGCCGAACGCGTCCTTGGCCTGTGCCGCGATGGTGAAGCCGCGTGCCGCGAACGCGGTGAATAGCAGCACGAGGAACACGGTGCCGAGGAAGCCGAACTCCTCGCCGTACACCGCGAATACCGAATCCCCTACCGGCTCCGGCAGATAGTTGAACTTCTGGACGCTCTGGCCGAACCCGCGCCCGAGCATGCCGCCCGAGCCTATCGCGATGAGCGACTGCTGTATCTGGTAGCCCTTGCCGAGCGAGTCGGCAGCGGGATTGATGAAGGTCGAGACGCGGTTCATGAGGTACGGACGGGTCGCGACGAGCGCGCCGAGCCCGATGACCGCGATGAGCGCGAGTATCGCGAAATCGCGCCACGAGGCGCCAGCGAGGAAATAGAGCGCCGCGGTCGTCGCGCCCACGACGAGCACCGTCGAGGTATTCGGCTGCATGAGAAGCAGGAATGCGGGGATGCCCACGATGAGGCCGTACGGGAGGAGGCCATAGCGCCAATCCTGTATCTTGTCCTTCATCTTCGACAGGTAGAGCGCGAACATGAGGATGATGCCGATCTTGAGGAACTCGGCCGGCTGCACGGTGAACGGTCCGACGTCGAGCCAGCGCGAAGCGCCCCCCGCATGGATGCCGATGCCCGGCACGAACACGAGGAGCGTGAGCAGTATGGAGAAGGCATAGAACGGCACGATGCACTTCATGAGGAAGCCGGTCGGCAGGAAGCGCAGGAACGCGATGGCGATTATGCCCGGTATGAGGCCGAGCAGTATCTGCGTGAAGGCGAGGTTCGTGAGCGAGCCGGTCTCGCGCGCGAGCAGGCCGAGCGCCGCGGACATGAATATGCCCGCTCCCCCGATGACGAGCATCAGGACGATGATGGCGAAGGCGCGGTCTCCGGTTACGTGCATAGGACTATTTATAGCATTCACCGATACCCCGCAGGCGCCGGGATCCGATCGATTGCGCTACTTCAGGAGCGCGATAGCGAGCCCGAAGATGCCCGCGATGATGGTGATGACCCAGTAGCGCATGGTCACCTTGTAGGCGGGCCAGCCGATGGCCTCGAAGTGGTGATGGATGGGCGCGATGTGGAAGATTTTCCTCTTGAAGACCTTTTTCGAGAAGACCTGCACGAAGCTGGTCGCGACGGTGACGGTGAGCGGCAGCGCGATTATCGGCAGGACCGCGACCCCGACGCCCTCGCCGAGTACGTCCGCGGAGAATGCGGTCACCGCGAGCGCGACGGTAAGCGCCATGCTGCCCGTTTCCGATAGGTAGAAGCGCGCGGGCGGGATATTGAACCAGAGGAAGGCGAAGAGCGCGCCCGCGACCGTTGCCGCGAAGGCGGCGAGCGACACCTGCTGCTGCGCGAATGCTATGCCGGCATAGACGAGGAAAATGATGGCGAAGATGCCGCCCGCGAGGCCGTCGATGCCGTCGATGATGCCTCCCGCATAGAGCGCGAGGGTCACGAGCACGAAAAAGAGGATGAAGAACGGGCCGAGCGGGAGCGCGCCCAGGAACGGGATGCCGATGGCCGAGACCCCGAGCTTGGCGTAGAACCACCAGCCGCAGAAGGCGCCGAGGAGCGCGACCACGAGCAGCCGCCAGCGGAGCGACAGGCCGCCGATGCCGCGGGATACCTCGAGCAGGTCGTCGACAAGGCCGACGAGCGCGCCGACGACGAGCGCGAACAGCGGCAGCCAGGTCTGGCCGCGATTGACGAAATCGAACGAGACGAACGGCTCGCCGAAGAGGATGCCGAGCAGCATGATGCCGACGGCCGTGACGAGCGTAGACAGCCAGACGACGATGCCCCCCATGCGCGGCGTCGAAACTTCCCGCTCCTTATGGAGCTCGTTGAAGAGCGGGGTCCCGTTCCCGTCGCCCATGCCCTTAACCTTCCCGCCCGTCTTCTTCCATGCCTTGTACTTATAGAGGTAGTGCGTCAGGAGCGGAGAGAACGCGATGCCGATGACGAACGCGGTGACGAACGGAATGAGGACGCGGGCGGCTTCAAAGATCATAGGAGGAAGTAGGCGGTATGCAGTAGGTAGTATGCAGGCATACAGGGACTACCGGTACTCGACACCGGCGAAGTGGGCATGGGTGCGGTCGAGCAGCTCGCGCACATCGCTGAATCGGCCGCTCACGGTCGAACCCAGGACGACGATGGCGACCGGGTGGTCGATGCCGGCGTCGTAGACCACGACGAGATTGCCGCCCGCGAGATCGGTGTAGCCGGTCTTCGAGAGGAGGATATTCGGCACCTGGGCCGCGTACGGGTTCGTGTTCGGCAGCGTATGGACGACGCCGACGTCGGACGTGATGGTCATCGAGGGCTCGACCGAGGCGCGCGCTATCTTCGGGGCCTTCTCGAGGAGCGCGCCCGCGAGGATGGCGACATCCTTCGCCGAGCCATAGCCGCCCGACACCGAAAGGCTCTCGTCGAGACCGGTGCCGTTAAGGGCGTAGGTCTGAGAGAGCCCGGCCGAGCTCGCGGCGCTCGCGAGCAGGTTCGGTCCCGAGAGCGAGCGCCGCGCCTCCGCGGCCTCGGCTATGGCCTGTGCGGCGTCGTTGGAGGACGCGACGAGCGCGAGCCGGGCGAGGTCGGCGAACGCGAAGCGTTCGCCCGGCAGGAAACCGCTCTCGCCCTCGGCTGCGAGCGCGCTGTCGGTGATGGTTACCGTATCGGTGGCCGCCATCGAGTCAGCTGCCGCATAGATGGTGAGCAGCTTCGTGAGGGACGCGAGCGGCAGCTGCGTCGTGCTGTCGCGCGCGAACAGCGTCTCGCCGGTCGAGAGGTCGTAGACGATGGCTGCCTCGCCGATGAGGCTGACGCCGGCGTAGGAGTCGGGCGCCGGCTGCGTGGCTGCCGGTTCCTCGGCGGGTTCGGCCGCGAGGAAGGTTTCGGGTCGCGGGACGAACACCACGAACGCCGCGAGGAGCGCCGTGCCCGCGAGGAGCGCGACGCCCATCTGGCGTACCTGCTTTTCCCTCTGGCGCTTCAGGAGCGCCTCGAGGGCGGGAGTGCGACGTGCGGACGATTTCATATCATTCGTCGTTCGCGGCGGCGGCCGTTGCCTCGTGGTCGATGAGCGACGCCGTGAACTCCGCGTAGCGCGGCAGCTCTTCCTTCGCGCCGATGCCCAGGTGCGCGAGCGCCTCGACCGTCGGCAGGTACTTCGCGCGCCGCTTGTCGGCCGGGTCGTCGACGCGCTCGATGAGGCCGCGCATGAGGAGCGTGCGTATGGCTGCGCCCGAGTTCACGCCGCGCACCCAGTCGATCTCGCCGCGCGTTGCGCCGTTGCGGTAGACGATCATCGCCATCGTCTCGAGGCTCGCTTTCCCGAGGTCGCGCGACAGCTCGCTCTCGCGCAGCGTCTTGATATCATCCGCGGCGTCGCCCGCGGTGCGCAGCTCGAGCTCCGTGTCCGTCTCGATGAGCGCGATGCCGCGGCCCTCGAGCGCACCCTTCAGCTCGGCCGCCGCAGCGGCCAGGGACGCGGCCTTCGTATCGAGCAGTTTCTCCAGCCGGGCCTTCTTCAGGGGCTCGCCGGCAGCGAACAGGACGGCTTCCAGCCGGCTCGATAGGGTCATAGTCCCCTTAGGATACCCGCCTGAAATCTATGCGGCAACCCTCTTCATGGGGTAAGTCCGGTCCGGGGGCGATGCTACACTAGGCGGCATGACCTTCCTCGACAGCATCCTTCTCGGCGCCCTCGAGGGCTTCACGGAGTTCCTGCCCATCTCCTCGACCGGGCACCTCATCCTTGCGGGCACGCTGCTCGGCCTTCCCTCCTCCGCGTTCTTGAGCTCCTTTCAGATAGCGATACAGCTCGGCGCCATCGGCGCCGTCGTCCTCATGTACTGGCGCTCGTTCCTCGATTTCGGTCTCCTGAAGAAGCTCGTCATCGCCTTCATCCCCACCGGCCTCGTCGGTCTGCTCGTCTATCCGTACGTGAAGGGCTTCCTGTTCGGGAATACCGCGGTCGTGGTCGCTTCCCTCTTCCTCGGCGGCCTGGCCATCATCGCCTTCGAGCTCCTCTTCAAGGAGAAGCCGGAGAGTACGCCCGAAGCGAAGGATATATCCATACGCCAAGCGCTCATCGTAGGCCTGTTCCAGTCCATCGCCGTCATCCCGGGCGTCTCGCGTTCGGCGGCGACCATCATCGGCGGCATGCTCACCGGCATGCGGCGCATCGCCATCGTCGAGTTCTCGTTCCTCCTTGCGGTTCCGACGATGCTCGCCGCGACCGGTTACGATCTCCTCAAGACCGCGCACGCGTTCTCGGGGGGCGACCTGGGGCTCATCGCGACCGGTTTCATCGTCTCCTTCCTCGTCGCGCTCGCCTCCATGCGCTTCCTCCTCGGCATCGTCCGTCGCTACTCCTTCCTCCCCTTCGGCATCTACCGCATCGTCCTCGCCGCCCTTTTCTTCCTCATCGTCATCCTCTAGCCGCCCCTCACCCATGCAAAGTAAGTCAACGAACGTGAATTAATTCGCGTGAATCACCCAGGTCCGCTGTAACTGACGGCCGTCAGTTACAGCGGACCTGGCATTGAAAACCCCCGTCACGTGACGTGACGGGGGCGGGGCGCGGCCGGGCGAGGGGTTACACGCGAGGAACGGAAGAGCCGCGCGGCGGGCGCGCCTGCTTCTTCGAATGGTCGATGTGCGGGCCTTTCTTGTGGTTGCCTTGGCCTTTGCGCTTCTCGGACATGGAGAATTCCCTGATTGAAAGAAAGAACGGACCGTTCGGTCCGTCGAGCACCATACTATGAAATCTGATAATTGTACAGCTACCCGTACTTGGGGACGCTCGCGGTCGTATTGGTAATGCGGATATCGGAGAAGGATTCATGCTGGAGCGCCTCGACGGCGCCGTCCTTCACGAGCTCGAGGAGCGCAAGGAAGGAGACGATGACCTCTACCTTCTCCCTCGCTCCGGCGGAGAAGTCCTTGAACGAGAGGGTCATGGCTTTTTGCACGCGCGTGAGGAGCGTATCCATCATCTCCTCGATGGTGACGAGCGGACGGACGCGGGCTTCCGGCAGCTTCTCTATCTCTTTCTGGAAGGCAGCGAGCGCATCCGCGAGCGCGCTCGCGAGTTTGTCGGCCGTGAAGTCGCGTGCGGGCGAGAAGACGGGCTCGGGCGCGCGGTCGCCCGCGGGCACCATGACGGCCTTCCCGAATACGCGGGAGAGCTCGCGCATCATCTCGCGCACGCGCTCGTATTCCATGAGGCGGCGCTTGAGGTCATCGACATCGCCCTCCTCTTCCTCCGAGAGCTCGAGATCGGGAATGAGTGACTTCGACTTGATGAGGAGTAGGGTCGCGGCGATGCCGATGAACTGCGCGGCATCCTCCATCGGGAACGTGCCGTGGCCGCGCACGTGCTGTATGTAGTCATCGGTTATCTGCGAAAGGGTGAGCTCGCTGATGGAGAGCTTCCGCTTCTCGATGAGGTCGAGGATGAGCTCGAACGGTCCTTCGTAGGATTCGGTCT
>DATAJW010000035.1:0-19402 GCA_036261925.1 Minisyncoccota bacterium | reverse complement strand
CCTCCTCAAGGACCGCATCATCTTCCTCGGCGGCGGCATCGACGACGATATGGCGAATCTCGTCATCGCGCAGCTGCTCTTCCTCGAGTCCGAGGACCCGAAGAAGGACATATCCCTCTACGTGAACTCGCCGGGCGGCTCCGTCACCGCAGGCCTCGCCATCCTCGATACCATGAACCACGTGAAGCCGGATGTCTCGACGGTCTGCGTCGGCATGGCCGCGTCCGCAGCCGCGGTCATCCTCTCGGCAGGCGCGCAGGGCAAGCGCTACGCGCTTCCGAACGCCGAAGTCATGATCCATCAGCCGTGGGGCGGCGCCCAGGGCCAGGCGACCGATATCGAGATTACCGCGAAGCATATCCTCGCGACGCGCGACCGTCTCAACAGGATCCTCTCGAAGAACACCGGGCAGCCGCTCGCGAAGATCGAGAAGGACGTCGAGCGCGACTACTTCATGATGGCGGATGAGGCGAAGAAGTACGGGCTCGTCGATCAGGTGTATAAGAAGTAACTCCGTCGCCTGGTAAACGGGGGCGTGGTCCTATATGCTCACTCCAGGCGAAAGGAGTGGGTCTATGTATCAGACGATCGAGATCTGGAGGGCGTGCGGAATAGGTTTTTACGCATGTATCTTTGCGTTCGGAATAGGCCTCATGCTCGGAAGAAGCAGTGGCTGGAGACAAGCAGGGCGTTTCTTCCGTCCAGATTTGTTTCGGAAAAAGTAACATTGGGGCGGGAGCAGAAGCTTCCGCCTTTTTTGTATACAAAACTATGCTGAGTCGATATCGACGGCCAGTTTTACGCCAGTACCTATATATAGTATCGTGCGGTCAGTTGGGCACGATTGATACCCCGTTTTACTAGCTGATTTCCGCCCGGCTTCTCATCGATTTCACCTGTCCTGTCCCGCTCGGACCGTTCAGTTTCCCTGGTTATGTCCATAAAACTTATATTGAGTCTCTTGGCGCTGTCCGGTCTTGCCGGCATCGCGCTCGGGTACGTGCTCCGCCTCCTCGTCGCGCTCGGCCAGCGCGGCTCCTTGGAGCTCGAAGTGAAGCAGAAGATCCTCGAAGCGAAGGAACGCGCGAGCCGCATCGTGGCCGATGCCGAAGAACGCGCGGAAAAGGCCGAGAAAGAGGTCACCGCGCCTTTGAAGGAGCGCGAGGAGAGGATCGCTGCGATGAGCGAACGCCTTGCTAAGCGCGAGGAATTCCTCGACGAGCGCGAGCGGAACCTCGCCGAAGAGGCGGAATCCGTGAAGAACCGCGAGAACGAGGCGGCGAACCTGAAGCGCGAGTCCGATAAGGCGTTGAAGGAACGCCGCCAGGAGCTCATGCGCATCGGGGGCCTCTCCGAGGAGGAGGCGCGTCAGGCGCTCCTCAAGGAAGTCGAGGCGTACGAGGAGAAGGCCATACTCGCGCGTATCCAGAAGCTCGAGACCAACGGGAAGAAGCAGCTCGAGGCGAAGGCGCGCACCATCCTGCTCGCCGCGGTGCATCGCCTGGGCGCGAGCGTCGCGAACGAGGTCATGACCCTCTCCGTTACCATCCCTTCGGAAGAGGTGAAGGGAAAGATAATCGGCAAGGAAGGCCGCAATATTAAGGCATTCGAGCGCGCAACGGGCGTCGACGTCATCATCGATGACGCGCCGGATAAGATAACGCTCTCCTCGTTCGATCCGATACGCCGCCATACGGCCCGCCTCGCGCTCGAGATGCTGCTCGAGGACGGCCGTATCCAGCCGGCGAAGATCGAGGAGACGGTCGAGAAGGCGAAGCAGCAGATAGAGGACATGGTGAAGCAGAAGGGCGAGGAAGCCGCGTACGAGGTCGGCATCGTCGGCCTCGATCCGAGGCTCATCACGCTCATCGGCCGCCTCTATTTCCGTACGAGCTACGGCCAGAACGTGCTCCAGCACTCGGTGGAGATGGCGCATATCGCCGGCATGCTCGCGAACGAACTGGGCGCGGACGCGGAAACCGCGCGCGCAGGCGCGCTGCTGCATGATATCGGCAAGGCCGTCGACCATGAGGTACAGGGCACGCACGTGGAAATCGGCCGCCGCATCCTCGAGAAATTCGGCGTAGCAAAGCCGGTCATCCAGGCGATGCAGTCGCATCATGAGGAGTATCCGTACGAGACGCCGGAATCCATCATCGTACAGGTCGCTGACGCTATCTCTGCGGGCCGTCCCGGAGCGCGCCGCGACACGGTAGAGCGCTATCTCGAGCGTCTCGGCGACCTCGAACGAATCGCGAGCGGCTTCCCGGGCGTCGAGAAGGTATACGCCATCTCTGCAGGCCGCGAGATACGCATCTTCGTGAATCCGGGCAAGGTTTCCGACCTCGAGACGCATAAACTGGCCAAGAAGATAGCCGAACGGGTCCAGAGCGAGCTCAAATACCCGGGAGAGATCAAGGTGAACGTCATCCGGGAGAACCGCGTCGTCGAATTCGCACGCTAATATAGCTTGAAGCTGATAGCTTTTAGCTTGCAGGGGCCCGCTTTTCCATGAAAAGCGGGCCTTCGGCGTGCCTATAGGCCGCAAGCGAGCAGCTAAAACTGCATTTCACCTTATCCCCGCCCATTTTCAAGCCCTATTGCGGAATATGGCTCATTTCCTATACTTTCTGCGTACCCGTTTAATCCTCAGGGTTGTCGTGGTCGGGTACAGTTCGAGGCGCGGGAAGGCGAAGAGCGCAGGCGTACTCATAGTACGACGGAGCGATGAGCCGGGACCCGCAACGATGAAATGTGCCGACCACGGCAACCCCGTTGTAAGACAAACCAAACTCATATGAACAAGGCAGACATCGCAGCGAAAGTGCAGGAGACGCTCGGCGGCACGAAGGCTGACGCGGAGCGTGCAGTCGAGACCGTCATCGAGTGCATCACCGGCGGACTCAAGGGCGGCGACGAGGTTTCCATCGCTGGCCTCGGTATCTTCAGCGCGAAGGCTCGCCCAGCGCGCACCGGCCGCAACCCACGCACCGGCGAGACCATCAAGATCGCTGCTACCCGCACGCCTAAGTTCCGTGCTGCTAAGGCGCTCAAGGACGCAGTAAAATAGTAAGCAGCTACCAGTGGGCAGTTCGCAGTAGCCCAATGAAAAGCCCCGCACAAGCGGGGCTTTTCATTTACTGATTGCCGAAATACTTCTTCTTTTTCAGCTTCTCGGGCAGGTAGCTCTCATCGGCATACATCTCATAGCCTTTTCCATACCCTTGCTCCTTCATGAGCTTCGTCGGCGCATTGCGTATGTGCTTGGGTATCGTGAGATTGGCGAACCTCTTCACATCCTCCTGCGCCGCGCGGAGCGCATCGTACGCGGACCGGTCCTTCTGGGCGTTCGCGAGGTACGCGACGCCATGCGCGAGATTTATGGCGCACTCTGGATACCCAATGACTTCGCATGCGCGGAATACCGAATTCGCGACCACGAGCGCCGTCGGCTGCGCGAGGCCGATATCCTCCGAAGCGAATATGACCATCCGGCGCGCGATGAAGAGCGGGTCCTCGCCGGCCTCCACCATGCGGGCGAGGTAGTATATGGCCGCGTCCGGCTGCGAGGCGCGCATCGACTTTATGAACGCCGATATGGTGTCGTAGTGCTCATCGCCCTTCTTGTCGTACCGGATAGCGTTCGATTCGAGCGCCTTGTTCAGGTTCGCGACCGTCACTTTCTTGCCGTAGAGGGCTATGGCGCCTTCGAGCATGCCGAGCGCCTTACGCGCATCCCCATTCGCATAGCCCATCAGCCACTGGAAGGCATCCTCGCCGAGCTTCACGCCTGCCTGCGCCACTATGGACCGCAACGCCTCCTCCGACAGAGGCTCGAGCACGAAGACGCGCGAGCGGGACAGGAGCGCGGGAATGACCTCGAACGACGGGTTCTCGGTCGTCGCGCCGATGAGCGTCAATTCGCCGCTCTCGACGTACGGAAGCAGGAAATCCTGCTGCGCCTTGTTGAAGCGATGTATCTCGTCCAGGAAGAGCACTTTCGGCTTTTCAGGCACCAGACCACCTCCTCCCTCCTTGCTGCCTACTATCTTGCGTATATCGTCCTTCCCCGCTGACACCGCTGACAGCTCGTAGAGCTCCGCGTCGAGCGCCTTCGCATAGATGCGCGCGATAGTCGTCTTGCCGGTGCCGGGCGGGCCCCACAGGAGGAACGAGAACAGGTGCTTCTTCTCGATAGCGACGCGCAGCGGCTTGCCCGAACCGACCAGATGCTCCTGTCCCACGACCTCATCGAGGCTCGTCGGACGTACGCGGGACGCGAGGGGTTCCATGCAGTCCATTCTACGCTTCGCGCATGAATTCACGAGGATACGCGAAAACCCGCCATGCGGCGGGTTTCCTGCTGTGGGCCCCTGGACTCTCTTAGTCGTCGAGTTCGTCTTCTGCATCCTGGGCGAGGTCTTCCGCCTCTTCGGCGTACTCGACCGCATCGTCCCAATCGCCCTCATCGTATGCGTCTTCGGCGTCATCGAGGGCATCTTCTGCCCGATCGAGAAGCTTCTGCGCAGCGCGGATGCGTGAGCT
Source organism: Minisyncoccota bacterium (assembly GCA_036261925.1). GTDB lineage: Bacteria > Patescibacteriota > Minisyncoccia > Phycocordibacterales > Phycocordibacteraceae > C7867-001. The sequence continues at coordinate 14,857 of DATAJW010000035.1, read as the reverse complement.
CGAGGCATCGGAGTCCTGGATGGCCTCATCGGCATCATCGATCGCGTCCTTCGCATTATCGATTGCATCCTTTGCGTCCCTCCTGTCGGCATCCCTGCTCGAGCCGCCATCGAATTCATCGAGTGCGTCATCTATCGCGTCGCGCGCATCATCGACGTAATCCATGACATCGTCATAATCCTCGTCGACGAACGCATAGAGCGCGTCGATTATGCTTTCCTCGGCATCGTCGAGATATGAGCGGGCGCTACCGACGGACTCGCCATCGTCCTCCGCGTCCTCGAGGTCGTCCCATGCGTCCTCCCACTCGTCGCGGACATCGTTGAGCTCGCTTCGAGCGTCCTCATAGTCATCGTCGTACGATGGGGACGTAGGTACGGTCGGGACCGTAGGGGAGGTCGGGGTCGCGCCGAGCTGTGCCGGATTGAATATGCCGGTCGGCGAGATGCCCTTCGACACCTGCCAGCGGACGACCGCCGCCTGCGTGAGCGTGCCGTACTGGTTCGTCTCGTAGCCGCGGGAGCCGACACCGATCGTGGCGACCGTATAGCCGGAAGCATTGAGGTAGCGCTGGAGGCAACGTACGTCCTCACCGACCGTTCCCGGTCCAAGCACGCGAGTAAAGGTGCAGGTCGGGGTCTGCGCGCTCGCGAACTGCGGAGCGATGACCAAGAATGCTGCGAATGCGACGGCAGCTGCGATAAGCGCGATGCCGGTCTTCTGGAATGCGTTGGTAATCATGGAAATTCTATAAATTGAATAACGGGCGCACGAACGAACATATAGAAAAGATAGCATAGGGAGGAGTGAAGGGAGCGGGAAGAGCGGATATGAGATGGAAATTTTATAGGACAGGGTTAAGGACATTGGAATAGTGCGCATTTTGTGCGGGATAGGCGTTGCGTGCACGCTTCTCCCTGCAGGTTGTGGGACGATAGGAGAACCGCGGATTACCGCTTTCGGTCACGTATCGCTAAGCAAATCGCTGCAGGTGTTCGCGATTCGCTAAGCGACCGCTTCGCTCGCGACCCCGCCTCACTGTCCTCGCAAAGACTCGGACATGTTCCGGCTTCCGATTCTCCACGTGGGCAAAGCAGTTTGCTCACTTATCCCGCACAGCGTATTCGCCATGCTCATGCTGTGCGGGATAGGAGAATCGGACTCCTGCTCTCAGTTTGGAAAACTGATGTTCTACCATTAAACTAATCCCGCCTATATTTTCTTAGCGGTTCGCCGCCTTAGAAAATAAAAGTGTGGTCGGGTACCGAGCCACCGCTTCCGGGAGAGAATACCATACCTTCCTGCCGCTGTATTTTTAGGCCGCTCCGTTGTAGCGTTTACGCATGCCCGCCCTCCAAGGCATCCTCTCCGCGCTCTCGGCCATCCTCGTAACGCTGAATGCGCTCTATCTCGAGCAGCCTGCTTCGACGCCTCCTATCACGGGCATATTCAACGCAACGACGACCGAGCCGCTCGCGCCGCCTCTCGAGCCGGTCGCCCTCCCGGCAGTGGTCACGCCCGTAACCATCTCCATCCCCGAAGCCCCGCGGCCGCAAACCGGAGGCCTGGCCCCTTCCCCCCTGCTCGAAGCGCTCCTGCCGACCGCGCCGTCGACAGCCCTTGGCCGCTCGCTAGCGCGCCTTTCTGGAGCCATCGTGAATATCATCTGCACCTCGACCGACCCTGCCGTGCGTTCGATGTCCGGCAGCGGCGTCCTGTTCGACCCGAAGGGTCTTATCCTGACGAACAGCCACATCGCCCAGTACTACCTGCTCGATGCGGTCATGCCCGACCGCATCGCCTGCACCATCCGCACCGGAAGCCCTGCCCAGGCGGCCTACATCGCCGCTCCCGCGTACGTTTCCAGCCAGTGGATGAGGGATAACCCGGGCACCCTGACGGCGGCTTCGCCGCGCGGCACCGGCGAGCACGACTTCGCCGTGCTCGCGATTACCGGCAGCGCAACGGACGCTCCCCTGCCCGCGTCGTTCCCGTACCTGCCGCTCACGGACGGCGAGCCCGAGATCAAGGACGAGGTCGCAGTCGGTTCCTACGGCGCACAGTCCCTCACCTCGACCGAAATCCGCAATGCGCTCTATCCGACGCTCGCGTTCGCGAAGGTAAAGGACGTCTATACCTTCGAGGGCCATACCGTCGATCTCATCGCCATGACCGGCAGCGTCGCCGCGCAGGTGGGCTCGTCCGGAGGCGGCGTCGCGGACGCCGAAGGCAACCTAGTAGGCGTCATTACGACCAGCACGAACTCGGGCGACCTCCTGTCCCGTACGCTGCGCGCCATCACCATCGACCACATACGCCGCAGCTTCGAGGAGGATTCCGAAGAGGATTTCGATACATATTTCAAGCGAGGGAACGTGTCTTCATTCGTCCGCGTATTCGTCGACGATGCGGAGGAGATGGGCGTGGTGCTGAAGAAGGATATCGGGCGCTAACTCCGTCCACTTCCCTTCGGGCCACAGATGCGTCCCACGCATCCGGTCAAAAACAAAGTCGGGGTGCGGAGAATTGAACTCCGTCTACTTGTTCCCAAAACAAGCGTACTACCGGTATACGACACCCCGACTCTATTTTCGACCCCATACAAGCGTCACTTTCACGGGATACGACACCCCGTATTGCGCACGGCACGCGCGGCCACTTGACCCTACGGCCTATCCTATCAGGTTTAAAGGATTTGCGGGAGATAGGCAACTTTTGCCTTCCCGTCGCGCACTCGTATCCAGACGAGCGCAGCGTCTATCTGGACCGCACCTTTCCATCCATGTTCGGCGGTATACCACTCTGCGGTCCTCTTCACTTTTCGAATCTTGCGCGCATGCAGATTTCCGGAAGGATCGAAATCGGCGATAACGGCACTCTGCCCGGGAAATTCACGGCAACGGATAGTCTTCACCTCAATGAAATGCAATGTGCCGTTCCTGCGCATGATGCGGTCGATCTCGCCGGTCTTATAGCGTATGTTCCTAGCCACCGGCCAGTATCCGCGCATGATCAGGTAGAGTTCTGCCGCACGCTCTCCCCGGTTTCCTATCTCCTTGGTGGATAACGATGAGACGTCCATGAGGTGGATACTACGCGTCCAAGATAAAATTTTAATAAAAGCGTTATATACACTTAGTATTTCTCGGAAATGAAGAGGAATTCATGGTCAAAGACGTGTCCGTTATCCCCATTATCCCCCTACTTATGAACAGTTGTCCTCAACGCAAAAACGACCCTTCGGCCGTTTTTGCAGTTCTAATTATTCAGTGCGGCTACCGGGAATCGAACCCGAATCTCGTCCTTGGCAAGGACGCATTTTACCACTAAACTATAGCCGCGTCAATTAATTACTGTCCCACAATCAGTAACTTCGTTATATTCGCATATTATCTTCCATCCATCAATTCCATGGATAGCAATCGGATCCATTCTAGAATCTTCACTTTAAAATACGTGCTTGATACATAAACAGTGCACATGCCGTAGGTCAGTCTCTTAGTCTTATGGCGGCCTGAGATAGTCGTATTCTTTATGAAATTCCTGCGGGGTATTCCGGACGTTTCCGACCAGTGCACGGTGCAGATTTCTCCATCCAAATCTGGGTAGATGGTTATATGAGCTCTTATCTTTTCCTCGGGGACGCCACAGGCATGCACAAGGAACATTTTGTACAACCTAATCATCGAGGGATCAGTATTCACGAGCCGCACGATCCCTCGCGATACCTTATCGCCCTCACCCCAGTAGAGTATCAGGCCAGCTATAAATAGTGGGTCATATTTAAGTGTCTCCAATTCCTCACGTGCCTCTTTACGTGCATCCTTATAGATTTGGTCTAGACGATTCCTGCGCATCTTATTCAAATCGAGCAATCTCACTGTAGAAGTCGCCTGAGCGGCACCGGAAAGACGATCTCTGATTTTTATCGACCAGGCTGACTTACCGAACCATCCGGAGAGGGTGCTTTTGGGAATTCTTAATATTTCACTAACCTCCTTGTAGCTCTTACCCGAGAGACGGAGATTTCGTGCTTGTTCTTTGTCCATCCTCATCAAACGAGGGTAGACTATTCGAGTTCAAATTTCCCTGGAGAGGCGCCATTAAATACTTATCAGGCGATTTTGTTGTGCTCCCGCCAGGACTCGAACCTGGAACGACGGTTCCGAAGACCGTTGTGATATCCATTTCACCACAGGAGCGTATAGAAACGATACTACAGGCTAGGAGAATGGCCACCTGCATACTAGTATTTTCCTATGCACTTCCCTGTTCCGCTCGAGGTACGCACCGTTACGGAGAGCCTCCGCGAAGCGGGATTCGCGGCCTATCTCGTGGGCGGTTGCGTGCGCGATCTCCTCATCGGCCGGGCACCCAAGGACTGGGATGTCACGACAGACGCTACTCCGGAGGATATACAGCGCCTCTTTCCCGATTCCTTCTATGAGAACGAATTCGGCACGGTGGGCGTGAAGACCGGAAGCGAGGACGCGATTCTCGCCATCGTCGAGGTTACTCCCTACCGCACGGAATCCGCTTATACGGACAAGCGACGACCTGATGCGGTCGCGTTCGGCACGAGCCTCGAGGAGGACCTAGCTCGACGTGATTTCACCATTAACGCCATCGCGCTCGACGAATCTAAAGGACAGATAGTCGACCCTTATCAAGGACAATCGGACCTGCAGCATAAGGTGTTGCGGACGGTCAGGGACGCCGAGGAACGCTTCGAGGAGGATGCCCTGCGTCTCATGCGTGCTGTCCGATTGGTGGCCGAACTCGGTTTTGCACTCGATTCGGATACAGCCGCTGCGATAAAGGCTAAAGCGGCCAACCTCCAGCATGTTTCACGTGAAAGGATACGGGATGAATTCGTACGGATACTGATGTCCAATCAGCCGATGAACGCGCTCGTGCTTGCCCAGCAGCTGGATATCCTCGTTCATATAGCTCCTGACCTGACGCGCGGAATCGGCATCGACCAGAACCAGGCCCATAGTTATGATGTATTCGGGCACCTGATGCGCGCGCTCCAGCATGCAGCGGATAAGGGCTGGGACTTCGATACCCGGCTCGCTGCCCTGTTCCACGATGTCTCGAAGCCTGAAACGAGGCGCTGGTCCGAGGAAAAGAAGGATTGGACGTTCCATGGACATGAGGTGGTAGGCGCCCGAACCACGAAGAGGGCGCTCGAAGACCTGCGGTTTTCACGTGAAACCATCGAGAAGGTCACAAAACTGGTGCGTTGGCACATGTTCTTCTCGGACCCAGAGCAGATTACCCTTTCGGCAGTTCGCCGCATGATTCGCAACGTCGGACCAGAGAATATCGACGATCTCCTTAACCTGCGCATTTGCGACCGCATAGGCACCGGTCGTCCCAAGGAACAGCCATTCCGTTTCCGAAAATATAAGGCCATGGTGGATGAAGCGCTCCGCGATCCGATATCCGTAGGCATGCTCAAGACCGATGGGAATCGCATTATGGAGAAGTTCCACGTGAAACCGGGCCCGCGCCTTGGCCATATGCTCAATGCGCTGCTCGAGGAGGTTCTCGACGACCCGTCGAAGAATTCGGAGGACTATTTGGACGAAAAGACCAGCAAAATGCTAGCTATTTCGGATGACGAACTTCAGAAGCTCGGGGAAGGGGGTCGCAAGCGCAGGGAAGCGGAAGAGGAGCGGGAAATCAAGGAAATACTCAATAAGCACAACGTTTCCTGATTAGGCAGGTCGTACATGAAACGAAAGAGCGCCCTAGGGCGCTCTTTCCATTGCAATCATGGGTTTCACGTGAAATACGTAAGAAATAGCAAAGCCGCCCTAATTGGACGACCTAAAGGAGCTTGGGGCTATATGGTGGTCGTCTGGAGTGAAAGCGGGCGGCTTTACGAATGGTGTGCTTTTACGAGGGAACGGGACGCGCGGGACCCACTCTTATTTATCGGGAGATACGCTCCGAAACCGTTGGACCGCATCCGAAACCTCATGACTTGCACCTGATGTGAAAGAACGAGCAAGGAACTATCGATTCGCAGCCAGGGCTACGAATCGGGAAGATTCGCAGCGCCCATCCACGTCCTTGAGTAATAGTACTCCTGCTCGGACAGGAGTAAAGGACACTATATGGGGATAGCTGTCCTTTATGTCCTATAAGACGATGGAGATGGGGCAATGGTCCGAACCGAGAATATCGGGATGGATGGCCGCTTCCTTCACATGCTTCGCGAAGGACTTCGAGGCGAATATATAGTCGATGCGCCATCCGACATTGCGTTCCCGCGCGCTTCCCCAGTGGCTCCACCAGGTATAGTGCCCGTTGCCGCTCGTGAACTTCCTGAAGGTATCGATGAACCCAGCGGCGATGATGTTGTCGATGCCTTCGCGCTCCTCATCGGTGAAGCCCTTCATGCCCCTATTCTCCTTAGGGCGCGCCAAGTCGTCCTCGGCATGGGCCACGTTCAAATCGCCGCAGAATATGACCGGTTTCTCCTGCTCGAGCCGCTGCATGTATTCGAGGAACGCGGGGTCCCATTGCGCATGGCGGAGCGAGAGCCGTGAGAGGTCATCCTTCGCGTTCGGGGTATAGACCGACACTACATAGAAATCATGCATATCCGCGGCCACGATGCGGCCTTCCTCGTTCGGGTCGCCGTACCCGTCGTCTGCGAGGCCGTACTTCCGAGCGATGTCCTCCGGCATGCCGAACAGCACGTCGTTCGGCGTTATCTTCGTGAATATCGCCGTACCGCTATAGCCTTTCTTGTGCTTCGACGAACTCCAGAACTCCTCGTAATCCTCGAGCTCGAGCGGGGACTGTTCCTGCTCGGCCTTGGTCTCCTGGAGGCAGAGGATGTCGGGGCGGTGCTTCTTGAGGAACGGCATGAACAGACCCTTCTTATGGACTGCCCGGATGCCGTTCACATTCCAGGACATGATGCGCATGCGCGCATTCTAGCAAATCTATCGATCTTTCCCGTGGAACTTCTTATGTACCTCCTTCAAATGAGCATCCGTCACGTGCGTATAGATCTGCGTCGTGTTGATGGATGCGTGGCCGAGGAGGGCTTGGACAGAGCGGAGGTCGGCGCCGTTCGTAAGGAGGTCGGTAGCGAACGAGTGGCGCATGATGTGGGGAGTGACCTTCTTCGTGATACCCGCTTTCGCGGCGTATATCTTCATGATGCGCTCGACGGAACGGGGCGTCAGCCGGGTAGGGGAGGCGTTCTTCGCTTCCTTGCCGACTGCCGGAATATTCACGAACAACGCCTGCTCCATGTCCTTACGCGCTTTCAAGTACGCGCGGACAGCCTGTTTGCTCTCGTCCGAGAGGAAGACGACGCGCACCTTATCGCCCTTGCCGCGCACGGACAAGTCGTCGCGCGAAAGATCGATATCGGAATCGAGGGAACAGAGCTCGGAAACGCGCAGGCCGGTAGAGAAGAGGAGCTCGAGGATGGCCTTATCGCGCAGCGATTTCAAGTCGGTGCCGTCCGCGCTGTCGAGCAGACGGCGCAGCTCGGCGCCGGAGATGATATCGATCTGGCGCTCGGGGAGCTTCGCGAGCTCGATGCGTTCGGGCGAGAGCCCCTCGACGCCGCGCTTGCGCAGGTACTTCAGGAACGCGCGGAGCGCGATGAGGTAGTAGTTCTGGGTCCGCCGCTTCATAGTGCCCCCTGCGGTTCCGGACTGGCGGTTCAGCCAGAGGCGGAATTCGCGTATGGACTCCTCGGTGATGTCCGAGAGCTGCACGATGTTCATCTGCGTAAAGTACCGGTCGAGGTAATGACCGTAGTTCTCGATGGTCTTCACCGCGCGGCCACGCTCTATCTCCGTATATTCGAGGAACTGGCGCAGCATCGAGCGGGCATCCATTGCGGAAAGTGTATCACTCGACGCTTCAGCGGCCATTCATCGCGAAAGGCTATACTGGCTCCATGGACTACCTACTCATGCCCGCGCTTATATTCATCGCCGCGGTCGCGGTCATCGCGATCATCAAGCAGATAAACCAGTACGAGCGCGGCGTCCGCTTCACGATGGGGCGGTTCTCCGGGATCATGGAGCCGGGCTGGCGCATCATCATCCCGGTCTTCCAGACGCACCAGAAGGTGGATATGCGCACGAAAGCGGTCGATGTACCGGACCAGAATGCCATCACGCGCGATAACGTCTCGGTGCGCGTGAACGCAGTCATCTATTACAAGGTCTCGGATGCCGAGAAGGCCATCATCGAGGTGGAGGATTTCCGCTACGCGGTCTCGCAGTACGCCCAGACGACGATGCGCAACATCGTCGGCGAGGTGACGCTCGACGAGCTCCTTTCAAGCAGGGACCAGATCGCGGACCGCATACGCGAGATTGTCGACAAGGAGACCGACGCCTGGGGCCTCAAGGTTCAGAACGTCGAACTGAAGGACGTCAGCCTCCCGGACGCGATGGAACGCACCATAGGCAAGCAGGCGGAGGCGGAGCGCGAGAAGCGCGCGGTCATCATAAACTCGGAAGGCGAGCTGGCAGCGGCGCAGAACCTGGCTCAAGCCGCCCAGATGCTGTCGCAGGTCCCGGGCGCGCTCCATTTGCGCACCCTCCAATCCATAAACGATATCTCCTCGGACCAGTCGAACACCGTCATATTCACGCTGCCGCTCGAGGTCTTACGGGCGCTCGAGGGCTTCAAGAAGGGGTAGGGGAGCGCACCGGCCCACTACATAACACTTGCGCATTTTATCAAGATGTGGTAAGGTACAGCCAATGCTTACGAAACGAGTGAAGACCGCCGTCATCAAGGACGCCGGACGCCATGAAACCGACACCGGGTCGGCCGATGTCCAGGTATCCATCTTGAGCCGCAAGATCGAGGAGCTCACGGCCCATCTTAAGAAGAACAAGAAGGATTTCCATTCCCGCCGCGGCCTGCTCCAGATGGTCGCCGACCGCCGCAGCCACCTCCGCTACCTCGAGAAGAACGACAAGCGCCGCTACAACGCGGTCATCAAGAAGCTCGGCCTGAAGAAATAACTCCACTCGCAATTCAATCCCAACCCTCTGAATTCTTACGGGTTGGATTGAATTCCTCGTCCGTACTTAGGACATCCAGGGTACGGCTTTCGTAAGCAGGTGCTAGACTATGCGGGTAGCGGCATCCGCTACGGTTTTTAATAGAAATGGGGGAGTGCACGGCTTTTACCGCTTGCTGCCTTCTCCTTACTACCTACTTTTCAATATATGCCCGTGATAAAGCATCCGGCGCAACGTGTGGGCGTGTTCATCGATACGCAGAATCTCTACCACAGCGCCAAGCATCTCTATAAGTCCCGCGTCAATTTCGCGAACGTGCTCAAGGAAGCGGTCGGCGACCGCGTGCTCGTACGCGCCATAGCGTACGTCATATCGACCGAAGGCGGAGAGGAGGGCGCGTTCTTCGAGGCCCTGACCAAGATCGGTATCGAGACCAAGGTGAAGGGCCTCCAGATATTCTCCGACGGCGCGAAGAAGGCCGACTGGGACGTCGGGCTCGCTATCGACGCCGTGAAGCTCGCACCGAAGATCGACACCGTGATCATCGCGTCGGGGGATGGCGACTTCGTGCCGCTCATCGAATACCTCGATATGAACGAAGGCTGCCAGGTGGAGGTCATATCCTTCGGCAAGTCCTCCTCGCAGAAGCTCAAGGAAGCCGCGCATGCCTTCACCGATATGAGCATCGAGCCGAAGAAGTTCGTCATCGGCTATCGCGGCCGCTGACCCAAGTGATATCGCGCAGAACGGGCCGCCTCGAGCGGCCCGTTCGCGTACATAACCGCGCGGGGATGGCGAGCGACCGGTTATACTTTCTACAGCGCATGAGCGATACGAACGACCGTTCCCAATTCATCCGGACATTCGCGAAGGATGTCGCCGCCCTCACCGGCAAGACGCCGGTAGAGAATGGCGCGGCCGCGAGCGCGGCACCCGCGACGACGACCGAAGAGGGCGTAACGCTGCCGACGATCGAGGAGCCGTTCTTCAGCGTCCCGAAGCCGACGCGCGAGACCGTTGACGCGTACCGCGAACCGGAAGCGCTTCCGGCCATGAGCGAGCTCGGGACGGAGCTCGCCGGCCTCGCGCCGGTATCGGATAGGCCTGCAGGCCCGACGGTCGAGACGGTTCCCGAAAGCGGCGAGGAACGCTCGGCTATCCTCGAGCGCCTGAAGCAGCGCGTCGGAAACGCGGCGGGGATGGATATAGAAGTCGCCCCTCGTCCGACGACGCCAGCAGCCGTTCCGGAACCGGAACCCGTACCGCCTCCGCCTCCTCCGCTCCCTCCGCCTCCTCCAGCGCCGCCGGTAATCGCCCCGACCCTCGTCCCGCCGCAGCCACCACCGCCTCCGCCCCCAGTCACGCGCCCGACGCCAGCACCTGCCTCGGAACCTTCGCGCCTCCACACCTATAAATCCGACTTCGCCGACCGCATCGACACGCAAGGCGCATCGGCCTTCTCCGTCCTCGCCGCCCAGCAGGACGCGCCGCGCGTCGTAAGCGATACGCGGCCGAAAAAGCGCGTCGCCGCGCTCGTGGTTTCAGGAGCGTTCCTCATCATGCTTGGCGTAGCGGGGATAGGCGGCGCGTACTGGTACGTCTCGCGCATGAATGCGCTCCCGGCCGCACTTACCGTGCCTTCGCTCATATTCGCGGACGAGCGCATTCGACTGGAAGGCGACGGCGATGAGCTGATGCGCGCGCTCGCGCGCGCATCAGAGGAACCGCTTGTCGACGGCAACATCATCGTCACGTATCTCTCGGTATCGACGACGAGCCCGCAGGGGAAAGTGACGGAGACGCCGCTCGAGGGCGGCGCGCTCATCGCAGCGCTTCCGCTCTCGGCGCCGGAGATACTCCTGCGCAATATCGCGCCCCTATCCACGGTCGGCATCGTGCATGCGGGCGCGGAAACGCGGCCATTCTTCATCTTCAGGGTGACGTCCTACGAGCGCACGTTCGCCGGCATGCTCGCTTGGGAAGGAACGATGGGACGCGACCTGGCGCTCCTCTACCCGTCGTACGGGCCGACCGCGACTGTCGGGGCGGACGAGGATACTCTCGCTATCGCGACCGCTACGCCCGCTGCCGCGCTCGAGCCGGCACGGCCGCTCCAGGAATTCGCGGACCGGATAGTCTCGAACCATGATGTGCGCGTGCTCGCGGACACGGCAGGGAACACGCTCATGCTCTACGGATACGCCGACAAGGAGACGCTGGTCATCGCGCGGGACGAAGCCGCGTTCGCAGCGCTCCTGCTGCGCCTTTCCGCCACGCGGCCGCAGTAGCCGGAAAGAAGCGGTGTGCTACAGTACCCTTCATGAATACGACGCATTTCAAGGAACGCCTCGAGGAGGAGAAGGTCCGCCTCGAAGCAGAGCTCAATACGGTAGGCCGCCGCAATCCATCTAACCCCGCGGATTGGGAGGCGGTGCCGCAGGAAACAGGGCAAGAGGCGGATCCGAACGATGCCGCCGACCTCATCGAGGGCTTCGAGGACAACACCGGCATACTCAAGGAGCTCGAGACCCGCTACAACGAGGTCCTCGCTGCGCTCGTCCGCATAGAGGACGGTTCGTACGGCACCTGCAGCATTTCAGGCGAGCCGATCGAGGAGGATCGCCTCGAAGCGGATCCCGCGGCGATGACCTGCAAGGCGCATATCAACGGATAGCTCGCATCTATGGAAAAACTTTCGGTACAGGAGACCATCACGTTCGGCTGGAACACCTTCAGGAAACGTCCCTGGATATTCGTCGGGGTCGTCGCCATCCTGTTCCTTGTACAGCTCGCGAGCGGCATGCTCTCGAGCGCGTTCGGCGAGGACGGGGCCGGCAGCTTCATCGGATTCGTCCTGACCATGGCCATCGGCCTTCTCATCGGCATGGGGCTCATTTCCTTCTTCCTCAAAGCGCATGAGAACGTCGAAGCCGTCACCCTCAAGGACCTCTGGCATCCACGGCCGTTCCTGACATTCCTCGGCACATCGATACTCGTCTGGATACTAGTCGTCGTCGGCCTTATCCTACTCATCGTGCCGGGCGTCATCGCCGCCATCGCGCTCATGTTCGCGACCTATCTCGTCATCGACCGCGGTCTCGGACCGATTCCCGCGCTCAAGGAGAGCGCGCGGCTCACGAAGGGCAACCGCTGGAAGCTGTTCCTGCTCTCTATTGCGCTCGGCCTCATGAATGTCGTCGGCATGCTGCTCCTCTTCGTCGGCCTGTTCGTGACCGTGCCGGTCTCGCTCCTCGCATCGGCGCATGCGTACCGCACGCTCGTGGCGAAAGATGCGGCTATCGTGCCGGAACCGTCGGCGGAACCAGCATAAGCGTCGCAGTTCTATTTCATCATCATGAACGGGACAGGCCTCTAGCCTGTCCCGTTCATATTTCCATTATCTTCGCGTGCTACCGTGCCGCCATGGATAAGGAGCCCGGCAAGCGCGGATTGAACGATGAAGGGTACGCATGCCTCTATGCCGCCCAGCCGCAGGGCAGCGAGGCGGAGCTGATACGGGTCGAGACCGATGTCTCGCGCGGACTTCATTCCTTCTCCATCGTCGGTCTCGCCGATAGGGCGGTCGAGGAAGCGCGCGACCGCATCACGGCAGCGATACGCACTTCCGGCTTCAAATCGCCTAAGAGCGAGAACAAGCGCATCGTGATATCCCTCTCGCCTGCGGATGTGAGGAAGGAGGGCGCGCAGTACGACGTCCCGCTCGCGCTCTGCTATCTGGCGGCCATGGAGGACATAACCTTGCCCGAGCAGGACGCGCTCTACGCGGGCGAGCTGTCGCTGAATGGGGAACTGCGCCCGGTCCGTGGGCTGCTGCCGCAAGTGCTCGCCGCAAAGCGCGCGGGCATACGGACCGCTTATGTACCCGCCGCCAACGCACAGGAGGCTGCGCTCGCGCACGACGTGAATGTGTACGCACCGCGTACCTTGAAGGAATTGACGGCGCATCTGGGCGGCAGCCAGCCCTTGGAACGCGTCGTCCGTGACCAGCGATCGCATGAACGCCGGCCCGTTGTCGATATGAACGAAGTGAAAGGGCAGGAGGGGGCGAAGCGCGCGCTCGAGATAGCGGCGACCGGACGCCATAACCTCGTCCTCTATGGCCCGCCCGGCACCGGGAAGACGCTCCTCGCCCGCGCGCTGCCTGGTATCCTGCCGCCATTGAGCGATGACGAGATACTCGAATCGACCTCCATCCATTCGACCGCCGGCCTGCTGAAGGGAGGCGATGCGGTGTTGTTCCCGCCCTTCCGCAGCCCGCATCATACGCTCTCGCATACCGCGCTCGTGGGCGGCGGGGCCATGCCGCGCGCCGGCGAGGTCTCGCTTGCCCATAACGGCGTCCTGTTCATGGATGAGTTCGTCGAGTTCGATACGAGAACGCTCGAAGCGCTGCGCCAGCCGCTCGAGGATAGGGTAGTGACCGTCGCGCGTACCCGCGCCTCGGTCACGTTCCCGGCGGACTTCATGCTCGTTGCCGCGATGAATCCCGCGGATACGCTCTCTGCCGATGCGGAAGTCGCCGTGCGCCAGGCGCTGAAGCAGGCACGCAAGCTCTCACGGCCGATAGCCGACCGGCTCGATATGTGGGTCGAGGTCCCGCATGTCCCGCACGAGACCCTCGCTTCTATCGCTGAAGGAGAGCCTTCAGCCCTGGTGCGGGAGCGGGTAGAGGGTGCGCGGGCGCGGTCGGTATCCCGGGGAGCCCCGAACGGCAGGCTTTCGGCGAAGCGCCTCGAGGCCGTCGGCAATTTCACGCGCGAGACGAAGGATACGCTCCTCGCCGCGGCGCGGAAGCTCGACCTCTCGCCGCGCGGCTACCACCGCGTCATGCGCGTCGCGCGGACGATAGCGGACCTCGCGAGCTCCGACGACGTCCTGCCCGCGCACCTGCTCGAAGCGCTGCAGTATCGTCCGAAGGGCCTCTTCGGATTTGAATAATGTATGTTATACAAATAAATCGTGCAAAGCAGGTGGGGAAACCTTATAAATATGGCCTATTCATTGAATGAAAATAGTTATACATAAATGTGAAGGTCGTATATTATATAAAGTATGACAGCACCTATAAATTGGCAGCAGTTCGGCCTGAAAAGTAACCCCTATGACACTCTTCCGCTTGTCGAAGGTGGCGAGCTTGCGCTCGAAGAAGCATTCGTCGGTCGGGAGAAGGAACGGGAATTCTTGGACGGACTGTTCGATTCCGAAGATCGAGTATGCTTAACAGTCTGCGGCGATGTCGGGGTTGGAAAAACGAGCTTGGCGAATGTTCAGAAATACGAATGGAAGTATAGGAAGCCCAAGCTACTCTTCTCTTTCAGGCGCGAAATTGAGGCCTGCGATGATGTTCTGAGCAAGCGTGGATTCATAACGGAAATACTCGCATCAGTTGTGCGGGAGATAAAACTCCTTGAGCCTTCGCTACTCAAAGAAGAGGTCTTGATGAAGGTGGTTTCAATCCTCGACGTAAGCCAGAATATTTCGATTTCTGGCGGCATCTCCGCAAGCTATATGGGCAACGGCGCTAGCGTCGAGTTCGCCCGAGCGCACTCTGCCTCACAGCCATTGCAGATTTCAACAGCGGTGCTGGAAGAGTACTTGCGTGAATTGCTCGATTTCGTGCGCACCACGCCAATACGAGGCTTTTCGTATTCCGGACTGGTGGTACATATGAATAATTTTGATGTTGTACTGGCCGAACGAGACGGTCTTGAACGCACGATACGATTCTTCAATGAGGTGCGCGACATACTTCAGACGCGACATCTCTATTTCCTATTCCTTGGTCCGCGTAATTTATTCAAGGAAGTCATATCTGC
>DATAJW010000034.1:0-5217 GCA_036261925.1 Minisyncoccota bacterium | reverse complement strand
CCGAGTCGCCCGCGCCGCCGCCACCGATGACTTCGATCAGATTGTCGTCGGAGTTCCAGTCGTCTGGGACGGTCCAGGTCGTGAGCGCAGTGTTCGTGAGCGTCACGACGGTCGCCGCCTCTGCCGTTCCGGGATTCGCGTACTGGCTATAGAAGCTCCAGCCGACCAGGCTGAACGCGAGGAGCGCGGCTACGCCGCGCCGTGCCGCCTTGACCGACCAAAGCCTACGAATAAGGTCCATACCCCCCCGAAATTTCCCGGGTGTCGTTCCCCTCGTCGCCTTAGCATTCATTGCCTCCAGTATACCAACCTCTCCGACCGGCAGGTGGCCGGTCTATCGGTTTACGAAACCAATAGTTAGCGGATGGCGCGGGCGACGGCAGGCACGACGCGCTTGTCGAGCACGTCGGGGATTATCCTCGCTGGGGTCGGATGCTCGACGAGCGCCGCGAGCGCCTTGGCGGCGCGCAGCTTGGATTCCTCCGTTATGCGCTTCACGCCCTTGTCGAGCGCGCCGCGGAATACGCCCGGGAATACGAGCGCGTTATTTATCTGGTTCGGGAAGTCCGAGCGCCCGGTCGCGATGACCAGGGCGCCGCCCTTCTTCGCTTCCTCCGGCAGTATCTCGGGGATCGGGTTCGAGAGGCCGAATACGATGGCGCGCGGCGCCATGAGCCGGACGTCCTCGGCGGTCATGAGGTTCGGACCGGACACGCCGACGAACGCATCCGCGCCTCGGAGCGCATCCTGGAGCGTGCCCGCGAGCCCCCGCGGATTCGTGAGCGCAGCGAGCTCCCGCTTCGGCGCATTGAGGTCCGCACGCGCGCCAGTGATGATGCCGCTCCGGTCGAGCACGACGATATCCTGGATGCCCGCGAGCGCGAGCAGCTTCGCGATGGCGGCTCCGGCGGCTCCGGCGCCCGATATCGCGACCTTCAGGGACGCGAGCGGCTTCCTCACGACCTTCGCCGCGTTGATGAGGCCGGCGAGCACGACGATGGCGGTGCCGTGCTGGTCGTCATGCATGACCGGTATGTCGAGCGCCTCGATGAGCCGGCGCTCGATCTCGAAGCATTCAGGCGCCTTGATGTCCTCGAGATTGATACCGCCCCACCCGGGAGCGATGGCGAGCACGGTATCGACTATCCTATCGATCCGCTCCTCTACGCTTGCTTGCGCAGGCACGTCAAGGACAATCGGCCACGCATCGATGCCGGCGAGCTCGCGGAATATGAGCGCCTTTCCCTCCATGACCGGGAGCGCGCCGTACGGCCCTATATTGCCGAGACCGAGCACGGCCGAGCCGTCGGAGATGACCGCGACGCTGTTCCGCTTCACCGACAGCTGCCGCGCGGCCTCCGGATGCTGGGCGAGATGCGTCGAGGCGGCGCCCACGCCCGGCGTATAGTAGAGCGCGAAATCCGCCCTGGTCTTCATCTTCACCCGCCCCTTGGTCTCGATACGCGCCCCGGCCTTCTTGAATGCGGCGATAACCTGCTTCGATTTCTTATCCATCAGTCCAGTATACGCAGATAGCGGAACGCCGCCCCTGGGGACGGCGTTCCGCTTCTTCCGGGGACGTCCTAGGACGCTGCGCAGAGCGCCATGAGCGCCGCGCTCGTCTTCGGACCGACGACGCCGTAGCCGGAATCGCCCGCCTTCGCGAGGCCGTTCTTGGCCTGGAGCGCCTTCACGGCCTTGTCGGTCGCCGGACCGAAGTAGCCGGTGACGAGGCCTTCCGGATAGATGGCGGCATCCAGGGCGAGCACGGTCTGGAGCCTCGTCACCTCCCCGTCCGACGTCGCGTCCTCGCTATCGAGCTCGACAGACTTCGTGAAGGGCGTGCATGCCGCAGCCGCAGGGCTTCCGGCAGGCATCGTGCCGCCTGCAGCTGGAGCGGTAATCGGGGTCGTTGGCGTTCCCGGAATCGGAACCGTGACCGGCGCAGGCGCGGCGGTCATGCCGCCGCTGTAGGCGGCGTTGAGCGCGGCGCGCGTCAGGGGACCGAGGCCGCCGGTCTGCTCCAAGCCCTTGGATGCCTGGAATGCCTTCACTGCGTCCACGAGGCAGGTACGCGCATAGCCGTCTATCGGGCAGTTGATGAGCGACGTGCCGACGGGAGGATAGAAGCCGGCTTCCTTGAGCGCCATCTGGAGCGCGTAGATGCCGCGGTCGGTCAGCACCTGGCCGTTGGGCGTGCTGGTCGCGGGTGTCGTGGATGCCGCGAGCGCCGCCGTGAGGATATCGCTGCCGAATGCGTACGGGAGCGCCTTCGTGTCGTATGCCGGGTTCCCGGCGGTGCCGAGGATATCCTTCACGCCGAGCGCGGTCTGGTACGCGTAGTCCGTGAAGACCGCCTGCCGCGCTCCTTCGCCCATGAACTTCGGCTCGTAGATATAGCCGTATTCGAGCAGGATGCTCGGTATGAGCGCGGTGTCGTACGCGCCGACCGCGATGAGCTCCTTATCCTCGACGATGCCCTGGTCCTCTATCGGCATCGTCGACTTCGCGGTGATGTCGGTCAGGCGTTCGTATACGGATTCCGCGAGCTCGCGCGACGCGTCGGCATTCTTGAACGAATCGTCCGGGACATAGACGGCGAGGCCCGAGTAGGTGCCGGGCACGTTCTCGCCGTGTCCGGTCTCGTCGTTCAGGTGGAGATGCAGGACCATGGTGACGTCATTATCGTTCGCCCAGCGATTGATGCCGTAGAGACGGAGCGCGACCTCGTTCGGCGCGGTGTTATGGCTGACATGCAGCTCATCATCGTCGTCGCGATTCCGACGCTCTTTCTTCTCCTTCTTCGCGAATGTCTCCTTGTGCTCGTCCACGAATTTCTTGATGTTCTTCTCGTTCTTCGAGAAATAGCGGTCGAAGTCGCTGTTCCAGCCGGCGTCGCCGCGGGCGACGAGCACTTCGAGATTCGGGTCGCTGCGAAGCTCTGCGGCGAGCTTCTCGGCGATATCGACGACGAATTCGCGTTCGTAGTAGCCGGCGAACTGCGCGCCGCCATAGGTCGGCTCATGGCCCGGCATGATGAGGATGCGCATCTTCGTCCCGGTTGCTTTCGCTTCCGCATACGCCGCTTTCACGTCGGCTATCGAGAGCGCCTTCTCGTCATCCTTCTTCGACGCTGCCTGGGCAGTCGCGAACGGGATGGCGAACAGGAACGAGACGATGAGGATAACGGCGAGGCCCACGGAGAGGAAATGTGCGTGACGAAGGATCATATGGATATAACTATACTCCATGTGACGCGCACACGGCCCATTTCTTTCATGCGCGAATCCGATTCGAGCGACTGGAATGGAGGAAGCGTATACTGGCGCGTATATGGACGCGGAGTTCCAGAAGCACTTCCCCCGGCTTAAGCCCGACCAGAAGAGGGCGCTCGCGAAGCTCGGCATCGAGTCGGCGCGCGATCTCCTGTACCACTTCCCTGCACGCTACGAGAACAGCGGTCCGGTCGGCACCATCGCGGGAGCGAGCGCGGGGAGCGAGGTCACGCTCTACGGCACCGTGCGCAAGCCCGAGACCCGTAAGGCATGGAAAAGCCGGCGACCGATAGCCGAAGCATGGCTCGAGGACGCGTCCGGCCGCATCAGGATGATGTGGTTCAACCAGCCGTACATCGCGAAGAGCCTCCAGGACGGCATGGTCGTGCGCGCGACCGGCAAGGTGACCGGCACCGGGACGACGCCGTACCTCGCGAACCCGGACATCGACCGGACGCCCGTCTCGCCCGAGGATATCCACGATACGCTCTTCAAGGACAAGACCAAGGACGGTAGCGAATCACTCTACGCTATCTATCCAGAATCGAAGGGCATCTCGTCGCTCTGGTTCTTCCACGCGAGCAAGCGCCTCTTCGAGGCCAAGCTCCACGAGGCGATACCCGATCCCATCCCCGAAGCGCTCCTCGCGAAGTACAACCTCCCCTCCCTCTCGACCGCGCTCGTCTGGATGCACCACCCACGCAAGCTCGCCGATGCGGAAGCCGCGCGCAAGCGCTTCGCCTTCGAAGAAGTGTTCGCCATACAGCTCGGCATGCAGCAGGAGCGCGCACGGACCGTCACGGAAACCGCGCTCACGGTAGAGACGGATCGGAAGAGCCTCGATGCGTTCATCGAATCGTTCCCCTTCCCGCCGACCGGCGCGCAGAAGCGCTCCATCGACGCCGTTGCCGAGGATTTCGAGCGCTCGTATCCGATGCGCCGCCTCCTCGAGGGCGACGTGGGCAGCGGCAAGACGGCGGTCGCTGCCGCGACCGCCTATATGGTCGCGACCTCGCGCCCGCCCGGCAGGAAGAGCGGCACGCTCCAGGTCGCCTACATGTGCCCGACCGAGATACTCGCGAAGCAGCATTTCTCCACCTTCGTCTCCTATTTCAAGGACCATCCGATACCCATCGGCCTCATCACCGGCAGCGAGTGCCGGAAGTTCCCCAGCAAGATCCGTAAGGAAGAATCGACGCGCGTCTCTAGAGCCCAGTTCGCGAAATGGGTCGCGAACGGCGAGATACCGATAGTCATCGGCACGCACGCGCTCGTCTATAAATCGCTCGAGTTCGAGAACCTGGCGTACGCCATCATCGACGAGCAGCACCGCTTCGGAAAGGCGCATCGCCAGAAGCTCGTGAAGAAGGACACGGAGGAGGGCGCACGGGCGCCGCACCTCCTTTCCATGACCGCGACCCCGATTCCGCGCACGCTCGCGCTCACCATCTACGGCGATCTTGATATTTCGCTCCTCGATGAGATGCCCGTCGGCAGGAAGCCCATCATTTCGGAGATACTGACCGCGGATAAGCGCGATGCCGCGTACGGCAAGGTGCGCGAAGAGCTTGCTCTGGGGCGCCAGGCATACGTCATCTGTCCGCGCATCGACGAGCCCGATCCCACGAAGGAGCTCGCGCTTCAGGCGCGCTCCGTGAAAGCGGAAGCCGAGCGCCTGAAGAACGATATATTCCCCGATATCGAGATAGATATCTTGCACAGTAAGATGACGCCCGCCGACAAGGAGGACGTGATGAGTCGCTTCGAGAAGAACGAGGTGCAGATACTCGTCGCGACCTCGGTCGTCGAGGTGGGCGTGAACGTCCCGAACGCGACGGTCATACTCATCGAGGGCGCCGAACGCTTCGGCCTCGCGCAGCTCCATCAGCTGCGCGGCCGCGTCATCCGCTCGTCGAACCAGGCGTACTGCTATCTCCTCCCC
>DATAJW010000033.1:0-5941 GCA_036261925.1 Minisyncoccota bacterium | reverse complement strand
CCGACCGTCACGCCTTTCACGTACGCGCCCAGGTAACGGAGGCAGGATGCGCTGTCCTCGATGTCGACCGCAAGCGCAGCGAGCGCCGGGAACTCCGCGTCCGGTTCCGCGAGCGAGTCCTTCTTGAGCGGGAGGTCGAGGATGGCCGCGAGCTCGCGCGCGATGCCCCTATGCGAGAGGCAATCGGCGGCGCGGTCCGGAAGCACCTTCACGTCGATGACTTCCTTCCCCTTCTCGCCCGTTATCTCCTCGACTTCGAACGCGTGGAAGGTGAACGCGTCATGGAGCTCCGCTGCGCTCGGGAGCGGTGCATCGAAATAGGTCTGGAGCCAGGGCAGTGAGACTTTCATAGGTGAAGTCAGCCAGTGAAGCCGTACGTGAAGCGCAGGTCGCCCGAATGGAAGAGGCGTACGTCCGGGATGCCGTACTTGATCATGGCGAGGCGCTCGATGCCGCCACCGAACGCGAAGCCGCGGTATCTCTTCGAATCGATGCCGGCGTTCTCAAGCACGCTCGGATGCACCATACCGGCGCCCATGACCTCAAGCCACCGTCCCCTCGACCGGGACCCGGATGCCTTGCCCTCCTTGTTCTCGGGCTCGAACCATACATCCACTTCCACCGACGGCTCGGTGAACGGGAAGAAGCTCGGGCGGAAGCGCACGCGCGCGGATTCCCCGAGATACTCCTTGAAGAACCGGTCGAGCGTGCCCTTCAGGTGCGCGAGCGAGATGTCCTCGCCGACGACGAGTCCCTCGTTCTGGTAGAACTGCGCCTCGTGCGTCGCGTCGGTCGCTTCGTTCCGGAAGACCTTGCCGGGCACGATGATGCGATACGGCGGCAGGATGCCGGCCGCGAGCTGCTGCTCCAGGTAGCGCACCTGCACGGGCGAGGTATGCGTGCGCATGACCTGGTCCTCGGTTCCCTTCACCCAGAACGTGTCCTGCATGTCGCGCGCCGGATGGTCGGGCGGCACGTTGAGCGCGGTGAAGTTGTGCCACTCGTCCTCGAGCTCGGGACCGTACGCGAGCGAGAAGCCCATGCGCGCGAATATGTCCGCTATCTCGCGGATGGCGACCGTTATCGGATGCGCGCGTCCCTGTTCCATAGTCCGAATATACTACACATCCGTCCGTGGAAATATAGCCTTATTTTGCTATACTCCAATGGTTACGGGCTGCGTAAAAAGTTCAGCTACGAGGCAGGGGAAGCGAGGAGCGGAAACGTACGTTGCGTACGATGAAGCGACGAGTTGGGGCCCCTAACAAAGTAGATGGATTTTTTACGCCTGCCCGATCGTTTATGGGACTTGAAGCTCTCGCCTACCCTTTCATATTCCTCGGCCTCTATTTCGAGGTCTTCATGCTTCTCACGTTCCTCTCGGCGCCCGCGAAGGAGCGAAGGCTGCGCAAGGCGGCGACGGCGACCCCGAAGGTTGCCATCATCGTTCCCTGCTGGAACGAGGAGACCACCATCGGCGGCACCGTGCGTTCCCTGCTCGCGCTCGACTACCCGAAGGACCGTCTGCGGATCGTGCTGGTGAACGACGGCTCGACCGACCACACGAAGGCCGTCATGGATTCGTACGCCGGTGACCCGCAGATAACCGTCGTCCATAAGGAGAACGGCGGGAAGCACACGGCGATCAACGAAGGCATAGCCATCGCGGAGGATGCCGAATTCGTGGGCTGTCTCGACGCGGATTCCTTCGTCGCCCCCGACGCGCTGCGCGAGATCATCTCCTGCTTCGACTCCCCGGCCGTCGCCGCCGCGACGCCCGCCATGTCGGTCTTCCAACCGAAGAACATCCTCGAGCGTATGCAGAACATCGAGTACATCGTCGGCATCGCCGCCCGCCACGCGCTCTCGGCGGTCAACGGCATCTACGTGACGCCGGGCCCGTTCTCGTTCTACCGCCGCTCGGTCATCACCGAGCTGGGCGGCTTCCGCCACGCGCACCAGGCAGAGGACATGGAAATGGCGCTGCGCATACAGCGCGCGGGCTACGAGATAGAGAACGCGCCGCGAGCGCGCGTCTACACCAAGGTGCCCAAATCGGTGCCGAAGCTCATCACGCAGCGGACGCGCTGGACCACCGGTTTCCTCCGCAACGTGATGACCGATTATCGCGATCTCGTCGCGAACCCGAAGTACGGCATCCTCGGCATGCTCGTGCTGCCGCTCGGGTTCGTCGCCATCGTCGGCGGCGCCTTCCTGTTCTTCGTCGCGCTCGTGACGCTCGCGCTCAACCTCTTCACGACCTATAGCGTGGTGAGCGGCATCCCGCTCACGTACGCGCTCATCCCCCGTTTCACCACCGACTGGTTCTACCTGCCCATCACCTTCGTCCTCCTCGCGACCGTCGTCGTCGCTGCGCTCTCCATCACGCTCGTCCTCATCGGCCGGAAGGTATCGGATACGCCTGCGGAGATACTCATCGGCATCGTCGGCTATACCCTCATCTACGCCTTCATCGCGCCGTTCTGGCTGATGCGTTCCATGTATGATGTGCTTACCGGCAAGCGCCGCGCCTGGCGCTAGCCCTTATCCCTCACCTATCCACCCATGTCGCTCGGAACCCGTAACGCCCTCCTCGCCCTCCTCATCACCGTCGCTATCGTCGGCACCATCGTCTTCGCCATCAACGAGCTCGACAAGCAGCGCATCGCCGAGCTCGATACGCTCCAGGCGCAGCTCGCCACCGACACCCTTTCCATAGAGACGCAGTTCGCGCTCCTCGAGGACGCGCCGTGCGAGGACCTGTCGGTGGGCACCGACCTCACCCAGGAGGTCTCGAGGCTCGGCGATAGGCTCGGCGCGACGGAAGCGCGGCTCGGCAGCACCAACGCCGAGGTGATACGCCTGAAGAAGCAGTACACCCTGCTCCAGATCCGCGACTACCTTCTCACGAAGCGCATTGCCGATACCTGCGACGTGGAGCCCGTGACCGCGCTCTACTTCTACTCGAACGAGCAGGGCGCCTGCGAGAGCTGCGACCGCGCCAGCTATGCGCTCTCGTACCTCCGCGAGACGTACCCCGACCTGCGCGTGTACTCCTTCGACTACAACCTCGATCTCGGCGCCCTCTCCACCCTCATCGCGGTCGAACGCATCGACGAGCGGTTCCCGGCCTTCGTCATCGAGGGCGAACGGTCCTATGGCTTCACCGACCTCGAGGACTTCGAGAAGCGCTTCCCCGAGGCGCTGTTCGAGAGCGCATCGACGACGGCGACCACGACCGCAAAGAAGAGCTAATGTTCCTCGTTCGGATGAAAGTCTGATTCCGCAAAGCCGATAGGGCAGAATGGCGAAAGTCCGCCGGCGCGGACTTTCTTCGTATCGTCTTATTCGGAGCCGCCTCCCGGAATCGAACCGGGCGACCTCCGCCATTTCTAGTGTCTGAGCCAGAGGCGAGATTCGAACTCGCGGCCTGCTGTTTACAAAACAGCTGCTCTAACCAACTGAGCTACTCTGGCTCAGACACTGCAAATGGAGAACATGTGCCCCGCACAGGTTCTCCACCACCTTCGCTAAGGCGGCGATACCTCTTTTGTAGCATGGGTGGAGCTATTTCCGCTCGTCCTTCCGCTGTATCGCGATGCGACGGAGCGTGATGGCGCGGCGGAGCCGCGCGCCCACCTCGAGGAGGCGCTCTTTGAGCGAGGCGTCGCTCGCGCCGTCTCGCTTCTCGCGAAGGCGGCGAACGAAGCGCGTCAGCGCACGCTCGAGGAAGCGCACAGCGAGGAGCGAGGCATGGGCGACGTCGTGCAGCACGCGTTCGATGCCATCGCGCACCGTGTCGCGCATGAACGCGCCGAGGTCGACATGGTCCAGTATGAACGCGACGCGCGCGACCTTCCTATCGAGGCTCTTGCGCGGGCCGGCCAGCAGGAAGCGGCGTCCCGCTCCCGCCTCGCATGATGCGAGCGCCACGAATCCCCCGAACAGGACGAGGGCGACTGCAACAGCGATAATGTATGCCATACGAAAGGGATTGTACGCCTACCTGTCTGCCGGCGCGAACGTTCCGCGGTTGGATTCGGCACGTAGGAGCGAGCCTTCGAATCTGACCCGTAAAGGGTAGGTGAGGGTTGAGATTCGAAGGCGAGCGGAGCACTACCGGGCGGAGAACCGCGCGAACCTCGTCACCTCCACGCGCTCGCCGAACTTCTGGGACGCCTCGGTGATGAGGTCGTTGATGGTCTTGTTCTCGTCCTTGATGTACGGCTGGTTCAGAAGGACCTGATCGCGGAAATAGCTGTCCATCTTGCCGTTTAGGATCTTCTCGCGCATCTCCTCCGGCTTATCCTTCACCTCTTCGGTGAAGACCGCGAGTGCGGCTTCGCGCGCTTCAGGGGCGATGTCGGCCTCGGCGAGATACTTCGGGTCGGTCGCGGAAATATGCATCGCGATATCGCGGGCGAGCGCCGGGAACTCCTCGTTGCGGGCGACGAAGTCGGTCTCGCAGGACAGGAGTACCATCGCGCCGATAGTGCCGTCATGGACGTAGGTAGCGACGGCACCCGCGCCGAGGTCGCGGTCCGCCTTCTTCTCGGCGGCTTCGCTCGAGCGCTTCTTGAGGATGACTTCCGCCTTATCGATATCGCCGCCCGTCTCTTCGAGCGCCTTCTTGCACTGCATGACCGAGAGGCCGGTACGGTCGCGGAGCTGCTTGAGGATGTCGGTCGTGATTTCCATAAAAATAGTTTTTAGCCACTAGCCATTAGTAGTTTAGTCGGAAGCTCCCTAGCGACCTAATGGCTAGTGGCTAACGACTCGCCTTACCCCTTGAGGCCGGTCTCGAACGCATCGGCCAGCTCCTCGAGGACGAGGGCGACCGCCTTGCGGGATGCGTCGTTCACGACGATAGGATAGGTCGCGTCCTTGAGGTCGCAGTCGGAGCTCATGATGCCGACGATCGGGATACCGGCAGCGCGGGCCTCCTTCGTGGCATGCGCTTCGTGCTTCGGATCGACGATGACCATCGCGTCAGGACGCTTGGCGAGCGCCGTGATTCCCGAGAGACGGAGCGTGAGCTTGTCTATCTCGCGGTCGATGCGAACACGCTCGAGCTTGGTGTAGAGCTTCGCGAGCTCGCCGGTCTCGCGCTTTGCCGTGAGGTCGGCAAGACGGTCGATGCGCTTCTTGATCTCCGTGAAGTTCGAGATGGTACCGCCGAGCCAGCGGCCATCGACGTACGGCTGCATGAGGCGCTTGGCGGTCTCGCGAACGCTATCGGAGACTTCGCGCTTGCCGCCGACAAAAAGGACGGTCTTGCCTTCGCGCGCAAGCGTAGCCATCGCTGCCTTCGCCGCCGTGAGCTGCTCCTCGGTCTTCACGAGGTCGAAGATCTCGACGCCGCCCTTGTTGCCGAGCACGAACGTGCGCATCGTCGGATGGCGACGGCTCTTTACCTGAGCGAAATGGGCGCCGACCGCGAAAAGGCGGTCGATGCCGGACCCGGTGGTGGTTTCTGATGTCATGTTCCCCCACCATACCAAAGATAGCCTGCAGCTTCAAGCTCGTGCCCAGCTGAGAGCTTGTAGCTGCTAGCTGGCAGATAGACAGACCGGCCCCTGCCGAAGGCAGGGGCCGGAAGCTGCAAGCTCAAAGCTTCACGCTAACTGCTGGGCTAGAACTCCTCGAACTAGGGCGCGGCACGCCCGTTCCCGCCCCGGCGCGGCGCGGCCGAAGAAGCGGATGGCACCTTCGGCGTCGGCCGTATCGGAGCGATGGTCGGTATGTCCATGTTCCCGTAATGCTAGCACCTGGCCTTCCTGCAGGAGGCCGGGTGCTAGCGGTATAGGGGAAACCGAGCTAATCGGCCTCGTCCTCGGCCGCGCCGATACCGCCTTCGGCGGCGGCGGCTTGGAGCGCCTCGACGATGGGGTCGATGCCGCCGAGCATGATCTTCGGCAGGTTGTGCCAGGACTCCTTGAGG
>DATAJW010000032.1:0-44471 GCA_036261925.1 Minisyncoccota bacterium | reverse complement strand
GTGCTGTGGCGTGTAATTCAGCGCGTTCTTCACGAGATTGGTGACGACCTGCTCGAGCGCCGTCGCATTGCCGTCGATCATGCTCTCCCCGGAGATGTCCGTCCTAAGCGCGATGCCGCGCTCGCGGGCGAGCGCCTCGTGGCGGGCCCGTATCGTCTCGGCAACCGCTGCCAGGTCGACCGGCTCGAACTGCATGCGTCGCGGGCGCGTGAGCGTATCGAAGGTGAGCAGGTTATTGATTATCTCCGAGACGCGGTCGAGCTCGACCAGCGTATCCTCGAACGTCTGCTTCACCGCAGGAGCGAGGTTCGGGTCGAACAGCGCGACTTCCGTGTTCGTCTTCATGATGGCGAGCGGCGTGCGTATCTCGTGCGCGACATTCCCGATGAACTGCTTCTGCGAGCCGAGCGAATTCCTCGTCGGGCGGAGCGCGAATCGGGTCAGGAGGTAGCCGAACAGGGCGTTGAGGAGGATGACGCCGATGAGCATGAACGTGTAGGTATCCTGGCGGACTTCCTCGATGGATTCGGGCAGCGTCTCGATGGAGGTCGTGCCGCTGCTCATCGCGTCCATGATCGAGCGCGTGATCGAGGCGACCGTGCTTTCCTGCGCGAACCTGACGCCCCAGACGAACACGCCGATCATCACGATGGCGAGAAGCGTCTGCAGCAGGATGATATGGACGGTCGTGCGGACGAACGGGTTGAACCGGTACTTATCCGTTAAGGCGGTAGCCCACGCCGCGAACGGTTTCGAAGAGGGGGTCGTCTGCATAGGTGTCGAGCTTCTTGCGAAGGTTCTTCATGTGTACATCAAGCACGTTCGAGAAGCCAGGGAAGTCGAAGCTCCATACATGGTCCATGATGGTCTCGCGCGAGAGCGCCTCGTTCGGATGGCGCATGAAGAACTCGAGCAGCGAGTACTCCTTCAGGGTGAGCGATACTGCCTTCCCGCCCTTGGTGACGGCGCGCTTGCCGGTATCGAGCTCGATGTCGCGGACCGCGAGGGTGGAAGCGACCGACTGCTCGGGGCGGCGGAGCACCGCGTTCATGCGGGCGACGAGCTCGTCGAAGGAGAACGGCTTCGCGAGGTAGTCGTCGGCGCCCGAATTGAGGAGCTCGACCTTGTAGTCGGTCTCGTCGCGGGCGGTGAGGATGATGATCGGGGTCGTGACGCCCTCGGCGCGCGCGTCGCGCGTTATCTCTGCGCCGCCGATGCCCGGAAGCATGAGGTCGAGGAGGATGAGGTCGTACTCGTCGCGGTAGAGGAGTATGCGCGTACGCGCCTTCTCGCTGTCGTCGATCCAGTCGACCGCGAAGCCCTTGGATTCGAGGCCGCGCTTCAGGCCTTCGGCCAGTTTCGCTTCGTCTTCTACGATGAGGATACGCATAGATTCGGATGATGGTTTAGCGGATAAGTCGCGTCAGGTCATTCTCCCGATTGTTCATGAGTTCTGTATGAGCAGACGTGCTTCATGAAGATTTCTTACCGCCGAATCTCCTTTGCTTTCAGCCGTTTTTCAGGGCCCGAGGTGTACAATTCCCCCTAACGTTTCGTGCTGCATTTTCCACACCGGGAATCGGGTGAAGCAGGGGTAGGATAGGAGAACAGGAGAGCCGCAAGCAGTCGGGACACTATGCGCCACGGCGCGTTCCGAGAGGGAGAAGACCCTGCTGGCGCCGTCGCTAAGGCTCCATTAACAAACGTGCCGCGTAACCTACGGGATACCCTATGATGAATCAAGTCAAGAAGCGCAATGGCAGCATTGTCGAGTTCGAGTCGACGAAGATTACCGAAGCGATGCGCAAGGCCTTCGAGTCCGAGCATGTCTCGATAGAGCAGGAGGCGCTCGAACGGATGACCGCTGCCGTTGTCGAAGGGCTTGAGCAGAAGTTCGGCGAGGCGGTCCCGTCGGTGGAGCACGTACAGGACTCCGTCGAGCTCATCCTCATGCAGGGCGGGTACCACCAGGTCGCGAAGCACTACATCGTCTACCGCTACGAGCACACCAAGATCCGCGAGATAGAGAAGCAGGAGGTGCTCGAGAAAATCGAGGAGAACGCGCTCAAGATCAAGACCCGCTCGGGCAAGGAGATCCCGTTCTCCGAGAGCCGCGTCCGCGACAACCTCATGCGCTTCTCGAAGGGCTACGAGCACGCCATCGACTTCGATACGGTCATGAGCCAGCTCAAGTACGAGATCTACGAGGGCATGACCACCGACGAGGTGAAGAAGGCGCTCGTGATGGTCGTGCGCTCGATGATCGAGCGCGACCCGGCGTACTCCAAGGTCGCGGCCAATCTCCTCCTCAACCGCATCTACGGCGACGTCTTCGGCGAGGAGTACGCGACCGATAAGCTCGCGGAGGAGCACGCCAAGGTGTTCAAGAACAACATGCTGCGCCTCATCGAGGAGGGCAGCCTCGATGAGCGCATGGCCGAGTTCGACCTCGATATGCTCGCGAACTCGCTCAAGATCGAGAACGACCAGCTCTTCGAGTACATGGGCCTCGAGATCATGGCGAGCCGCTACTGCATGGAGAACCCGAAGACCAAGAAGACGCTCGAGACCCCGCAGATGCTCTGGATGCGCACCGCCATGGGCCTCGCGCTCGCCGAGAAGCCCGAGGACCGCGACCGCGTCGCGCTCGAGTTCTACGATGTCCTCTCCAATTTCTATTACACCCCAGGCGGGCGCACCCTCTTCCAGGCGGGCGCGAAGAAGGCGCAGCTTTCCAACTGCTTCCTGAACGCCGTGCCGGATTCCCTCGACGGCATCTTCAAGTCCATCTCCGACAACGCCCAGTACCTCAAGTGGTCGGGCGGCACCGGCACCTCCTGGAGCAAGGTCCGCGCCATGGGCTCCTTCATCAAGGGCACCGGCGTGCCGAGCCAGGGCATCGTGCCGTTCCTCAAGATCGCCAACGACGTCAATATCGCCATCAACCGCTCCGGCAAGCGCCGCGGCGCGGGCTGCGTCTACCTCGAGACCTGGCACCTCGACATCGAGGACTTCCTGGAGCTCCGCAAGAACACGGGCGACGAGCGCCGCCGCACCCACGACATCAACACCGCCAACTGGATTCCCGACCTGTTCATGAAGCGCGTCCGCGACGGCGGCTACTGGACCCTCTTCACGCCATCGGACACCCCGGACCTCACCGAGCTCTACGGCGCCAGGTTCGAGGAGGCGTATATCGAGTACGAGCGCCGCGCGGAAGCGGGCGAGCTCGAGATCTACAAGCGCATCGACGCGGGCGACCTCTGGAAGAAGATGATCGGCATGCTCTTCGAGACCGGCCATCCGTGGATCACCTGGAAGGATCCGTCGAATGTCCGCTCCCCGCAGGATCATGTCGGCGTCGTGCATAACTCGAACCTCTGCACCGAGATTACGCTCAACACGTCGGACGACGAGACCGCGGTCTGCACCATCGGTTCGCTCAACTTCGCGAAGTTCGTCATCCCCGACGAGAACGGCGTGATGCACTTCAACCACGAGCTCGTCGGCAAGGTCACCCGCACCGCCATCCGCATGCTCGACAACGTCATCGACCTCAACTTCTATCCGACGGAGGACGCGCGCCGCGGCAACACCCGCCACCGTCCGGTCGGCCTCGGCGTCCGCGGCTACCATGACGCGCTCTACGACCTCGGCATCAACTTCGACACCCCTGAAGCGGTCGCGTTCGCCGATGAGTCCATGGAGGTGATGGCGTACTACGCCATCCTCGCTTCGAGCGAGCTCGCGAAGGAGCGCGGCACCTACGAGACCTATAAGGGCTCCAAGTGGGATCGCGACATCTTCCCGCAGGACACCATCGACCTTCTCGAGAAGGAGCGTGGCGAGGAGATCAAGGTCAAACGCGGCGGCAAGCTCGACTGGACCCCCGTCCGCGAGCACGTGAAGCAATACGGCATGCGCAACTCCAACACCATGGCCATCGCGCCGACCGCCTCAACCGCCAACCTCGTCGGCTGCATCCCGTGCGTCGAGCCGATCTACAAGAACATCTACGTGAAGTCGAACAAGGAAGGCGAGTTCGTCGTCGTGAACAAGTACCTCGTCGAGGACCTCAAGAAGATCGATATGTGGAGCCCGGCCATGCTCAACCGCATCAAGTACGCGGACGGCAGCATCCAGGACATCCAGGAGATTCCCCAGAACCTCCGCGAGAAGTACAAGGAGGTATTCGAGATCGACGCGCGCTGGCTCGTCGAGGCAGCGGCACGCCGCGGCAAGTGGATCGACCAGTCCCAGTCGCTCAACATCTTCTTCAGCGGCACGTCCGGGCGCGAACTCTCCGACATCTACTTCCAGGCATGGCAGATGGGCCTCAAGACTACCTACTACCTCCGCAGCCTCGGCGCGTCCCAGGTGGAGAAGGCGACCGTCGCCGTCTCCGAGTTCGGCTCCACGCACACCCGTGCCGCAAAAGCCTCGGTGAACGCCATGGCCACGGCGGAAGCCGTCATCGCCGCCATCGAGACCCCTGAACTCGCGCCGCAACCCGTCGCGCAGCCATCGGTCCCGAGCGGCTTCACCCCGAGCGAATGGCAGGCAAAGATGGCGCGCGTCGCCGCCGGCGAGGAGAGCGGCGTGTGCGAGAGTTGCGAGTCATAGGCCGCGAAAGCGGCGGAACAGGAATGCGCCAGCGGCCCATGCCGAATTATCGAGAGTCCCTAACCAATCACCACCATGCCCATCAACAAAGGAGCAGCCGCAGTCGATATCAACAAGCGCAAGGTCATTAACGGCGGCGACGCCGACGTGATGCAGCTGTACCCGATGCGGCATACGTTCGCCTGGGACGCGTACATGGCAGGGAACGCAAACCACTGGCTCCCGACCGAGATATCGATGCAGCGCGATATCGAGCAGTGGAAGAGCCCGACCGCGCTCACCGACGACGAGCGCAAGGCGTTCGAGACCGTGCTCGGCTTCTTCACGACCGCCGACTCCATCGCCGCGAATAACGTCGTGCTCGCCCTCTACAAGCACATCACGAGCCCCGAGTGCCGCATGTACCTGCTGCGCCAAGGGTACGAGGAGGCCATCCATACCCACGCGTACCAGTACATCGTCGAGAGCCTCCAGATGGACGAGAGCCGCATCTTCAATATGTACCGGGAGATGGACGCCATCTATAACAAGGACAACATGGTCCTCGCGCTCAATGAGGGCATCTTCGACCCCGAGTTCAAGACCGGAACCTTCGAAAACGACCAGAAGTTCCTCGAGAACCTCGTCGTCTTCTCGCTCGTGCTCGAGGGCATCTTCTTCTACTCCTCGTTCGCAGTCATGTTCGGCTTCCAGCGCCAGAACAAGCTCACCGGCTCCGCCGAGCAGATCCAGTACATCATGCGCGACGAGTCGCAGCACCTCAATTTCGGCATCAACCTCATCAATGCCATCAAGGAGGAGCAGCCCGAGCTCTGGACGCCCGAGTTCCAGCAGCACGTCATCGACCTCATCAGGCGCGCCGTGACGCTCGAGTACACCTTCGCGACCGAGGTCTTCCCGAAGGGTATCTTCGGCATGAACGCCGACGGCTTCAAGCAGTACATCGAGCACATCGCCGACCGCCGCCTCCAGTCGGTGGGCCTCCCGAAGCAGTACAACGTCGAGAACCCATTCACCTGGATGAGCGAGGCTGTCGACCTCAACAAGGAGAAGAATTTCTTCGAGACCCGCGTCACCGAGTACAAGACGGGCGGCCAGCTCAACTGGTAGGGAAGCGCTCCCGTACGCAGCAGCAATGAATCAAGCCGCGTATGCGGCTTGATTCATTCTATTTTTATGGCATTCTATTCCCGAACGCTCTTTCTGCATCGCCCGAGAAAGGAATCGCCATGCTTCCGGCATTCGCCGTCAACGATAATCACGAGGAAACGGTCAAACGCTTCATCGACCTGTCCGAATACGCCACACCGCACCGGTACCGGGACGGGAACGCCGAATCGGCGCCGGTGGAGCTCATCGTCGCCCTGGAACGCGTCGGCAAGACGCTCTTCCTGAACGGCCATGCGGTCTCGGTCTTCGAGCCGCCTGTGCCCGAACCGAAGCTCGACGATCTGTATGACGCATGCATGCTGCTCGTGGAATGCTCCCGGACGCCTGTTCCCACGGCAATCGCGCTCGCGCTCGACTGCCATCGGGAGCTCATCCCGGAGCACTTCCGCGGCCTGAAGCTCCACTTCTTCGATACCATCCTGCGCCAGCCGAGCCCTGGTCACCCAGGATTCGTCGGCAGCTGCCTCGACCTCACCGGCATCCCCGGCTGCTTCCGCAGCAGGATCGATGCGCCCTGGGACAACTGGTCGCGCATGCTCTACCTGGACATACGGCAGCCGCAGCCGACCGCCCACTAGGGCGTCCGGCCGCATCGGAGCCAACGCCTTAACCAAAGCCCCGTAACCTTCAGTGGTTGCGGGGCTATTATTTAATTTTGGACGATGCTCGAAAAGAAAGTCATAGCAATAAAGACTGATATCAGCACAAATACAATATGAGATATTTTTGGTTGGTTCATATGTATAACCATAAGTTCGTAAGGAACAGAAAAATTCAAATAAAAATATTGAAAACCTGGACTTAAGGTAAGCGCTTCATCATCTATTTCTATGAATATGCTAGGGTTTCTGTATGCAAAAGATCATCCCGCACCTCTGGTTCGACACGCAGGCTAAGGAAGCTGCCGAGTTCTATGTTTCGCTCTTTCCCGATTCACGCATTACCGATTCTCGCGTACTACACGACACGCCGTCGGGCGATGCCGAGACGGTCACGTTCGATCTCTCGGGGTATTCGTTCATGGCTATCAGCGCAGGCCCGTACTTCAAGATGAATCCGGCGATATCGTTCATGCTCAACTTCGACCCGTCGAAGGACGAACGGGCGGAGGAACGGCTGCGTGCGCTCTGGGAGAAGCTATCGGAGGGCGGGAAAGCGCTCATGCCGCTCGATACGTATCCGTTCAGCCCGCTGTTCGGGTGGATAGCGGACAAGTATGGGGTGACGTGGCAGCTCATGCTCACGAATCCCGAAGGGGAGGAACGCCCGTTCATTATCCCCTCGCTGCTCTTCGTGGGCGACGTGTGCGGAAAGGCGGAAGAAGCGGGGGATTTCTATATCTCGGTATTCAAGGACGCGAAGCGGGGCACGCTCGTCCGGTACCCGGCGGGCAGGGAGCCCGATAAGGAGGGGACGGTCATGTTCAGCGATTTCGAGCTTGCCGGGCAATGGTTCACGGCGATGGACAGCGCGTACCAGCACGAGTTCGGCTTCACGGAGGCGATTTCGCTCATGGTGCGCTGTAATTCGCAGGAAGAGATCGACTACTACACGGAGAAGCTCTCGGCGCATCCGGAATCGGAGCAATGCGGCTGGGTCAAGGACCAGTATGGGGTGTCCTGGCAGATCACGCCGACGCGCATGGACGAAATGATGCGGGAGGGTACGCCGGAGCAGATAGGTCGGGTGACGCAGGCGTTCCTGAAGATGAAGAAGTTCGACCTCGCGAAGCTCGAGCAGGCGTACGCAGGGACGGATTAATCCTTTCCCCAGCGC
This sequence comes from Minisyncoccota bacterium, assembly GCA_036261925.1. GTDB lineage: Bacteria > Patescibacteriota > Minisyncoccia > Phycocordibacterales > Phycocordibacteraceae > C7867-001. Next base: position 36,902 of record DATAJW010000032.1, on the reverse strand, counting down.
CAGCGGGGTTCCTCGCCATAGCGGTAGCAGAGCCAGAGGAGGGAAGCGGTGAGAAGGAGCATGAAGGAGCCGAGGAGGACGGTCCCGGCGAGTATCGAGCCGCCGCTCGCTACCGCTGCGGGGGCAAGAACGCCGAAAAGGAAGGCGGAGCCGATGAAAAGCACCATATAGAGGAGGGTGATGAGCCATCCCTCCCAGGTGATTGGGTACCATCCCCAGCCGTACTTCTTCGCGGAGAACCAGAGCTTCCGTTTGCGGTTTTTCATGGCCTTGTTACGCCATATCATAGCAGAAATGACCAGGGAAAACGAGGGCTTGACAGCAGGAAAATGAGCCTCCGGTGAAGGGCCCGAATCGCTCCACCACTCTTGACAAGCGTTGTCAAACGTGCTAGTATGGCCTTACAAGGCTGTTTTCGGACGTCTTGTGACTATGCAATTTGCTTTACTCGCCGTAATGGCGATTTTCCTTTTACCGGGCAACGTTGGGGCTCCCGCGCACGCACAAGTAACTAGCGAGCCGGTGGCAGCAAGCGAGGATAGCGACCCTTCCTATACGAAGGTCGCGACCCTTGCGGAAGCGACCCAAAGTTACACGGTAAGCATGACTGCCTACAACGCAGTCCCCGCGCAGACCGACGGCGATCCGTTCACCACCGCAAGCGGTGCGTATTCGAACCCCGAGGTCGTTGCCGCGCGCTCCCAGGATCTCGGCGCCGAACTCCCGTTCGGCACCGTGATCAAGATAGAGCGTTCGGTCGCGGACACGCCGCGCTGCCAGTTCAGCACGGTGGAACACCTGATCGGCTATCGCGTTATCGCGGACACCATGCATCCACGCTGGACCCACAAGATCGATGTCTTGTTCGACCAGGCGGATACGGTTCCGATAGGTGCGCGACAGGTCAACCCCAGCTACGCGCTTGGAGTATGCGATCAGGTTACGGTGACGGTAGTGGGGAAGATAGATATCTCCGCTATCCCCGACACGCAGGCGGAACTCGCCTCCATGTTCGAGGAACCGTCGCTTGCCCTGCGCTAGAAAGATCTAGCATAGCTACAAGGGCCTAGAAAAGCACGCAACGAACGCCGCCGCAGTAATATACTGCGGCGGCGTTCGTCTATTTTGGTATACTCCCTACTAATGATACGTACCTTGGCTTCACTCTTCCCCCGCATCGCGACGACGGCTCTCATCGCTGCCGTCGTCTTCATGAATTTCGCGCCGCTCACGCATGCGGCTCCCTTCGAGGTATCCGGCTGGATACCGTACTGGCAGGCGAAGAAGGGCGCCGCGGACGCGCGCAAGAACATCAAGGCGTTCACGGAGCTGAACCCGTTCACCTATTCGGTCCTGTCGACGGGCGCCATAAGGGACAACGCGGATATGAAGGCCTCGTACTGGAAGTCGCTCGTACGCGCGGCCGATAAGAACAACGTAGCCATCGTGCCGACGCTCATGTGGAGCGACGGGAACGCGATACACCGCACGCTCTCGAACCCGCAGCTCCGCGCCGCGCACATCAAGGAGATCGTGAAGCTCGTCGAGGACGGGAAGTACGACGGCATCGATATCGACTACGAGGGCAAGCTCGCGGAGACGAAGGACTATTTCTCGCTCTTCCTCACGGAGCTGAAGGTCGCGCTCAAGGGCAAGGAGCTCTCCTGCACGATAGAGGCGCGCACGCCGGTGCCGGACCGCTATACCACGGCCCCGCCCGCGACCGCCTACATGTTCGCGAACGACTATCCTTCCATCGGCCGCGCCTGCGATTCGGTGAAGCTCATGACCTACGACCAGCAGACAGCGGACCAGAAGCTGAATGCGCTGCGCACGGGACCGTATTTCCCGGTTGCCGATACGCTCTGGACGGAAAAGGTGGTGAACCTGGCCGCGCAGGATATCCCGAAGTCGAAGATCTCCATCGGCGTCGCGACCTATGGCCGGGAGCTTGCGGTGACCGTGACCCCGCAGGGGAAGTATTCCTATAAGAATCTCTGGTCGTTCAACCCGGGCTACGCGGACGAGGTGGAGGACGACTACGACATCGCTCCCGCGCGCAACGCCTGGGGCGAGATGAGCCTCGCGTTCGTCGACCGGGAGACGAAGGGCGTCTCGCAGCGCACGCTCATCAAGAAGGCGCCGAAGGGCACGCCGGAAGGCCTCCAGGTCGCGTACGGCGCGCGGGAGTACGCGAAGGAGACGGGCCAGCCGGTCACGTTCAACCTCCTCTCCTGGAGCGATGCGGGCGCGCTCTCGGGCCACATCGCGCTCGCGAAGCGCCTGGGCGTCGCGGGCGTCGCCATCTTCAAGATAGACGGCGGGGAGGACAAGGGTACGTGGCGGGCGCTCCGCTAGGCGCCGACGGCGCGCCCCGCGCAAGAAAAGCCCCGCGCGAAGCGCGGGGCTTTCTCTTATCCGTTCTCCTCGTCGGGTTCCCGCAGGAGCTCGAGCGCGGCGACGCTCATGAGCGGGTTCGCCTGCATCTGCTCGATGCTGCGGTCGTTCACTATCTGGGCGAGGTCGGCAGGGGCGTAGCTACGGATGGCGTCCTTCATCTTGCGGAGCTCCTCGCTGTCCATTCGCTCGCGCATATCGTGGATGGCCGTGAGCTTCGCGGGATCAAGATCCGGCGTTTCAGCGCGTGCGCGCTGCGGACGCTCGGGAGCACCGTTCGGGAAAAGTGGCGTGGCTTCAGGCATATGCCCCAGTCTAGCATCCCTAGTCGAAGAGGGATGCCAGGTACTCGTCGATGGTGCGCTGGTCGAGGTCGTAGAAATCCTTCTTATCGTCGTGGAGGCGCTCGGCGAGGTCTTCGCCGACGAAGCGCCAGTGCCACGGCTCGTATTGGTAGTAACCGTTCCCGGCCGGGTAGGAAAGTATGAAGCCGTACTTCCACGCATTGCGCTCGAGCCAGTCGAACGCGGGAGTCTGGTCGAAGCCGGTGAACGTCGCGCCGACCGTCGCGGTGGTGAAGTCGAGGGTGGTGCCGAGCTGGTGCTCGGAGTACCCCTGGTCAGCGGAGAAACTGTTGGCGCCTGCGCCGTAGGTAACGATGTAGCTCGACTTGAGGGCGGCTTGGGTGCCGAACGAACGATAGGCGGAGATGACCTGCAGGTCGATATCGTCCTCGGCAGCCTCCTCGAGGAGGTCTTCGAGGAAGGGGAGCATCTTCGCATGGACCTGCAGGTTCCGCGACGGCTCGTAGGCGAACCCGTCCGGGACCCGGGCGAGCGCGGGCGGCGCATAGTTCTCGTTCAGGAAATAGACCTTGGAGTATTTCGCGAGAAGCTCGGGGTCGGTCTTCGCGAGCTTCTCGAGCGTGCCTACGGTGCCGGAGATATCGCGTATCTGGCGCTCGAAGACGCCGGTCTTATTGCGTTCGACGGTGAGGGCATCGGTGAGGTCGCTGATGTCGTTCTCGCGGTCGGCGAGCTCGGCCTGGAGCTCCTTCACGTACGCGTCGGCATCGGCCTTCGCGGCCTGGAGGGCCGCCTGCGCATCGGCGAGCGCGACGTAGCGGAAAACGACGATGCCGAGCGCGACGAGGAGCACGAGGGAGGGAAGTGCGAAGACGAGCGTCCTTCTATCCATAACGACGTCAGTCTACCACGCGCTTCTCGGGAGCGCGGTTGCGCGGTATGATTCTCGCTACTATGGCAACCACAGGAAAATTCGTGCCGGGCGATTTCTCGCTTCGGGTTGGGCGGTCGAGCGCGGGCCTCGGTCTCTTCGCGGGGAGCGAGATACCGAAGGGCGCGTGCATCATCGAGTACGTCGGCCGCGTGATATCGAAGGAGGAGGAGCGGACGAGCCGCAGCAAGTACCTGTTCGAGGTCTCGAAGAGGAAGACCATCGACGGGAAACCGAAGATAAACAAGGCGGGATATATCAATCACTCCTGCAAGCCGAACGCGGAGACGGAGATATACAAGGATCGCGTGTTCATACTCGCGACGCGCAGGATTCGTCCGGGCGAGGAGATTTCCTACGACTACGGCAAGGAGTACGTGGACGAGCATATCAAGCCGCTGGGATGCAAGTGCGGCAAGTGCCCGGGGAAGAAGGGATAAGAAAACGCCGCGCTCACTCGGGAGCGCGGCGATAGGGGGCGGGCGGCTAGCCCATGTACATGAGGATCTCTTGCGGATCCTCGCTGCCGAAGCTGGAGCCCGTTGCGGGTTGCGCTTGCTGGTCAGGTGCCGCCGGGGGTTCCGGCTCCGCCGGTCCCGTCTCTCTCGTGTCGGCCATATCGTTTCCTCCGTATCGGTCCTGGATAAATCCTAGGATGATATTACCATTATGTCAATGCCCTCATGGGGATGACTAATCCGCCGAGTGTGAGAGAGTGGCGCTATGGACAGGAACGGGCAGGCGCAGGAACAGGCGTGGGAGGCGGAATACCGCTCTCCCCAGATGCTGTCGCGTACGAACCGGCCGTCCGCGGATATCGAGCGGTTCACGAAATGGATACGGCGGAAATGGCGCCTGGCGGGCCTCCCGAACGACTTCGACGGGATGACGGTGCTCGACCTCGGGACCGGGACCGGACGCAACGCCTTCCACTTCGCGGAGTGGGGCGCGAAGGTCATCGGCTACGAGGTCTCGGATACGGCGCTCGCGCTCGCGCGCGGGTTCGCGCAGGAGGCGGGACTCCCTATAACCTACGAGAAGCGCGACATCGGCGCGCCGTATCCGCTGCCGGATGCGTCGGTCGATATCGTGCTCGATGTCACCTCCTCGAATTCGCTCTCGGACGCGGCGCGGGATACCTATCTTTCCGAGATGTTCCGGGTCCTGAAGCCGGGCGGCCATGCGTTCGTCCGGGCGCTCTCGAAGGAGGGTGACGACAACGCGAAGACGCTCATCAAGCGCGCGCCCGGTCCCGACCCGGACAGCTACGTGCATCCCGACCTGAAGATAGCGGAGAAGACCTTCACGAAAGGCACATTCACGGAGCGGTATGGTAGATGGTTCAGGATAGCCGAGCTCGCGCAATCCACCCATTACCCGACCGTCGGCGGCAGGCTCTACAAGCGCAAGTACTGGACCGCGTACCTCGAGAAGCCGACCGGCGCCTGATAGTTGCGTATATAATAGGACGTGTCATAATGTTTCAAACGCGCCTATGGACTTCATCATGACCAATTTCCGCAAATACCGTTCTCCGCTCGCCGTTATCGGCGCGCTGACGCTCGTCGGGCTCGGTTATTTCGTCATGTCCGGCGCCGACTTCACGATGAGCCCGGTAGAGCTCGTCATCAGCCTCATCGCGCTGGTCGTCGGTGCGGCGGCGTTCATGCTCGGCCTCGCGCTCCTCGATCTCGGCTCGTTCCGGGAGCGGACGCCTGACGATGCGACGTACGCAGAGGTCGCCCAGGCGCGCCTCGCGGCGCGCCGCGAGCAGGTCGCCCGCCTCTACGCGGACGCGCGCGAGAAGAGCCGCCCGTACCTCGCGCGCATGCGCGAACGCGCGCTCGAGCTCGCGGAGACCGCGAAGCTCCGCTTCAAGACGTTTCGTACCCCGGCGACCGACTAGCTATGCCGCCTCGCGCGCAAGCGCGTCCATCTTCCGCTTCAACGCCTCGACATCGCGCTCGAGGCGTTCGCGTTCGCGTTCCCGCTCCTTCTTGCGGGCCTCGGCCGTCTGTCCGGCCGTTTCCGATGCGCGGAGCGCATCCGCAGCCTCACGTTCCTCCCGCTCGAGGTCGCGCTTGCTGCGACTGTGCTCCTCGAGCTTCTCCGTAAGCGCCCGTTCCTCCCGCTCGAGGCGCTCATGACGTTCGCGGAGCGTGCGGATCGCGCGCTCCTCTTCCTCGATGGCGCGCGCGATCTCCTCCGGGCTGCCCGCGGCGCGCTTCGCGGACGCGCGCGCGAGGTCACCGACCTCGCGCTCGAGCGCGGCCTTCTCGGAAGAAAGCCGCCGCAGCGCGTCTTCATGCTGCCGGCGCTCCTGCGCGGCATCCGTCGCGGACGCGCTGTCGTCGTTCGCGGCCTGGCGGAGCAGGCGGCGATGCTCGTCGAGCTCGCGCTTGAGCTCACGCTCCTGCCGCTCCAGTTCCTCGAGCTTCTGGGCGAGGGCGCGTATGGCCGCTTCTTCGCGCGCTGCGTCAGGACGCCCGGAAGCGACGGTGCGGACGACGGGTTTCGCATGGTCACGCTCGCGCTCGATGCGCTCGATGTCGCGCGCGAGCGCCCGGAGCCGCGTCTCCTTCTCGGTGCGCGCCCGCTGCGCCCGTTCGCGCTCCTTGGCCGCTTCTTCCGCGGTCCGGCTCCCGCGCTTGAGTTCCGCGAGCTTCCGCTCGCGCTCATCGAGCTCCGCCTTCGCCGCGCGCTCCTCCCGCTCATCGTCGGCGAGCTCGTCCTTGATGGCGCGGATGAGCCGCTCTTCGTTCTCGGCGCCGTGCGCTGTCCGTGGCGCCGTGCGCTTCGTGCGTGCGGCCGTCCGAAGCGTGCGATCGAGCCGCTCGAGCTCGGTATCTATCGCGCGGATGGCGGTCTCCGCGCGCCTGACCTCCGCTTCGAGCTTCGCGGTCTCGCTCGCCACCCTCGCGGCATGCTGCCGCTTGCGCGACTCCTCCTGGAGCCGCGCGCGCTCGAGGGCTTTCGCGTTGTCGTTCGCCGCGTCGCGGCGCAGGTCGTCGTCGGGGACGAGCGGATTGCCGTATGCCATGGGGTAAGTATTGCATACGCTCCGCGCCATGCGCGCAGATAGGAGAACGGCCGCCCGATGGATCGGACGGCCGTTCGGCTGGAGGGGATTATCGTCCCCGTTTCTGCGCTGCTTGGCGCGCTGCATTTATCTCGAGGCGCTTCTTGGTCTTCGGCGGGCTCTTGCGAGGCTTCTTGGGGCTCACGCCATGGCTGTTTGCTGACATATCGGTTCGATAGATGCTAATGGGTACGTACACCATACTATGCGCCGGATATTTCTCATATATGCCGGAGCGGAGCGGACGCAGCGCCAGTCACCCGGGCGCTCTCCCGTAAGCGCGTTCCCACAATCCGGGCCAGCGAGGGTATTGACATTTTATGAAGAAACTATTAGAATACATGCCTATACGAGTCACCGCCGCCGGTGACTTTCCTGCATATGAGACAGAACGCCATGCGCACCTATCCCATACTCATCGTCACCGAGAACCTGAATGTAGGCGGTGCGGAGAAGTACACGGTCCTCGTCGCCAACGAGCTCCATGCGCGCGGCCACCGCGTCGTGGTGCTCGCGAACCAGGGGCCGTTCCGCGAGCGATTCCATCCGGATATCCGCTTCGTGCGCGCCTTCTTCGAGCATGGCCTCTTCGGCGTGCTCTACGGCGCGTTCCAGATGGTCCGCGTCTGCCTCGAGGAGCGCATCGTCCTCATCCATGCGCAGAAGCTCGAATCGAGCCGGGCGGCGTACCTCGCGCGCTTCGTGACGGGCGTGCCTATCGTGAAGACGGCGCATGGCTACACGCGCAAGGAGCTCCTGACGCTCGGTTCGGTCATCAACCGCTACTCGGACAAGGTGGTCACGGTCGTCGACTGGCTCGTGGACGAACTCTGCGCCAACGGCGTAGAGAAGGGCAAGCTTAGCCTGATCTACAACGGCATGAGCCCGGCCGGACCGAGCCTGTCCGAGGAAGAGCGCGCAGCGCTCCGGACGCGCCTCGGCATACGGAAAGGCGACCCGGTGCTGGTATCGGTATCGCGTCTCGAGCGCGGGAAGAACCATGCGGAGCTGATCGAGTGGTTCCCGCAAGTGCGGGAAGCGGTGCCCGACGCGAAGCTCATCATCGTGGGGGACGGACCGGAGAAGGGTCGCCTCGAGGAACAGGCGCGTGCGCTCGCGCTCGATGCGTCCATCGCATTCGTCGACGCGACGACCGTCGTGGACCCGTATCTCCAGATCGCCGATATATTCTGCACGCCGAGCGTGGGGCAGGGCATGGCCGTGCTCGAGGCGATGGCTGCGGGCCTTCCGGTCATCGGCACGCGCCCGCGCGGCACGCCGCAGGTGGTGCTCGATGGCGTCACGGGATTCGTCGTCACCAAGCATGACGGTCCGGCATTCGTCTCGCGCATCATAACGCTCCTCCAGGATGCGGCTATGCGGCAGCGCTTCGGCCGTGCCGGAAAGGAGCTCATGACCGCGCAGTTCTTCCATGGCCGCATGGTGGACCAGCTCGAGGAGGTGTATGCGGAATGCTTGGCGGAACACGCGAAGCGATAGGTTTCCAATACTGAAAATCACCCGGAAGGGTGATTTTCCCAAGGGGAACAGGGTCAACCACCATTTTCAGGAACGAGAAAAGCACCGTATGGGTGCTTTTCTGTTTGCTCCGCGGGCAGGATTCGAACCTGCGACCGATCGATTACACGTATCTTCTCGTTTCCGAAAAGGGTGGACTATATCATCACCCATTCTTACGAATTAGGGTGGGAGGCGCTTCCAGCCGCTTTCGCAGATGTACTCCCATACGGGATAGTCTCTGAACCTTCATGGACTCGCTTACCGGATTCGCTCTCGTTTGGATGATGCATCCTCACTAACGCGATCCGCCGCTCGTCTCCCCATCGGAATGGGGACCCCAAAATACTGGGGACACGCTTGGCTGCTGATTACCCTCGTCTTGCTCGTTAGGGCTTCCAGCAGTTCACCTCCTTTTCGATCAGGGTTACCCCTGAAAGCTGCCTTTGACAGTCGACTGCTCTACCGCTGAGCTACCGCGGAATGTGTAGCGCCCCCTTGCGGGAGCCCCTGTATTCTAGCCCAAAACGCTGATTCGGCAATGCGGGATTGACGGTGCGGTGGAGGAGGGTAGGGTGGGCGAGGAGGTGATTCATGCAGGACTTATCCGACGTCTACGCGCAGGAAAAGAGCGCGTGGCTGTACATTCTCGATCTGCTCGCGCAAGGCGAAACCGTGGAGGCGGAGCGCCTGATAGCGCTCACGGTACGGCGCGGCATCTATCGGCACTTCAAGAGCTCCCTGGAAGCCGGCGAGAAGCTGTATCTGGTGAGCGGTTATTCGTCCGACGTCGACTCGAAGGAATATCGGGTCGACTATCGTTCGTACTATGGCGAGAAGCGCGGGACACCGGCCCATCGCCCGCTGCTCGCGTGGCAGAACGGGTTTCTGGTCCCGGTTAAGCGCGCCAGCTACGCAGGACCGCGCTTCATCCTTATGCGGCCGCTATCGCCGCACGAGTACGCGAATGAGCTGCAGAAGCTCGAATGGAGGCCCTAGGGGCGCACTCCGTGCCCGCAGCCCTCACCGGCTGCGGGTTTTGCTATACCAACATTCATAGAACGTCAGCGTGCGGGTATACTTAGGGAAACGACCATGCTGACGCTCTTCATCAAGCCCGGATGCCCTTACTGCGCGAATGTGCTCCATGCCGCGGAGGAGCTCGGCCTCGAGCCTGACGTGAAGAGCATCTACGACGACGGAGTGGCCGAAGAGTTGATAGCGGCAGGCGGAAAGCTGCAGATGCCCTACCTCATCGACCATGAGCATGACGTCTCCATGTACGAATCGGGCGACATCATCGACTATCTTCATCGAACCTTCGGCATGAGTCCGTAGAATGAGCCGGAGTTACTCGACACATAAATCATTGGCCCTATGCAGATCCACTTCAAAGGCACCAATTACGAGCTCACTTCGGAACATACCGCCCATGCGCAGAAGAAATTGGAGGGACTGCGGAAATACCTCGGGAAGGGCAACGAGTATGCCCGGGCGTACGTCGATATCGGCAAGGAAACGGAAGCGCACCAGACGGGGAGGATATGGTATGTCGATATCAATTTCGATGCCGATGGCACCCGCTTCTATGCGAAAGCGGTCGAGGAGACCATCGAGAGCGCCATCGACCGCGCGGTGGGCGATCTCGCGAGCGCGCTCCATACGGCGCGCAAGCGGCATATCAGCATGGTGCGCAAGGGTGGCGTCATGCTCAAGGGGATGATGCGCGGTTTCGGGACGCAGTCGTAGGAGGGGAAGCCGAAAGCAGGAAGAGAGGCCGGAGAGAGGAACACCCCGCCCCCGGCGGGGTGTTCCTATGCACGGACGAAGTCGGCGTACGCCATCTCCTTCTTGCCTTCGGGGACGACGCGTACGGGGATGAAACGGCCGTTCTCGAACGCGGCGGTGACTATCTTCACGCGCACGGTCTTGCCGCCCCGCTCGGCGAAGAAATACGTACCGGGAGATTCAGCGTACGCGCGATACTTGCTCCAGTTCTCCTGGTCGTTCCCGGGAAGCGCCAGTTCGCCATCCTTCTTGTCTATCTTTCCGGAGAAGGTCGCTGCGCCCTCGTCCTGGGGAGTTCCGGAGAGTATGCCGTCCTCGAACGCGGGAAGCGTATCGACCAGCAGCCGCGCGCCGAGCGGGATGAGCCGCGCGCGGAGCGTGCGCGTCGTATCGTCCGGGAGGATCGCTTCTTCCCTCGCCGCGAGCACGTCGCCGGCGTCGAGCTTGAATACCATGCGCTGCACGGTGACGCCGGTGACGGTCTCGCCATCGAGGAGCGCACGCTCGACGGGCGAGGCGCCGCGATACTTCGGCAGGAGGGAATAGTGGATATTGAGCACGCCCTTCGGGAACGCATCGATGAGCTTCCGGGGCAGTATCTTGCCGTACGCGACGACGATAGCGTACTCGGCACCGTACGCCTGCAATTCCTCGATGACGCCGCTCGTAAGCGTCTCGGGCTTGAGGACGCGGAGACCGCGTTCGTCGGCCCATGCTGCCGTCTCGGACGGGGCGAGGGCGAGGCCGCGCCCGCGCGGCGCATCCGGGGAGGTGACGACGGCTTCGGGAACGTAGCCGGCGTCCATGAGCATGGCGAGCGTATCGCGCGCCACGTACGGCGTCCCGAAGAAGAGGAACTTACATTTCCGGCTCATGCTGGTCGGCGCGCGGCTGCGCTTCACGGATGTCGGTCGCGTGGTCGATGAAGAGCATGCCGTTGAGGTGATCTGTCTCGTGCTGGAATATCTGGGCGAGTATGCCGCCGCCGCCGCGCTCGAAGGAACTCCCGTCCTCCTTCCGTGCCCTGACGGTCGCGCGGTCATGGCGCAGGGTGGTGCCGTAAAGGCCGCGGACGGAGAGGCAGCCCTCGTCCATCGGGAGCCGACGCTGCGAGGCGCGGGTGATCTCGGGATTGATATAGACGCCGATATCGGCAGTGAGCGCGGGAGCGCCTTCCGGGGGAGGCGGCGCGATGCGGTCGTAGCGCGCGAGGAAGATGCGGTAGGGCAGACCTATCTGGGGTGCCGCGATAGCGACGCCATCCGGCTCCGCATCGAGCGCCTCGGCCATGTCCTTGAGCATCTCCGCGAGCTCGGCGCTCCCGAACAGCTCTTCGGGTACGGGTGCGGCGATGCCGCGGAGAACCGGGTCGCCGTCCTGTACGATGGGCTTCATATGGAAATACGGTAGCAGGATAGGGGTAAAAAGAAAGCACCGGAACGAAGTCCGGTGCGGAAGGTGCGTGCCCGCGAGCGGGGCGGTTCGGGGGCTGAATGCTCAGCGGGCACGCGTTCTAGGGGCTGCCCCTAGCGTTTCTCCGTGCGTCGGCGTCATCGAGCGATCGGCTTTCGGTTCATAATTAACCTATACCTGCTGTCCGAGCATCCGACTCCCAGAGGGACACCACCTCCCGGAGCTGGAGGTGCAGAATACTGTACGCCGAGACGCCGCTGGCGTCAATAGCTAGAACGGCTCCTTCTCGATATGCTTTTCCGGGTCCACCTCCCACCAGAACTTCTTGCTGAAATTCTTGGCGCGGCTCGTGACCGCTTTCAGGTAGTAGAGGTCCTCGGTCGGGATGCCCTCGAGGATGCGGCCCATGCGGGACATGGTGAGTTTCGGCAGTCCGTCCTCGGCGCGGGAGTAGTTGAGGTGCCGGACGAAGAAGCGCATAAGCTCGCCGCGCTCGGTTTTGCGGGACTTCTCGCTCTTCTTGTCCCAGTCCTTGGGAAGGAAATCGCCGATGGCTCTCATGGGGCCATTCTAGCAGTGGACAGAGAGTACGAAAGTGAAGGATTACGCGTGCTCAATGCGCGCGCCGATGCTTTGCAAGCGGGGGACAAGGTCCTCGTAGCCGCGGTTGATGCTGTAGACGTTGCGGAGCATGGAGCGGCCTTCGGCGGCTAACATGCCGATGAGGAGGATGGTCGCCGGCCGGAGCGCCGGCGGGGAGACGAGCTCCGCACCGCGGAAGTGGCGCGGGCCGGTTATCTGGATGCGGTGCGGGTCCATGAGGACGGTCTCGGCGCCGAGGCGGTCGAGCTCGGTGTAATAGATGGCGCGCTTCTCGTACACCCAGTCATGGATGAGGGTGACGCCATCGGCTTTCGCGGCGATGACGGCGAAGAAGGGGAGGTTATCGATATTGAGTCCCGGATACGGGCGGGCGTGTATCTTCTCGGGGAACGCGACGAGCTTCGACGGCTCGAGCGCGAGGTCGGCGAGCTTGGTGATGCCGTTGCCCGAGACGCCGCGCATCTCGATGCTGAAATTGAGGCCCATCTTCTCGAGCACGGCGAGCTCGACCTCGAGGAACTCGATAGGGACGCGGCGCACGGTGAGCGCGCTCTCGGTCACGATGGCGGCGGTGATGAAGAACATGGCATCTATCGGGTCCTCGGCGACGGAGTACGTCACGTCGACCGCGATATCCGGCACGCCGGTGACGGTGAGCGTGGTGGTGCCGAGCCCGTCGACCGTGACGCCGAGCGCCGCTAGGTATCCGCAGACCTCCTGCACCTGGTAGTTGGCGGAGGCGTACTTGATGACGGAGGTGCCCGAAAGGCGCGCGGCGGCGAAGAGGGAGTTGATGGTCGCGGTATCGCTCGACTCGTAGAGCACGACCTCGGCAGGGGCGAGCCCGTCGCTCGTCACCTGGAACCGGTCGGTCAGCGCTTCGATGGCGACGCCGAACCGCTCGAGCGCCCAGAGGTGCGGTCGCACGGAACGCAGGCCCAGGTGGCAGCCGCCCGATTGCGGGATATCGAAGGTGGGGAAGAGGTGGAGGAGCGGGCCGATGAACATGAGGATGCTGCGCGTGCGCGCTGCGGCCTCGGTATCGATGGAATCGAGGGACAGGGTCTCGGGCGGTACGATGACGAGGGTGTGGTCGTCCCACTCGCAAGAGACGCCGATGGAGCGCAGCACCTCGACGAGCCGGTTGACCTCCTCTATCTTCGGGACGTTCAGGAGCGTCGTCGTCCCCTTGTTGAGCAGCGATGCGGCGAGGAGTGCGACCGCGCCGTTCTTCGAGCAGTTGGTCTCTATCGACCCGGACAGGGGCGTGCCGCCCTCGACGATGAAGTTCGCTCCCTCGGCTGCTGCCATAGTGGGTGCATTGTACCCCACGGAGACGCATATGGTATGGCGCCGCGCGATCTCTCTCATCAAGGACGGACCTTGATGAGCAAGGTAGGCGATTGTCCACTTTTTTGAGGGATTCCGGCAGGCGCGGTATGATACGCGGGCTCTATGGCCTCGCTCTCACCCCGTCTCGGCATCGACCTCGGCACGACCAATGTGCTGGTGTTCGTGCCTGGGAAGGGCGTGGTGCTGAACGAGCCGTCCGTGGTGGCGGTATCGACGGAGAACAACCGCGTGCTCGCCATCGGCGTCGAGGCGAAGGCGATGATCGGCCGCACGCCGGATTCCATCATCGCGTACCGCCCGATGAAGGACGGCGTCATCGCGGACTATCGCGTGACCGAGGCGATGCTCCGCTATTTCATCCGCAAGGCGCTCGGCAGGTGGAACCTGCTCAAGCCGGTGGTGCTGGTGTCGGTGCCTGCGGGGGTGACCTCGACGGAGAAGCGCGCGGTCATCGAGGCGGCGGTGAAGGCGGGCGCCGCGGACGCGTTCGTCGTGAAGGAGCCGATACTCGCCGCCATCGGCGCGGGCATCCCGATACAGGAAGCGCTCGGCCGCATGATCGCGGATATCGGCGGCGGTACCATCGACGTCGCCGTGATCTCGCTCGGCGGCATCGTCGCATCGACCTCGGTGAAGGTGGCGGGCACGAAGCTCGACCGGGCCGTCATCGACTACCTCAAGAAGCAGTACAACCTCGCTATCGGCGACAAGACGGCAGAGGAGATAAAGATAACCATCGGCTCGGCGGTGCCGGTCGCGGAAGAGCTCGCGATGCAGGTAAAGGGGCGGGACCTGGTGTCGGGACTGCCGCGCACCGTGGAGCTGCGGACGAACGAGATCGTGCAGGCGATGAACCGCGAACTGCGCGACATGATGAACGCGATACGCAAGGTGCTCCAGGACACGCCGCCGGAGCTCGCGTCGGACATCATCGACAACGGCATCATCCTCACGGGCGGCACGTCGCAGCTGCGGCACCTCCCGGAGCTCGTCTATCGCCGCACGGGCGTGGAGGCGAAACTCGCGGACGAGGCATACTTCTGCGTGGCGCGGGGAACGGGGGTGGCGCTGCGTCACCTGGATTCGTACAAGAAGAGCATCATCAGCAAGAAGTGATTCCGCTCGCTAGCGAATCTCAACCCTGGAGTACCGTAACGGGTTAGATTCACCAGCTCGCTCCATAGTTGCGAAATGCGAAGAGGGGTCCGCGTGAGCGGACCCCTGGAGTCTCTAGTTGCCGGCGTTCGGGCCGAACTTCAGCTTGAAGCCGATCTTGGCCTCCTTGAAACGGACCTTCAGGCCGCCGAACTCGATGGAGTTGTCCTCGACCTCGGCGGTGAGCGCGTAGCGCTCGTTGATAGGCAGCGCGTCGTTGTCGCGCAGCGCGATGGCCGCGGTCAGTATCCATGGCTTCCGTTCGTCGCGCGGACCGAACTCGAAGCCGAGGACGGGGTCGCCGTCGCGCGAGCCCTCGGGCTCGTAGAAGTCGAGCGTCCGTACCGCATAGGCACGGACCGCGTACTTCCCGAGGACGAGCGGGGGCTCGATAGGCCGGTTGAGCGGCGAGACGTACGGTTTGGCGGAAAGGCTGAAGTCCTTCGCGAGCAGCGTGGCCGAGAGGCCGGGCGAGAGCTCTTGGGCGTTAGAAGGCGCGCCAAGAGCGGATACGGACATCGCGATCAAAAGAGCGATAGCACGCATAGGGCACCTCCATGTGGGCAAGGCATCCGGGTCCCTGGCGAGGGGCAAGGAACCGGCCTGATCCTTTTCTGCAATCAGTATGTGCCTGCCGCGCGCAGCGTCAATCGCGACGGGTGCGCATAGAAAGGGCCCTCCGCACGGATGCAGAGGGCCCAGGGTTTCCTAGAAGCCGCGCGAGACGCGGATGCCGACGATGGCGTCGGATTCCTTGCTCGCGTAGCCGGTGACGAACGCGCCGATGGCGATATCGCCGCTGACGGCGTACGTCGCTTCGACGGTGCCGCCGAGCGCGATGCGGCCGGCATCGGTATCGTGCGCGGCTGCCGGAGCGAGCGAGAGCGTGGCGCGCTCGCTCACGGGCAGGTCGCACGACAGCTCGACCTTCGTCACTCGCGTCTTGAAGCCGCCCCACATCGCCTCGTACGAACCGGTGAGGGAACAGGCATCGGAGAGCGGATAGCGAAGGCCGGCCATCGCCTCGGGAATATCGTTCCCGGGGACGATGAAGTAAGCGCCTTGGACGAAGCCGGTGAACGGCCCCGCTTCGAACTCCTTGCCGAGCGTCAGGTCGGTCTCGCGCGCGAAGCGCTCGCCCGACAGGGACTCGGCATGCCAGAGGTTGAAGCTCCAGCCTTCGTATTCGACGGTGAAGTCGAATTCGACGACCGGGTTGTCCGTCACGGTATAGCCTTGGTCGGCGAAGACCCGTCCGGACGCGAGCGTGACGCTCGCGTTTGCGGAACGCCCGGCTTCAGGCCCGATTGCTTGCGGAGCATCGTGCCCGCCGCCCGCTGCCTGGGCGAGACCTGCGGCGCTCGCCGTGGCTTCCGCGTACCTGGCGTACGTATAGCCGGAAACGGCTTCGGGGCGCTCCGGTCCTTCCGGATTGCCCGGTGCATGAAGGTCGATGGCGTCCACGGCGCGCTTGTCGGCAGGGTCGGGGTAGGTCGCCTGCGCGAAGGCTGCGGTGGCGGCCAGCGTCGGGACGGCGAAGATGGTTGAAAGGATCAGCGCGCGAGAGCGCATTGGCGATTCCCCTAAAGGTTATGGCGACACGATGCCGCACGCGGCTGAATATATAATACACCTAAAGACGTAGATTGTCAATGTCACGAGAGCCCGCAGGTGCGGGCTCTCGTGACACATTCGAGTGCTTATATGCGCTCGAAGCGGAGGATGCCGTTGCCGCCGAGATAGAGCATCTCGAGCGAGGTCGGGGTGAGCTCGGTCACGCCGAAGAACAGGCGCTCTTCGGGAAAGGCGACCTGCAGCACGGTCATGTCCCTATCGGCCTCGAAGGGCAGGCCGTCCGTATCGGTCACGGTCGTCCAGCTGCCGGTCACCGTCGCGTCGGCATCGCCCTCGTACCGGTCGATGACCGCGCCGTCCTCCGTGAACACGCGCGTGAACTTAGCATCGTCCCGGCTGCGCCAGGTGCCGACGATATCGGCCTCGATGGCCGCCTCGCCGAGGGTCGCAGGTTCGCCGTTCGCTGGCGTTTCGGCTGCCGGTCGCGCGCTCTCGGCATCCATCGCCGGCCGCCCCCGCACCGCGAACGCGACGTAGGCGATGATGCCGAGGAGGGCGGCGACGATGAGAACGACGGCAACGAGGTACTTGGTCTGCATGCGGATGGGATGAGCGAGTATAGGTACAGTCTAGCGCAGGCGCATGAGCGCTCCATGAAATTGGAAGAGCGGAGGGGGAGAGGCTAGACTGGAGGCATGAAGCATCACGCGTACGTCGTCTACGGGAATATCGATGCCGGTATCGAGGCCGCGTATGCCTATGGCGAGGAATCGCTCGGCCTCCCGCGCCGCGCGCATCCCGATATCGCGGCCTTCCGCTACGAATCCTTCCCGGTCGCCGATGCCCGCCGTATCGGCACGTTCGCCGCGCAGGGGCCGCTCGCAGGCGAGCACAAGCTCATCATCATCGCCGCGAGCCGCATATTCCACGAGGCGCAGAACGCGCTCCTCAAGATATTCGAGGAGCCGCCCGCGCGCGTAACCCTCATCCTCGCCGTTCCCGCCGAGGGCGACCTGCTTCCGACGATGCGCTCGCGCCTCATGCGGCTTCCGGAAGAAGCAGGCAGCAGGCAGCAGGCAGCAGGCAGGAGCTCGGCATACCATGCGTTCGTGGGGGCGAGCAGGGACGAGCGGGAGAAGCTGGCCGCGAAGCTCCTCGCGCGATCGAAGTCGGAGAAGGACGAGGAGAAGCAGGCAGCGAGAGCCGAAGCGTTGCGTATCGTCGAAGACTTGATGCGCGCCGCATACGGCAAGCACCAAGCACCAAGCACCAAATCCCAAATAAGAGAGGAGCTAGCGCTCCTGTTAGGGGAGCTGAACCGCCTGGCGCCGATCATGCATGAGCGGTCGGCGCCGCTGAAGCTGGTGTTCGAGCATCTCATTCTCGTAACGCCCGTGGATTTGGTAGGATAGGGGGACTATGGCTTACGACTTCTCGAAACTGACCGCGAACGTGAAAGAGACCGAAGAGTGGCTCGTCCGCGAGCTCTCGACCGTCCGTACCGGACGCGCGACACCCGCTATCCTCGACGGCGTGAAGCCCGAGATCTACGGCGCCCGCACGCCCATCAACCAGGTCGCGAACGTCGCGGTCGAGGACGCGCGCACGCTGCGCATCGTCCCGTGGGACAAGTCGGTCTCGAAGGATATCGAGCGCGCCATCGCGGAAGCGGACCTCGGCGTCGGCGTGGGTGCCGACGATGTCGGTTTGCGCGTCACGTTCCCGGAATTGACCGCCGAGCGCCGCACGATGCTCATGAAGGTCGCGAAGGATAAGCTCGAGCAGGCGCGCATCACGCTGCGCGGGCATCGCACGGACGCCATCAAGGACCTCGAGGCCGCGGAGAAAGAGGGCGGCATGAGCCAGGATGACCTGAAGCGCTACAAGGACGAGGTCCAGAAGAAGATAGACGCGGGCGTCGAGGCGCTCGAGGCGCTCCTCAAGAAGAAGGAGACGGAGATCGCCCTCTAATACATGACCGTCGTCATATTCATACTGGTTCTCGTCGCGCTCATCCTCGTGCATGAGTTCGGCCACTTCGTTGCGGCGAAGGCGTTCGGCATGAGGGTGGAGGAGTTCGGCATCGGGTATCCGCCGAAGCTCTGGGGAACGCAGGTCGGCGAGACGGAGTACACGCTGAACCTGCTTCCGTTCGGCGGGTTCGTGAAGATATTCGGCGAGGACCCGGAGGAGGGCAGGGAGCCCGCGCCGCGCTCGTTCACGTCGAAGCCTCGAGTCCAGCAGGCGCTGGTGCTGCTCGCCGGCATCGTGATGAATCTCCTGTTCGCGTATATCCTCATCTCGGCGACGCTTGCCATGGGCACGCCGCGGGCGCTGTCCGAGGAGGAACTCGCGACCGCGCCTGATGCGGTGCTCATGGTCGCGGGCGTGCTCCCTGATTCGCCTGCAGCCGACAGCGGTCTCGCGAGCGGCGATACCATCGTGCGCATCGAGGGGCCGGGCGGCAGCTACGAAGGCGCGGATCCCGCGCTCTTCACCGCATTCGTGCAGGAGCACGAGGCGGGTACGCCGCTTGCGGTCACGCTCCTCGATCAGGCAGGCGAAGAACGCCAGGCTATCGTCGCTCCGGAGTCGGGATTCCTGCCGGGCGATCCGGAGCGCACGGCGCTCGGGGTGCAGCTTGCGCCCGTCGGCACGGTGGAGGTCGCCTGGTACGAAGCGCCCGTAGAAGGCGCGCTCATCACCTGGGAAGTCACGAAGTCGACCGCCATCGCGCTCGTCGGCTTCTTCGCGAGCGTCTTCACGCTTTCCGCGGACCTCTCGCAAGTATCGGGCCCGGTCGGCATCGCGGGCGCGGTGGGCGTCGCGTCGGAGAACGGACTCGCGCCGCTCATGACCATCACGGCGCTCATTTCCATAAACCTCGCGCTCATCAACGTGCTGCCGATACCGGCGCTCGATGGCGGCCGCCTCCTGTTCGTCCTCGTCGAGGCGCTCGTCCGCCGCCCGATAAAGCCGGCGTTCGCCAACGCGCTCAACGGCATCGGATTCATCTTCCTCATCCTCCTGATGCTCGTCGTAACCGGAAGCGACATCCTAAAACTGATCGGGTAATCAGCATCACGGCAGCAATGACCGCAGTGTTTAGCTCATGCCGGGGGACGAGCATCGCCGACACAGAATTTAACTGAAGTCAGGCGAATATAAGCGCTTTTGCCCTGTGAAATATGAAGCGTATACTGGTGGGACTATGCGGCAGAGCCAGCTTTTCACGAGGACCAGGCGCGAGGCGCCTTCGGATGAGGAGGCGAAGAACGCGCAGCTGCTCATCCGGGCCGGATTCGTGCATAAGGAAATGGCGGGCGTGTACTCGTACCTGCCGCTCGGCCTCCGCGTCGTCGAGAACATCAAGCGCATCATCCGGCAGGAGATGAATGCCATCGGCGGCCAGGAGCTCATGCTCACGGCGCTCCAGGATAAGGAGCTCTGGAGCCGAACGGACCGGTGGGACGACGACAAGGTCGACAACTGGTTCAAGACCGCGCTCAAGTCGGGCGGGGAAGTCGGCCTCGCCATCACGCACGAGGAGCCGCTCACGCGCCTGATGACGGACCATATTTCCTCGTACCGCGACCTGCCGGTGTTCGCATACCAGTTCCAGAACAAGTTCCGTAACGAGATGCGCGCGAAGTCGGGGGTCATGCGCGGGCGCGAGTTCACGATGAAGGACCTGTACTCGTTCGCGGCGACCGAGGAGCAGCACGAGGCGCAGTACCAGGCAGCGCGCGAAGCGTACGTCCGCATCTTCGGGCGCCTCGGCCTCGGCGATATCACGCACATCGCGTACGCATCGGGCGGCGTGTTCAGCGAGTTCTCCGAGGAATTCCAGACGGTCTCAGCGGCGGGCGAGGACCTCATTCATATAGACGAAGCCACCGGCGTCGCGGTCAACAAGGAAGTGCTGAACGACGAGACGCTCGCCAAGCTCGGTCTCGACCGCGCGAAGCTCGTCGAGAAGAAGGCCATCGAAGCGGGCAACATCTTCCATCTCGGCACGCGGTTCTCGGAGGCGCTCGGGCTCCTGTTCACGGACGAGGAGGGGAACCGGAAGCCGGTCATCATGGGCAGCTACGGCATCGGCGTCACGCGCTTGGTCGGTATCCTCGTGGAGACGCTTGCGGACGAGAAGGGAATCGTCTGGCCGGAAGCGGTCGCGCCGTTCATGGTGCACCTGGTGTCGGTCGTTCCGAATGACGCAGCGACGGTCGCGTACGCGGATGCGCTCTACGAGGACCTGACGAAGGCGGGCGTCGAGGTGCTCTACGACGACCGCGACCTGCGTGCCGGCGAGAAGCTCGCGGACGCCGACCTCATGGGCATCCCGTGCCGCGTGGTCGTCGGCAAGCAGACGCTCGAGACGGGCACGATCGAATCCACCTATCGCAAGACGGGCGAGACGAAGCTCATCACCCGCGACGAGCTCATCGCGTTCGCGAGCGCGGCGGCGAAACAGCATCATGGCTAAGCGGTTCTCGCGTAACTCGCTCTTCTCGAGCGATATCGGCATCGACCTGGGTACCGCCAATACGCTCGTCTACGTGCGCGGCCGCGGCATCGTGCTGAACGAGCCGACGGTGGTGACGGTGAACGACAAGACGGGCCAGATGGTCGCGGTCGGCAAGGAGGCGAAGCTCATGCTCGGCAAGACGCCGCCGCATATCCGGACCGTGCGCCCCTTGGCGCGCGGCGTGATATCGGACTTCGAGGTCACGGAGGAGTTCCTCGCGTATCTCATCCGGAAGGCGCAGGGCGGGCGCTCGCGGCTGCTCGGTCCCCGGGTCGTGGTCGGCGTGCCGACCGGCGTCACGAACGTGGAGAGCCGCGCGGTCCGCGACGCGGCGCTCACGGCGGGCGCGCGCGAGGTATTCATACTGGAAGAGCCGATGGCGGGCGCCATCGGCGCGAAGCTGCCTATCACGGAAGCCATCGGTACGATGGTGCTCGATATCGGCGGCGGCACGACGGACATCTCGGTGCTCGCGCTCGGCGGCACGGTGTCCTCGAAGAGCTCGCATATCGCCGGCGACCATTTCAACGAAGCCATCACGGATTTCATACGGAGCGAGTTCCAGCTCGGCGTCGGCGAGAAGACGGCAGAGGAGACGAAGATAGCCATCGGCGCGGTGCTGCCCCTCGAGAGCGCGCTCGAGCGCGCGGTGCGCGGGCGCGATCTCGCGACGGGCCTGCCGCGGGAGGTCATCCTGACCGATACGCACGTGCGCGAGGCGCTCGGCCCCTCCCTCGACGCGCTCATGGAAGCGATGAAGGATGTCATCGAGCAGACGCCGCCCGAGCTCCTCTCGGACGTGCTCGAGCGCGGCGTCACGGTCTTCGGCGGCGGCGCCTTGCTGCGCGGCCTGCCGGAGCTCCTCTCGAAGATGCTCGGCGTACCGGTGCACGTGGCGCCGGAGCCGCTGACCGCGGTCGTGCGCGGCACGGGCATGGTGACCGAGGATCCGGAGCCGTGGCGCGACGCTTTCATGCATGAAGATGCCATTCTCGCGTACGCGTAGACTGCTCCGTCGGAACGCGCTCCTCGATGCGGAGCGCGGCCTCATCGGCCTCATCCTCGTCGCGATCATGGCCCTCATCCTTATCGCGCGGTTCGCGTTCCCCGGAGCGCTCACGGCGCTCGTGTCGCCCGTGTGGGGGGCCGGAACGGCGCTCACCGCCGCGACCGGCGGCGCGGCCGCGTATCTCGCGGACCGGCCGACGCTCATCGGCGAGCGCGACCGGCTCCTGCTCGAGAACGAGGCGTTGGTCCAGAACAACCGCATGCTCGCCGCGAAGGCGGCCGACCTCGAGCGCCTGCTCGGGGATCGCAGCGATGCGGGGCCGGGCATCCTCGCGGGCGTGCTCGCGCGGCCGCCGGTGGCGCCGTACGACGTGCTGGTCGTCGACCAGGGAAGCGAGGATGGCGTGACGGCCGGGAGCCTGGTCTCGGGGCCGGGCGGAGTGCCGGTGGGCACGGTGGAGGAGGCGCTTCCCGGCTCGAGCCGCGTGCTCCTGTATTCGGCGCCCGGCCGGCAGACGGAAGGATGGGCGGGCACGGTGCGCACGCCCGTCAGGCTCGAGGGCATCGGCGGCGGCATCTATCGCGCCAGCATCGCGCAGGATGCGGCGGTGATAGTCGGGGATACGGTCTACGTGCCGGGTCCGGGCAGCATACCGATCGGAAGCGTCACGAGCGTGACCTACGACCCGTCCTCGCCGCGCTCGGTCATCGAGGTGCGGCCGTACGTGAACATATTCACGCTCCCGTGGGTGACGATACAGCCGCTATGATGCGCATCGCCGCGGTCGCGCTCGCCGTCATCGCGCCGTTCCTATTCCCGTGGCCGCTCGCGCTCGTCCTCGCGTTCGCGGGTGCCGCATTCGTGCCGCTCCTCGCGCCCCTGCTCGGCATACTCGTCGATAGCGTGTACTGGATTCCTGGCGCGACGTTCCCGTACGCGACGCTCCTCGGCCTCATCGGATTCCCGGCGGCCCTGGCGGTGCATCGCTTTATGAAGACGCGTATCATGGCCGCATGAGACGGGGAAAGGGACGAGGGAAGCATGGCCGCGAGATAGCGCCTGACGAGATATTCCTCGATTCGAGCAACCTGCCCGACTTCGACCAGAGCGGCCTCGAGGGCAGGCTCGAGCGTCCCATCGGCCGCTCGACCTATATCGGCCTGCTCGTCTTCTGCGCGGTCGTGTTCATCGGGCTCGTCGCGCAGGCCGCTAACCTGCAGATCATGGAAGGCGAGACCTATGCCGCGCAGAGCGAACGCAACCGCCTGCGCCCTGAAGTGCTGTTCGCGCGGCGCGGCGCGATCACCGACCGCATGGGCGTCCCTCTCGCGATGAACGAGGCTGCCGAAGACGGCTCGGTCAAGCGCACGTACATGGCGCCGGGATTCGGCCACGTGCTCGGCTACGTCTCGAACCCGAAGAAGGATTCGTCGGGCAATTACTACGATACGGAGGTAACGGGTCTCGCCGGTGCGGAAGCGGCGTTCAATGAGCTCCTGCGCGGCAAGAACGGCACGCTGCTCATCGAGGAGGATGCGCTGGGCCAGGTGCAGTCGTCCGGGACGGTGACGCCGCCGGAGGACGGCCGGACCATCGCGCTCTCCATCGACGCCCGCGCGCAGAAGGCGTTCTATGGCGCGATATCCGAGCTCGTCGAGCGCATCCCGTTCGAGGGCGGCTCGGCCATACTCATGGACGTCCATACGGGCGAGGTCCATGCGCTCGTATCGTATCCCGAGTACGACCCGAACGTGCTCTCGGCGGGAACGCCGGCGGACACCATCGCCGGCTACCAGAACGACCGTCGCCGGCCCTATCTCGACCGCGCCATCGCGGGTCTCTACGCGCCGGGCTCCATCGTGAAGCCTGCGGAGGCCGCCGGCGCGCTTACCGACGGCATCATCTCTCCCGATACGACCATCTTCTCCTCGGGGTCGATCGTCGTGCCCAATCCGTACGATCCCTCCAAGCCGACGGTGTTCCGCGACTGGAAGGCGCTCGGCGCGATGAACATGCGCAGCGCCATCGCGTATTCCTCGGACGTCTATTTCTATACGGTGGGCGGCGGGTTCGGCAATCAGAAGGGGCTCGGCATCGAGCGCCTGCGGTACTGGTTCCAGTCCTTCGGCTACGACACGAAGACCGGCATCGAGCTTGCGGGCGAGGGCGAGGGATTCATCCCGTCGCCCGCATGGAAGGAAGAGACGTACGACGAGCCCTGGCGCATCGGCAACACGTACCATACCGCCATCGGCCAGTACGCGATGACGGTGACGCCGATCGAGGTGGCGCGCGCCATCGCTTCCATCGCGAACGGCGGCAAGCTCCTGAAGCCGACGCTGCTCACAGGCCAGCAGCCGGTCGCGGAAAGCGTGCCGGTAAGCGGATACGCGCTCCAGGTGGCGCGCGAGGGCATGCGCATGGGCGCGCTCGAAGGGACCTCGGTCGGCCTCAACGACCTGTCGTTCACGGAGATAGCGGGGAAGACGGGCACGGCGCAGCTGGGCGCCAACAACGAATACCACCACGCCTGGGCGGTCGGCTTCTTCCCGTACGACGACCCGAAATACGTATACGTAGTGCTCATGGAGAAGGGACCGTCGACGAATCTCATCGGCGGCATCTATGCGGCGCACCAGGCGCTGACTGAGCTGCACCGCACCGCTCCGGAATACTTTGAATAGGGAGTCAAGCACCAAATTCCAGGCAAATTCAAAGCACCAAAAGGTCCGAATAGGAAGGAAGCGGGATTCGTTTAGGCTTTGGAATCTCGGTCCTTGTCTGGGATTTGGTGCTTGATGATTAGGATTTGCGCCGCGCTTGCGCGGCACGCGCTTCCACGTACAATGGGCCTACCGTTCATTAATCTTTCACCATGCTTGAGCAAGAAACCGTCGTGAGCCAGGAGAAGTTCGATGAGTTCCTGAAGGAGCTCGAGAACCTGAAGACCGTCCGCCGTTCCGAGATCGCGAAGAATCTCGAGTATGCCCGTTCGCTCGGCGACCTCTCGGAGAACGCGGAATACCAGGAGGCGCGCGAGCTGCAGGCCGCGACCGAGGAGCGCATCCGCAAGCTCGAGGAACTGGTGAAGCGCGCGAAGATCGTCACCGACGGCAAGAAGAAGGATATCGTCGGCTTCAGCTCGACGGTGACCATCAAGAAGGACAGCAGCGCGGAGACGCATGAGTACACCATCGTCGGTTCGGAAGAGGCGGACATGCGGGCGCATAAGCTCTCGCACGTGTCGCCGCTCGGCGCCGCGCTCATGGGCAAGAAGAAGGGGGATATCTTCACCTTTGAGACCCCGAACGGCAAGCAAACCTATTCCGTCGAGAAAGTCAGCTAGCGGGAACGCCAAAAGAAGCCTACCTGCTTCGTTGCGGGTCCCGCCTCCTTGCCGCGCCGTACTATGAGTACGTCTCCGCTCCTCGGCTTCCCGTGCCTCGCATCGAGGTTCCTTTTGACGCTCCTTTGATGCAGTGACTTGAAAGTGAAAGGGCGACCCGTGAGGGTCGCCCTTGCGCGTTCAGGCCAGGATGCCTTCGCGTATCTCCTGGTGACGGTCGATGCGCCGCGCGATGGCGCTCTGCCGCTTTGGACGCTTCCGCTTCGGCCGCTCGTAGCCGACGTAGTTCACCAGCGCTTCCTTGAAGCCCGCCTCGTCGCGCCCGATGAACGTGCCGGCGATGGGACAGCACCGCGCGGTGCGTATCGCGGCCATGCTATCGGCCCCGCGTGCCCATTCCGGGACGCGTATCCCGCGCCGCTCGAAGTCATGGGACACGGTGCGCAGGAAGCTGCTGGGGAAACTGCCGCCCTGCTTGCATGAGAAGAGCGCCACTTCGCCCTTGAGACAGCATGCCCCCTCGCCGGTAAGCTGGCGAATCTCATAGCCGAGCTCCTCGAGCAAGCCGATAGCTTGCATGCCGGCGGCATCGTTCCGATGCGTCACATAGATTGTCGTTGTCGTCATGCCATCCTCCGTTGGCGTTGTGAAAGACCTCATCCTAGAACCGTTCGCATGAACGGGTCGAGCCCCGGACCGTTCGGTCAGGGGCTCGATTGAAATTTCTTGGCGTTTTCCTTAATTCTCTGGAGAAACCTCAAGCGAGACCCCGACCCTCTCTAGGAGGCCGAAGCGTACGAAGACCGTGAGAATCCAGTACTGCGCTCGAGTCATAGGTATGAGGATACCGCGTGACGCATCGATGTCAAATTCGCCGCGCCGATTGTGGGGATAAGGGGCGTGCCGGTGGGGGAGAGTGGCATATACTTGGATATTAGTGGGATGAAGTGGGTGAAGCGTTTCTC
Organism: Minisyncoccota bacterium; assembly: GCA_036261925.1. Lineage (GTDB taxonomy): Bacteria > Patescibacteriota > Minisyncoccia > Phycocordibacterales > Phycocordibacteraceae > C7867-001. The sequence goes on along the minus strand of DATAJW010000032.1, from coordinate 10,937 downwards.
TTCTTCTTTTCGCCTCGACCGCTCCTACTGCCTTTTACTTACTCATGTTCATCGGCGAATACCGTCACACGTTCGATGCGAAGAACCGCATCTCGCTGCCCGCGAAGTTCCGCAAGGAACTGGGCGCAAGCGTCATCGTGACCCGCGGTCTCGACCACTGCCTCTTCGTCTACCCGAAGACCGCGTGGAAGAAGCAGGCGGAGCGGTTCGCCGCATACTCAACCGGAAGCGCAGCGGGCCGCGGCCTTTCCCGTCTCATGCTTGCCGGCGCCTCGGAAGCGGACGTCGATTCAGCGGGCCGCATCCTCGTCCCGGATTATCTCAAGTCCTTCGCGAAGCTTTCGCAGGCGAGCGTCGTCGCCGGGGTCTCCGACCGTGTGGAGATCTGGGACGAGAAGGCCTGGGCTGCATACACGAAATCAATCGAGCGGGACGCCGACGCGTTCGCCGAGAAGCTCGGCGACCAGGGCGTCCTCTAGCGGTATGAACCCTATGCGACACGAGACCGTCCTGCTCCATGAATCAGTCGAAGCGCTCGCCATCTGCACGGGCGATACGGTCGTCGACGCGACCTTGGGCGGGGCGGGGCACTTCGCGCTCATGCGCGACATCCTCGGCCAGGAAGGGACGCTCGTCGGCATCGATGCGGACAGCAGCGCGCTTACGCGCGCTCGCGAGCGCGTCCCCGCGGCGACCGGCATCACGGTGCATCTGGTGCACGGCAATTTCCGCGACCTTGAGCGCTTGCTCGATGCGGAGGGCATCGAGGGCATCGACGGCGCGCTGTTCGATCTCGGCTGGTCGGGCTTCCAGCTCGAGGATGGGCGCGGCTTCTCGTTCCGTGCCGACGAACCGCTCCTCATGACCTATGGCGAGGGCATGGAGACGAACGCCGCCGATTTCGTGAATAACCTCTCGGAGACCGCGCTTGCCGACCTGCTCTACACCCTCGGCGAGGAGCGCTTCTCGCGCGGCATCGCCAAAGCGATCGTCGCGCGCCGCGAGGAGTCCGCGATCGAGACGACCGCGCAGCTGGTGGAAGCGGTCGAGGCGGGCGTCCCGGCCTGGTACCGCCATCGCAAGCTGCATCCGGCGACGAAGACGTTCCAGGCGCTCCGCATCGCGGTCAATGACGAGCTCGGCGCGGTCCGCGAAGGCGTCGCGGGCGCCCTGAACCGGCTCTCCGAGGGCGGCCGCGTCGCCGTCATCACGTTCCATAGCATCGAGGACCGCATCGTGAAGGCGATGTTCCGCGATGCGGCGCACGCGGGGCAGGGGACCGTGGTGACGAAGAAGCCGGTCACCCCGTCCGCGAGCGAGCTCGCCGCCAATCCGCGCGCCCGCAGCGCGAAGCTGCGGGTGTTCGAGCGCGGCGCCCGCCCGTCGGTTTCCATTACCCAGTCCGTAGCCAGTACCTTGTATGCCTGATCGCACCATTTCCATCCTCTCGTTCGCCGTCGGCATCCTGATAGCCGGGTACCTCGCGCTGGTCGTCACGACGGTTTCCCTGGCCGCCTGGCGTACGGACCTTGCTGCCGAGGTGCGTGACGCGGAGAACGGCATCACGACCCTCGAACGCTCGTACTACGACGCGATTGCCGAGATCGGCCGCACGGACCCGGGCACCGTCGGGCTCGTCGCGCCAGCGGAAGTCCGGTATGCCGCGATGGTCGCCGCGCCGTCGCTTTCGCTCCGCTAATCGTCCGTGCCCGTACGCTAAGAACGGCATTGGTATACTGAATCGCGTCCTATGAGCAATCGTTTATCCGTTATGGTTTCGCGACGCGCTATCCCCGACCGGTTGCGCGTGCGATGCCGTTCTTAGCGTACGGGCATGCGCCGGGCCATCCGTATCCGTCTCCGCGTCCTCTCGACGCTTCTTTTCCTATTCGCGTTCCTCCTGATCACGCGGCTCTATTTCGTGCAGGTCGTGGACGCCGCGGAGTACCAGCTGCGGGCAGAGAAGCAGTACATGTCCTCGAGCCAGGAGCTCTTCGATCGGGGCTCTATCTACCTCACGCGCAAGGACGGCTCGCTGCTCTCGGCCGCGACCCTCGCGACCGGATTCACGGTGGCGATGCGTCCGAGCGATATCGAGGACGCAGAAACGGCGTACGCGGCCCTCTCGGCGCAGGTCGCTATCGATAAGGAAGCGTTCCTCGCATCCGCAGCCCGCATCGATGACCCGTACGAGGTCGTCGCGAAACGCGTCTCGGAGGACGCGGGGAAGGCGATAGAGGCGCTCGAGATACCGGGCATCAGGCTCGAGCGCGAGCGCTGGCGCTCCTATCCCGCGAAGACCCAGGCAGCGCAATCGATCGGCTTCGTCGCGTACGACAACGACAACGACCTCGCCGGCCGCATCGGCCTCGAGCGGTACTACGAGGACGCGCTCTCGCGCAAGAATGAGGGCCTCTTCGGCAACTTCTTCGCGGAGCTGTTCGCGAACCTCGACAGCGTGGTCGTCGACGCACGGGAAGCGAGGGAGGGGGACCTCATCACGACCATAGACCCGGTGGTGCAGGAGAAGCTCGACCAGGTCATCGCGAGCGTGAACGCGCAGTACGGCAGCCTCGAGACCGGCGCCATCATCATGGATCCCAAGACCGGCGAGATCATCGCGCTCGACACCTACCCGTCGTTCGACCTGAACGACTTCGCCAACGGCAATCCGGCGCACTTCGGGAACCCGCTCGTCGAAAGCCGCTACGAGTTCGGCTCCATCGTGAAGGCGCTGACGATGGCTGCCGGCCTCGATGCGGGCGCGGTCACGCCGGACTCGACGTATAACGACACCGGCTGCCGCACGCTCAACGAGAAGACCTTCTGCAACTACGACCTCAAGGCGCGCGGCGTCATCCCCATGCAGGAGATACTCTCGCAGTCGCTCAACGTCGGCGCGGCGTACGTCGCGCTCGCGGTCGGGCGCGAGCGCTTCCGCGAGTATTTCAAGGAGCTCGGCATGGGCGAGGAGACCGGCATCGACCTGCCGAGCGAGATCCCGGGGACCATCGCGAACATCGAGAAGAGCCCGCGCGACATCGAGTACGCGACCGCGTCCTACGGCCAGGGCATCGCCCAGACGCCGGTGGAGATGGTGAAGGCGCTCGGCGCGCTCGCCAACGGCGGCGAGGTGGTGACGCCGCACCTGGTCCGCGCCATACGGCTCGAGAGCGGCATCGAGCGCGAGCTTGCCTGGGGCGAGAGCTCCCGCGTATTCAGCAAGAAGGCGGTCGAGGAGACCACGCGCATGCTCGTGAAGGTCGCCGACACGAAGATTGCGAACGGCGCGAAGAAGATACCGGAGATGACGGTCGCGGCGAAGACGGGTACGGCGCAGGTGCCGGGCCCGGGCGGCCAGTACTATGCCAACCTGTACTTCCACTCCTTCTTCGGCTACTTCCCGGCGTACGAGCCGCGCTACATCATCCTGCTCTACACCCGGCAGCCGCAGGGCGTGCAGTACGCCTCCGAGACCCTCACCGAGCCGTTCTTCGAGCTCACGCACTTCCTCATCAATTACTATTCGATACCGCCCGACCGGGCAGGGTACGAGGACTAGCCCATGCCGCAACTATTGGTTTCGTAAACCGATAGTTCGGTCTCGCAAGCCGGACAGTCGGGAGTGGCGAAGGCAGCGTATCTCTGGTATAAAAAAGCGCATGGCCCTATCGTCTAACGGTTAGGACGCCCGCCTCTCACGCAGGAAATCGGGGTTCGATTCCCCGTAGGGTCACAAACGCGGAACCGCCCTCGGGCGGTTTTCGCGTTTGTGACCCTAAGAAAGCCTGGGAGGCTTTCGGCGGGGAATCGAAGATGTTGCGAGCACGAGGCCGAGCATTCTTATGCGAAGGAATCGTCCGCAACGTGTACAGAACCTGTAAGGTTCGATAAGCGTACTCGCGGTCCCCGTAGGGTCACAAGACGCCGAGCCCGGAGCGAAAGCTCCGGGCTCGATGCGTCCTTGTAGACCCTACGGGGACAGGATTTGAAATGCTATGCTACCCCCTACACTCATGACCAACCCCTTCCACCACATACTCGGTAACGTCCTGGTCGCGAACATCACCAATTTCACGGTGTGGTTCGCGCTGACGTTCTGGATCTACCTCGAGACGCAGTCGGTATTCGCGACCGGCATGATCGCCGGCCTCTACCTCGTCGCGACGGCGGGTTCCGGTTTCTGGTTCGGCAGCATCGTCGACCATAACCGGAAGAAGCGGGTGATGCTCGGCTCGAGCGTCGCCTCGCTCGTCTTCTATGCGCTCGCGTTCGGTGCCTACCACCTGGCGGGGGATGCGCTCTCTGATGTCTCGAGCGCCATGCTCTGGGCCTTCGTCGCGCTCGTCCTGCTCGGCGTCATCGTCGGCAATCTGCGGAGCATCGCGCTCACGACGCTTGTCACCATCCTCGTGCCGGCGGAGAAACGCGATAAGGCGAACGGGCTGGTCGGCATGGTGTCCGGCATCGGCTTCCTCACGACCTCGGTCATCTCGGGCTTCCTCGTGGCCTGGGGCGGCATGTACTACGTGCTGCTATTCGCCATAATCGCGATGGCGCTCGCGTTCCTCCATCTGCTTTTCGTGAGGGTGCCGGAGGAACGTCCGGCCGGAGCGCAGGGCGCGCCGCTCGCACCGAAGCGGATAGACATCAGGGGCACGATAGCGGTCGTCGCCGCGGTCCCGGGCCTCTTCGCGCTCATCTTCTTCTCGACGTTCAACAACTTCCTCGGCGGCATCTTCATGGCGCTCATGGACGCGTACGGCCTCTCGCTCGTCTCGGTGCAGGCGTGGGGACTCCTGTTCGGTTTCCTGTCGACCGCGTTCATCCTCTCGGGCATCGTCATCGCGAGGACCGGCCTCGGCAAGAACCCGCTCCGCACGCTCCTCACCGTGAACGTCCTGATGTGGACGACCTGTATCTTCTTCACCATCCAGCCGTCCATCGTGCTGCTTGCCGCAGGCTGCTTCGTCTGGTTCCTCCTCGGTCCGTACGCGGAAGCCGCGGAGCAGACGACGCTCCAGAAGGTCGTGCCGCTTGCGCGGCAGGGCAGGGTATTCGGCTTCGCGCAGAGCGTGGAACAGGCAGCATCGCCGCTCTCGGCGTTCTTCATCGGCCCCGTGACCCAGTTCTTCTTCATCCCGCTCATGACGACGGGTGCGGGAGCAGCGGCTATCGGGAGCTGGTTCGGCACGGGCCCGGCCCGCGGCATCGCGCTCGTGTTCACGCTCGCGGGCATGGTCGGCCTCGTCGCTACCATCCTCGCCTTCAGGTCGAAGGCGTACCGAGAGCTCTCGAAGCGGTACGCGATAGCGCCGATGCCTGCGAGCGACGCGCCGGCTGCAGCCGCGTAGCAGGAAGCCGCCCATCACTGGGCGGCTTCTTCGGCCGATCGCTCGTCCGGAATGGTGATGTCGACCGTAACGTGAACGCTTACGGTCTTTCCGTCGGCCCCGCTATGAATGCGCACATCAGCGCAGTACTGGGGGATAGGAATCCCGTCGGTATCGCCGTTCATGTCGTCGATGACCTGGGTTACGCACGCAAGGAGCTTAGGAGCAGCTTCAGCAGCTACTTTAGGCAGATCGGACATTTCTCCCTCCTCTGACTGCCGACACTCTATCACGAGTATTCCTTCGTCCAGAGCCCGAGCGGTCCGAGGCGCAGATGCCTGCCGATACGGGTTCGGTGTATGGAAAGCGCGAAGCCGGATGTCCCTAATCCAGCCGCGATGCGACACGCGAGCGTGCGCATATACGTTCCCGAGGCACAGGTCACGCGCAGGGAGACGACCGTGAACGAGCGGTCGGGCAGGGAGGCGGAGGCGAACAGCTCCTTCCAGGCAGACCCGATAGCGTCCTGCCTGAAGTCGGCGCCAAGAGCCTTGGCGGGCTCATCTGCTCGTGGCGCCTGCGCCACGAGCGTATCGATACGCTCCGCGAGTTTCGGTGCGGCCATGGTTCGGACTTCCGAGACGCGCATCGCATAGATAGTTTCGTCATGCACCGGGATCTCGATAGTATTGAGGCTTCCTTCGAGCGCGTACTGGAACAGCGGCTTGCCGTTCACGGTCTTCGAAGAATAGGCAGGGTAGGGGACCGCATGCGTCCCGAGCAGTCTTTTGAGCGCACCCGCAAGTTTCTTTCGGTCCATCTCCGTGTCATTTCCAGCTGCCCGTGGTATGCCGAGCGCATCGCCCGTATCGGTCGCAAGGTCGAGCACGACCTCTATCGCGTATTCCTTATCGAGCCCGTGGTAGTCCTTCTGCCGCCTGCACTCGTCGCCGAGGAGCACGAGGAGCTTCCCGGAAGCCATGGGGTCGAGCCTACCGGCGTAGCAGGCAGGCGTATCGGCATAGGCGGGATTCTTCGCTTTCCACGCGGTTATGGCTTCGAGCGGCGTCTGGCCGACCGGCTTCTCGAGGACGATGCAGCGCTTCATACCTGAAAGGTACTAAAGAAAAAGCGCCCCCGATAGCCTGGGGGCGCTGGTCTCACGCCGCCGCGCTTCTCGGCAGGTCCGGGTCGGAACCCTGGATATGCACGGTCATGCGCAGCTGCGAAAGGAACAATTCCTTGATGTCGTTGGCTTCGTCGTCGGCCAAGTCGGCGTCATCCGCGAAGAAGTTGATGCAGATGCTTTCTGCGGTCGCCGGGATAGGAAGCTCCTTATAGAGCGTGCCCTCGATGAGGGAGAGCCCTTCTGCGAACGCCTGGGAGCGTTCACGATACTTCTTAAGGCCGGACGGCAGCAGCGTGAGCGCCATCGGTTGTCGGTTGCCTTCGCGTTGGCCGAAGGTAATGCGAGCGTCGAATTCCATTTTCAGGGTCCATCGTATGAATGTGGACCCCACCATCACCGTATCTTCTCTGGAATGGATTATATCACGAAAGTAGTAAAACAGAAAGCGAACGATTGCTCGTTCGCTTGCCGCTAAGCGGCGAGTCGCGGGTGGCGTGCTTGCCTGCGCTTCGCCCGCGCCCGAAGGCTTTTCGCGTAGGCCGAGAGGAAGGAGTAGTACTGCATGACGATGCGGCGGTAGACGGTCGTCCGTGCCGTATCGAAGCCGGCACGAGCGACCACTTCCGCAACGAGCTCATGCAATCGGTAGGCTTCCTTCCGCGCATCCTTGGCCTCGCGCTGCCGATTCGCGATGCGGATGAGCATGAACGCGGAGTCGATGTTGATGCCTTCGATCCCGCCCAGGGGAACCAGGCTCCCGCCATGCAGCTCCTCCTGTCGTTCGATGGCGCGGGCGATAAGCGCTCGGCGGGGCCGGTAGTATGCCATGACGCGCTCCTAGTCGTATGGGTCGAACGGGCAGATGTGCTCGTTCGCCTGCTCGCGCCGGAAGCGTTCGTCCTCGCGGAACTGGACGCTCCGATGGATGGCGATGACCTGCGCCAGCGCGTTCGCATTCCTGCGCTTCGTGCCGGACGCGATGCCTCCGGCACGGCCCATCGCGGACAGCGCCTTAGCGTCGCCTTGGGCTTGCGCCCGACGCACTCGTTGCGGTATCGGTGCCATTGCGGCCTCCTCATGAGTTGAACGTCTTCGTCTGGAGGAACCTATACCACAGAATCCATTGGAAATCAATGACGGCGCGGGTAAAAAGAAGCGCCCCGAATCCTCAAAACCCTCCAACAGCTGTCTGGGGTGCCTATAGCACCTCTTCTCCCTCGGTCTACGAATGCGGTCGGTTTACGACCGGTCGCCGCTACGAAAGGAGGGAATCGACGACGGCCTTCACGTCGCCGCCGTCGGCACGTCCGGCGAACTCCTTCATGAGGGCGCCCATGAAGCGTCCGGCATCCTTCTTGTCGGTGACGCCCATCTCCGCCATCTTGGCTTTCGCGATGACGGCTATCTCCTCCTGGCCCATCTGCTCGGGGAGGAAGGATTCGAGGACGGCGAGCTCCGCCGTTTCAGGTTCCGCGAGCTCGGGGCGTCCGCCCGCGGTGAACTGCTCGATGGAGTCGCGACGCTGGTTGGCGGCGCGCTTCACGACGGCGAGCGCCTCCTCGTCGGTGAGGAACTCGTCGGGTTTGCGCTTCTTGGCGACGACCTCGTTGGTCATCGCGGTTGCGAGCGAGCGGAGGGTGCGCAGGCGCACTTCGTCCTTCGCCTTAAGCGCTTCGGGTATCCCGGCTTTGATGGTTTCGTGTAGGCTCATCCGTAAATCGTACTACAGCCCGCTTCTCGTAGGCAATCGGCTCCGCCTTGGGCGTGATGTCGTATCGCTCATGCAAGTGGATGAGATCCCGTTGCATGACGCCCGCGAGCGCGAGTGCCGCCTGGTCGCCGCACTCCGCGGCCGCTTCCTTGAGCGAGCCGATGATGGTCGCTATGAACGGGAAGTAGTCCCCGGATTCGAGATGGAACCGCAGGCGCTCGAGGCGGGCGGCTTCGTCCTCGTCGCGGAAGAACCGGACGTATGGCGAGAGGATAGGGTAGGTGCGTTCGTCGGGCATAGCTACGGTATGCGGTAGCCCGCGGGGACGCTCGCATAAGCGTCTTTCGTGACGACGACGTGGTCGACGAGCGGGATGCCGAGCATGGCGCCCGCCTCGATGATTTGCTCGGTGACCGCCATATCGGCGGCCGACGCATCGACAGTCCCCGATGGATGGTTATGGACGAGGATGACCGCAGCGGCGGCGTATTCAAGCGCGGGACGGAATACCTCGCGCGGGTGGACCATGTTCGCATCGACGGTGCCGATGGAGATTATCTCGTCGCGCACGACCTTGTAGTGCGCATTGAGATAGAGACCGCGCAGGTGCTCCTTCGCGAGCGTGCGCATGTCGGCGACATGGGCGAAGACCTCGCTTGCGGTGCGCAGGGTCGGGGAAGAGATAGGATTGCGCTCGAAGAAGCGCCGGCCGAGCTCGCCGGCAGCGACGACCTGCATCGCCTTGCCGATAGGGAGGCCAATCTCGCGGGCCAGGCGCGCCGGGTCGGTCTCTTGCATGACGTTCTTCTCGCCGTACTCGCGGATGATGCGATGCGCCATGGAGAGGACATTCTCCTTGGTCGTGCCGGTCGAGAGGAGGACGGCGATGAGCTCCTGCGAAGAAAGCGCACTCGCTCCTTCCGCGAGGAGGCGTTCGCGCGGACGGTCGTCGTTCGGGAGGTCATGGATGGTGAGCGTGTAGCGGCGCTCCTCGTTGTCGAGCATGAGCGGGCGGGATGCGATGCGGTAGGGCGACGGGATAGCGGTAGTCATGGGTACAAGTATACCGAGCATCCGTACGTGCGATAGGAACGCAATCCCCATAAAAAATCAGGAAGATTTTATATTTTCCGTATAGCGTGCCTCTCCAGCATGCCTGTCGAGGCTTGGGATGAAGCGGCATACCCGCACACCTACGCTCGCTTCCGTGGCATCGCATAGGTGTGCGGGTATACTGGAGGCATGAACCCCCTCACGATAGCTATCATCGTCGCGGTCCTCATGCTCGCGCAGGGCATCGGCCTCTGGCTCATCCTGAAGCGCCGCGAGAACGACGCGCCCGCCCCTGATGCCGGCGGCCTGACGCTCCTCCAGAAGCAGATGGAGAGCCTCGAGCGGTCGCTCGATTCCCGCATGAGCGAGTCGTCGCGCCAGATGCATGAGACGGTGAAGGGCCAGCTCGGGGAATCGTCGCGCCTCATCAAGGAAATCACGGCAGAGATAACATCGGTGAAGGAGATCGGCCGCGAGACGGGGAAGTTCGCGGAGCAGCTGAAATCGCTCCAGGACATCCTGAAGAACCCGAAGCAGCGCGGCATCCTCGGCGAGTACTACCTGGAGACGGTACTGAAGAACGTGCTGCCGCCCGGCATGTTCCAGATGCAGTACCCGTTCGGCAACGGAGAGATCGTGGACGCGGCAGTGTTCGTGAACGACAAGGTCGTGCCCATCGACTCGAAATTCTCGCTCGACAATTACAACCGGTTCGTGCATAGCGAAGGCACCGAGCGCATCGCCCTCGAGAAGGCATTCGTGAACGACCTGAAGCTACGCATCACGGAGACGGCGAAATATATCCGTCCGGACGAGAATACGATGGACTTCGCATTCATGTTCATCCCTTCCGAAGGCATCTATTACGACCTCCTGACGAACCAGGTCGGGGCAGGGGAGGACGAGAATCTCATCCAGCGCGCGGCATCGAAGTACAAGGTCATCATCGTGTCGCCGACGTCGTTCCTCGCGTACCTCCAGACGGTGATGCAGGGATTGAAGGCGCTGCAGATAGAGCAGAAGGCGGTGGAGATACAGAAGCGCGTGGGCGAGCTCGGCAAGCATGTGGGCGCGTACGAGGAGTACTACCGGAAGCTCGGTACCGCGCTCGGTACCGCGGTCTCGCATTACAACAGCGGCTACAAGGAGCTCGGGAAGATAGATAAGGATGTCTATCGCATCGCCGAGGAGAAGATAGGCGTCGAGACGATACTGCTCGATAAGCCGGAAGGCAGGGAGGACTAGCGTCCCTTTGACAGCTGGCGCGTTCCGGCCGACAATCGGTCGAGAAGCAAGCAAGAAGGGGAGATGTCATGGTGCTTGAAAAACGAATAAGCGCGCTCACGCTCGCCGCGGCCGTCCTGCTTATCCTGTTCGCCGGCATAGCGGCCGGACTCGGGCTCTCGGTGGCAACGTTCGTGCTTACCGGTAAGACCCCGGATCAGCATGCCGCCTCCGCGCTCGGAATAACGGTCATGAAGCCGCGCATACCGGCCGGCTGCGCACCGAAGAGCGATTATTCATGCAGGATAGCCTAACTGCGCAACGGCCGCCCGATTACTGGGCGGCCTTGCTTTTTGGGGCCCAAATCGCTACTATACGGGGACTATGGAACTCGCAGTAATCAAGACCGGCGGCAAGCAGTACGTCGTTTCCCCGGGGGCTTCTATCACCATCGAGAAGCTCGGGCGCGGCGCGGCTACCGTCGAGC
>DATAJW010000031.1:0-6420 GCA_036261925.1 Minisyncoccota bacterium | reverse complement strand
AGCTCGAAGATCGCAAGAGCGCGTCGCAGCTGCCGCCCGCGAAGGCGCGAAAGGCGCCGGCCAAGCGCAAGGGCGCGCCGAGGAAGAAGAGCAAATGAGAACGGCCCCGGAGGGGCCGTTCTGCTATACCGTGAAATTCTTTACCGAATAGAGATCATCGTCAGGCGACGGCTTCATCTGGGGCGCGGCAGGCGTCTCGGGCGCGCTCGCCGGCGCGTCGGCGATCGGCGACGTATTCGGATGGAGAATCGGCGCCGTCTCCGCGAGCTCCGCGTCCGTGAGGTCCGCGACTTCGTCCGCCATGACCGACTTGCTCTCCTGCCGCGCGGCGAGCGCATCGGCGATATGCGAGAGGTCTTCCGGCGAGAAGAACTCGATGAGGATGCGGCCGCCCTTCGGTCGGTTCTCGATGAGCACGCGCGTGCCGAGCGTCTCCGTGAGGCTCTTCTCGAGCTGCATCAGCTCCGGCGTCTTGTCGTGCTTGCGTATCTTGTCCTGCGCGATGCGGCGCGCCATCTGCTCCACGATGCGCACCGAGGTCTTCTTGAGGAGAATCTCCTTGAAGAGCGTGTCGCGCTCGTCCGGCCGGTCGTTCAGCATCAGGAGGGCGCGGGCATGACCCTCCGTTATCTCCTTATCGATGACCGCCTGCTGGATAGGCTCCGGAAGAGCAAGCAGGCGTATCGAGTTCGAGACGTACTCGCGGCTGCGGCCGATCTTAGCCCCGATTTCGACATGCGAGAGCTTGAAGGCCTCAAGAAGCTGCGCGAGCGCCTTCGCGCGGTCGATGGCGTTCAGGTCCTCGCGCTGCAGATTCTCGATGATGGCGAGCTCGAGCTTCATCTGGTCCGTCTCCTGTCCCTGGCGTATGACGACCGGCACTTCCTTCAGCCCGATGAGCTTCGAGGCGCGCAGCCTTCGTTCGCCCGCGATGAGCTCGTATGCGCTCTGGATGCCGCCATCCGCCTTCTGTATCTCCTTGCGCGTCACCACGAGCGGCTGGAGCACGCCGTACTGGCGTATGGACTCCGCGAGCGACTTCAATGCGGCCTCCTCGAACTCCTTGCGCGGCTGGTACGGGTTCGGCTCGATGCGCTCCGCCTCCACCCAGTAGATGGAGTCGTACTTCGAAGGCGTGCCGAACGCGGCCGGCTTCTTCTCATCGCTTAAGAATCCCATTTCCGTCCATTGTATCACCCAGCATATCCTTTGCTGCCTTCCGCGCTGTGAAGTAGGATGACCGTACTGCTGGAGTGGCGGAATGGTATACGCGGAGGTCTCAAAATCCTCTGCCGCAAGGCTTGTGGGTTCGAGTCCCACCTCCAGCACTTATGCGCAGATAACGGACCGGCGGCCCCATACGGAGCCGCCGGTTTTCATTATCAAGGACGGACCTTGATAAAGGGATTTCTTACGCACGCTAGATTTTACCGACCAGGTCCATGCCGGGCGTCATGCCATCGTCGCCCTCCTCCCAAGAGGCTGGACAGACGTTGCCCGGATGCGCCTCGACGTACTGCGCCGCCTGGAGCTTGCGGAGCGTCTCGCCTGCCTTGCGGCCGACGCTGTTGTCATGGACCTCCATGGTGCGGAGCACGCCCTGCGGGTCGACGAGGAAGGTGCCGCGGAGCGCGAGGCCCTCGTCAGCGACGAGCGGCAGATCGCCGCCCTCGATGAGCACACCGAACGCGCTCGCCACCTTGCCGGTCGGGTCGGCGCCCATCGGGAACTGGATCTGCTTGATGGCGTCCGACGTATCGTGCCAGGCCTTATGCACGAAGACCGTATCGGTGGAGAAGGAGACCACCTCCGCGTTAAGCTCCTTGAATTTCGGGTACAGCTTCGCCATATCCTCGAGCTCCGTCGGACAGACGAAGGTGAAGTCCGCCGGATAGAACATCACGACGAGCCACTTGCCGCGGAAGTCCGAGAACTTCATCGGCTTCGCCTCGTCGTTCTGGAACGCCTCGAACTCGTAGTCGGGAATCGTCTCGCCGATGCGTATCGAGGTCATGTATTCGCGGTACGGGTCATGGAAATCGCCGCACTGCTCGCAATAGTTGCTTTTCTGTTCTTTAGCCATAGGGATTGTTCGTTAGCTAGTAGAGTATAGCCGCTTCGCCTGAAAATTTCATGCAGCGCGCCTCCGGCGCCTTCTTCCCTAACCCCCTCATGGCTAGTGGCTACCGACCTCTCCCCCATGCTACGATGCTATTCAATCATGGGCATCGAGCCTCCCCAACCCATAGTCTGCGTCGTCGGTCCCACCGCATCCGGCAAGTCGACGCGCGCGGTCGAGCTCGCGAAGGAGCGCGACGGCGAAGTCATCTCCGTCGATTCGCGGCAGGTGTACCGCATGCTCGATATCGGTACCGAGAAGACGACCACGGAGGAGATGCGGGGCATCCCGCACCATCTCATCGACATCCGCGACCCGAAAGATGCCTACAGCGCAGGCGATTTCGCTGCCGATGCCGCACGGCTCATCGGGGACATCCGCGCGCGCGGCAAGCTTCCCATTCTCGCCGGCGGGACCAATTTCTACTTCGATGCTCTGCTGTACGGCCTTCCCGGCCATACCGACCCGGACCCTGCGCTCCGTACGAAGCTCGAGACCCGCGATGCAGCCGACCTCATGCGCGAGATACGCGAGCGCGATCCGCGCCGCGCCGCTAAGATCGATCCGAACAACAAGCGCCGACTCGTCCGCGCGCTCGAGATAATCGAGGCGCACGGCCAGGTCCCGGAGCGTGAAGCGACGGATGCACGGTATCCTGTCGAGTGGATCGTCATCGACCCTGACCGCGACGAACTCCGTGCGCGCATACGCACGCGCTTAGCCCGTGCGCTCGAGAATGGTCTCATCGAGGAGACCGAGCGCGTCCGCGCCTATGTCGGCGACGAGCGCCTCAACGAGCTCGGCCTCGAGTACCGCATCGTCGGCGAGTACCTGCGTGGCGAACGCAGCGAGGACTCCCTCTTGCCGAATCTCTCGACCAAGGTCTGGCACTACGCGCGCCACCAGAAGGCGTGGCTCCGCAAGTTCGGCGCTTAATTGCAGCCGCAGCGCTCGCCGATGCTCACATGGAGATGGTCTTTTTCCGTGAGCGTGTAATTTGCGCCGCAAGCTTTTGCTGCTGCCTTCAACTGACCATCCTTGGTAAGACTATCCTTGCCCCCGTCGCCGAAATCTACTGCATACGATGCGCCGGAACATCGTGGCCCTCCGTAATGACATGAGTTCCCAGCATGTTGGCATTGCCCCGCGATGCATTGCGTGAAAGTTTTCTTATTATCGACTATCAAGCTATCTGATATTGAGGATATCTGACCCACATCTGCAGGCACCTTATTAGCCATGCACGTTAGTAGCGAATTAAGCTGTGATGACGCATGCTTCGCCTGCGCTTGTATACCGCCCTGATAAGTAAATGATCCGTCAGCTCCAGGCACAACCGTTCCTGGATCGACTGGCTCGCCCGGCGTCGATGGTTCTGGATTAGGATTGTCCGGCGCGCTCGGATCGCCACTGCCGGGCTTCGTATCTATCGGCCCGTCGAACAGCGGTTTCAAATTCTTCTCCTCGATGCAGAACGACCCATTATCCTTGATGATGCTGTTCCAGGGTCCGTAGAGGCCGGCGTTGCCGTCCATGCCGCTATAGAGCGTCTTCATGACGAAGTCCACGATGAGCCAAGCGCCGAGCACGATGACGATGCCGATGATGACGTTCATGACCATGCCGCGCGCCGCCTTCCGCTTCTCCTCGTTCGTGCCGTTTATCATGAATGATATGCCGGCCCACGCGAGCAGCACCGTCGCTATCGCTATCGCGAGCGATATGACGATATTGATGACGTGCCGCACCGTCTCGAGCACCGCGGCGAAGCTGCAGGGGCAGATGGTACCGCCTACGTCCTTGCCGGAGCACTCCGTGGGCACGATCGGCCCGAAGAACGACGCATCCGCCGCGAATGCGAACGACGGGATAACCAGCAGCGCGAAGGCGAACAGCGGGATGAGGATGGCTCGGCTCATAGGCGCTACGGAAGCTTCGTCGCTCCCGGGCAGAAGCTGAATCCGAGATTAGCTCCCGCGAACTGCGCGTTCACGTACTGGTCGGTAGTCAGCAGGTAATTCAGGCGGCACATCGACGCTTGCGGGATGCCGAGCGCTTCCATGAGGAAGCGCTCGGCGAGAAGGCGCGAGTTCCCGAGCGGTTCCTGGTTGAGCGCGATTACGAAGGATTGCTCATCGGTGAAGTACGTGATACTGAACTCCTTCGTCGGAGCGCCCGGCACGCAGGTCGGATCGACGTCGCAGAAATCGCTGGCGCCGGCAAGAAGGTACCTGCCCTCGTTCGTCGCGTCAGGGATGGTCGTGCCATTGTGCATGAAATCATTGACGACAAGCGATCCATCGTCATTCGTTGCGAGCGTTAAGGTCTCCTTCCCCGGCGCAGGCACCACGGTTCCCGAGCTGCCTGCGCCCGGGAACGTTACGTCGCCCGTATCCTGCGGCATATCCGTCGCAGGCAAGGAGAAGAGGTATGCACAGAGACCGATGATGACAATCGCGAGCAGGATGCCGGTGATAATGAGCGTTCGCTTCATAGGTATATTCTAAGCTACTATCGCCCGACGCAGGCCTGCGCGCCCTTGGAGCTATCCGAATTGCCAGTCCATGGCCTGAAGCTTCCGCTCGCATTCTTGAGAGCGACTGCCGCGCTCAAGCTGCAGGCGAGATTGCTTGCCGCCTTCACGCACTGCTGCGCGATAGGGCTCCCCGGTATCGGGTTACCGTTCCTGAAGCCGGCGGCGCAGTTAAGCTGACCGGAGACGCCAGCGGCCGCCTGACATGCCGGCGTCTCATAATATTTCGCGTTGTCGCCAAGCAGCACCTGGAACGGTCCCGCAGCGCTCGAGCCCTTGTTCCAATTATAATTAAGCACCTTCGTGCCGCACGAGCTCTCGAACTGCGCGATGCAGGCGAAGGTCCGCGCATCCGACTGCGAGAGCGTGAACCCGCCCTGGCTCGCTGCCGCCTGGAGTTTGCTCGAGTTGCATGCGCCGACGCCATTCCCCGAAGGAACCGATACGCCGCCCGTCCCAGCACCGCCTTCCGGTCCCGTCGCGCCCGACCCCGGCTTCTGCGTAAAAAAGTCCCCAACCGACCCGTTGAACAGCTTCTTGAGATTCGTGTTCTCGACGATGCAGGTATCGCCACCCGTAAGTATCTCGTTCCAGGGCAGGAAATCCCCGTCCTTGCCTTCCCCTGCACGGTACAGGAGCTTCATTACGGAATCGACCACGAGCCACGCGGAAAGCAGTATGACGAGGCCGATGACCGCATTCGTGAGCATCTGCCGCGCTTTCGTGCGGTTCTCCGGATTCGTCGGCGTCAGCATGAACGTAATGCCCGCCCACGCTATGACGATGACTACGACGACGATGGCGAGCGCGACGCCCGCGTTCACCACGTTCTGGACCAGCTGGAGCGCGCCGCCGAACCCGCACGGACAGGCCTTGCAGGCTTCCGGCACGATGGCGAAGTCGGGATTCAGTATCGGCAGGTTCGCGGCTGCGGCCGCGGGCATAGGAGCCAGGGCGAACAGCGAGAATCCGATGACGAGAATGGCCCCGAGCCGATGCATGCGCCTATTGTAGCCTAGCGCAACAGCAATTGGACGTTTCTTCACATATTTCCTATCTGTAATCGAGGTTTCGGTCAGGTGAGGATTGTTAGGTTGAACGCATGAAGACGCGAGAAAAGGAAGCCGCCATCGGTCTGCGACAACTGGGAGAATCCCTTAAAACGATAGCTACTAAGCTCAATGTCTCTAAAAGCACCGTATCCCTTTGGGTTCGAGATATCCCTCTATCAGCTGATGCGGCGGATAGAATCGCTCGCTCCTACTCGAACGGTCAGCGAGCGTCGCAAACTGCTCTTCGGTCACGGACCCTTGCGCGGCTGCTTGTAGCGAAGAATGAGGCTGAAGCGCTTATTGATGGTTTCCAGCCAGATGCGCGTGTCGCGTTGATCATGTGTTCCCTTATCTATTGGTGCGAGGGTGGAAAACGCCCAAACGACAGTGATTTGACCTTTTCGAAGTCGGATGGGGCGCTGATTGAAAGCTATCTGTCGCTGCTTCGGCAAGCAGTGCCGCTCAACGAGAGGAAATTCCGCGTGCGCATGCATTTGCACGAGTATCATGACGAGGAAGCGCAGTTGAAGTTTTGGTCAAAAATGACTAGGATACCTGAACAGCAGTTCACTAAGACCTACTGGAAGCCTCATACCGGAAAGCGATACCGTGATGGATATCAGGGCTGCATTCATATCGGTTATCACGATGTGACGGTCTCCAGGAAGATACATGCGACTGCTCGCGCCTTCCTACGGCGTGAAGTTAAGGGCCTA
>DATAJW010000030.1:0-3170 GCA_036261925.1 Minisyncoccota bacterium | reverse complement strand
CTTCTACGCCTCGACGCCGAACGAGCCGCTCGCCGGCCTCGCGAAGACGCTTTTCAACGAGACCGCGAAGGTACCGAGCTTCGCGAACGTATTCCCCGAGCTCGACCACAACGAGCTGCAGGGATTCGACGGGCACGCGCCGGAATTGCTCGAGCGGCTCGTCGCGGTCTTCATCGAGGATCCGGCCGACGACGCACGCATCAAGAGGCGCAGCGCGCTCACGCGTAGCTTGCTTGAGGGTCGTGGCGTGCGCACGGCAGGCATCGCGCTTCCGGAAGGGTCGCGCGCGGATGCGTTCATCGCGCTCTGGCAGACGGCGCGCATCGCTGCGCGTTCGCTCGCTGCGACGGCAGGAGTGAACTCGGACGCGACGCCGCTCATCGAGGATTTCAAGCGCCGGCTATGAGCCGGCTCGTCTTCGATATCGGCGGCACGAACCTGCGCGTCGCGCTCGCGAGCGGCGGAAACGTCTCCCGCGCGCGTACGGTGCCGACGCCCGCGCCCGAAGCCGCGATCGAGTCGCTCTCCGCGTATGTTCGGGAGGAGGGCGCTGCGATCGATTCAGCGGCGGGCGGCATCGCCGGCATCATCCGGGACGGAACCGTCATCGATTCGCCGAATCTTCCTGCATGGAACGGTTTCGCGTTCGCCGCGGCGCTTACGGACGCGCTTGGCGTCCGTACCTGCATCGAGAACGATGCCGCGCTCGCTGCGCTCGGCGAGGCGCGCGAAGGCGCGGGAAAGGGGCAGCGGCTCGTCGGCTATATGACCGTCGGCACGGGCGTCGGCGGCGCGCTCGTCGCGGATGGCGCCATCGCGCCCCACGCGGTCGGATTCGAGCCCGGCCGGCAGATCATCGACATCGGGGAAGGACGCACGCTCGAGCAGTTCGTCGGGGGCAGGGCGCTCCGTGCCGAGACCGGCACGCCCGCGGAGGAGCTTCCGCGAGCATTCTATGACGAGCGCACGCCGGCGCTCGCGACCGGCGTCTACGATGCCATCCGCCTCTGGTCGCCCGATATCTTCGTGCTCAACGGCGCGCTCATGAACGACGCGACTGGGTTCCGTATCGCGGACGTCGCCCGCGCGGTCGCGCGATTGGCCGGCGGCGCGCCGATGCCGCCGCTCGTCCCCGCGCGCTTCGGCGACGCGAGCGGTCTCGTGGGCGCATCGCTTACGGACTGCTAGCGCGCGAGGCTCGTCTCGACGATGAGGGACAGGTGATCGGAGAACGGCTCCGTCTCCTGCACATGCGCGCTCGGCTCGGCGAAGTGCCGGCTCAAGAAGAGCACGATGAGCGGATGCCGCGGCCGCCAGGAGGGGAAGTTCGGAAGCGCGACGAGGTGCGCGAAGCCCGCTTCGGTGAGGAGCTCGAACGCGCCGCGCTCGCGCTCGTTGAAGTCGCCGCCGAGGATGACCGGGTCCTTCCGCACCATCACGATGTCGCGTATCGCCTTGAGCTGCTCCGTGCGATAGCGGTTGCGGAGCCCTAAGTGCGCGACGAAGACGTGCACCCGCTTCCCGTCGATGCGCATGACGACCTCGCCGAGCACGCGCGGCACGAGGCCGGCCGAGAGCTGGTAGACGTGGGTCTCGAGTATCTCATGGTTCGTGAATATGCCGTTGCCCTCGTGCATGAGATGTTCGACGGTGCGCGTAGGGAACGACTCGTACTGCGCCAGGCCGGAATGCTCCTTCAGTACCTCGCTCTGGAGCACGAACCCCGAACGGAGCCCGTTATCGTCTATCTCCGTCACGAGCGCGATATCGACGCCCTCCCCCTTCAGCATCCGCCCCGCCTCCGCTATCGGCTTGGGCGAGTGCGGCAGCACGTATTTCCAGCCGGACGTCAGGTAATGGCGGAAGCCCTTCGTGATACCGATGCCCGATTGGAGATTGAGGACGGCGATGCGCATATAGGGATAAGCATACCGATGGAATCGGTATGTATGATGAAGGGCTCCGGAAGTTTGAAAAACAGGCCGTAATGCCGTACTCTCAATCCTGTCGTCCTTCGGGGCGGCATTGCCGATGTAGCTCAGTTGGTAGAGCGCATCCATGGTGGGCCGCACAGCCCTGCCCACCGGTCCCGCGAGGAATCGGTGAATCCCGAATAACGGTTAATAGCTCCATAAGCCAAGACCGTGGCGCTTCGGCGCCCGAACGACTGACAAGGGTATCTCTCGGAGATAAAGATACAGTCTAGCCCTTCTCCGCATGGCTCTGGAGAGAAGGTGTAAGCGAAGGATGAGGTCGCCGGTTCAATCCCGGCCATCGGCTCCCGTAAGAAAGCAGCGCGGCGCGCGTCAGTTCAATAAACGGCCATGCAAGAAAGCGAGATATTCCATCTGCGTGCCGAATCCCATAATCCGTGGCATCTCTATGCCGCGGCCGTCCTGTGCGATAAAGACGGACGCGTCGCCATCGTGAAGGATGAAGACGGTTCGTTCCGCCTGCCGCGCGAGACGGTCGCGTCGGATGACAGCCTCGTGCGCCTGATCCATCGCCTGGTGCTCGCCCAGGTCGGCGTTGTCCCCGACGTGAAGCGCTACTTGGGCGCGCTCGTCATCCCGTTCGACCGGTTCGATGGGACGAAGACGGAGAAGACCGTGCTCTACTTCCACGCGACGTTCGAGAGCCCGTACCACGGGCAGTTTACGGAGGGCGCGTCGAAGCAGGAAGGGCTAGAGTGGCTGCCCCTGGCCGAGGCGCGGGGATTGCTCGCAGGGCAGCCCGGCAGCGAAGCGGAAGCGCTCGACCGTCTCGATGCGTGAGTCCCGTCGCGCTGCATGAATTTCGTTGGTGCCGAAGCAGGAGCGGCGCTCGCAGTCCGCTTCTGGAAACTCGTGGCTTGATACCGCTTCATCTTTTTACTATCTGCCCCTGGTATAGAGGTGGCATGCCAAAGGGAAGGCCGAATCGTCGCGTCAGCAAGCGGGCACTCGAGGCGCGCGCGATGGTTCCAAGGAAGAAAGCATGATATCTTCGGCTACATCGCCGCCTTAGCTTAGTGGTAAAGCAAAGGTATCGTAAACCTTGGACCGGAGTTCGATTCTCCGAGGCGGCTCCACAGAAGAACATAGAAAGGGCGCGGCGAGATACGCTCATCGCGCCCTGCGCGTTCATTCGGACGCGGCGCGCACCCTCCTTTGCTATACTCCACCCATGAA
>DATAJW010000029.1:0-11101 GCA_036261925.1 Minisyncoccota bacterium | reverse complement strand
GCAGCGTTCGCTGCGTTCTGGGCCATGCATGCCTCGGCTGCGGAAGCGCCCATCCCGAACGAGCCAGCAGCGACTGCGGTCGCCTGTGCGCTCTTTGACGAGGAGAATGTGCCGCTCGGCAGGGTGGACCGCGACCCGCAGGAAGGGTACCGGCCCGACAAGCTGACCGGCATCATCCGCTTCGGCATCGCGTACCGGACCGCGCCCGTGTACGAGATCTGCCGGTTCGAGTTCGCTGATGGCAGCACGCGGACCTATAAGCATCTCGCACCTGGTCCGGAGAAGCGTCCTGAACGGCGGACATGAAAGAGCGGCGAGACCCCAGGTCTCGCCGCTTTTCCTGCCTACTACCAGCTCTATTCTGCCTACTTTTTCCTACGCCTTCTCCACGCGTTCCACGTACTCGCCGGTCGTCGTGTTTATCTTCAGGACGTCGCCTTCATTGATGAAGAGCGGGGTGGAGACGACCGCGCCCGATTCAAGCTTGACCTTCTTGTCGCCGCCGGTCGCGGTATCGCCCCGCACTGCGGGCGGCGCTTCGACTACCTTCAGGTCCATCTTGATAGGGATATCGATGGTCACCGGCTCGTCGTTGTAGAGCATGACCTCCACGGCGCTATTGGTCTTCAACCACTGCACCTTCTCGTGGACGGCGTCCTCGGGGAAGGCGAAGCGGTTCTTCGGGTTTCTCGCTTCCGCGAACCAACTCTCCCCGCGGTTCGTGTAAAGGTACGTCGCCTCCATCTTGCCGATGTCGGCTTCCGGCACGCTCTCATTCTGGTGGAAGGAGATCTCGAGCACCTTGCCCGAAACGAGGTGGCGGAGCTTGGTCTGGTTGACCGGCTTCCTCTGCTGCATGCGGAAGACATGCGAGGAGAGGACCTCGTACGGCTCATTGTTGTAGACGATGACGCGCTTCTGGACTATTTCGTTGTACGAGAGTATGGCCATGGACTAGTTGATTAGGCGTTAGGCTCTAGGCACTTAGCCGGAGGCGTTCAGGCTGAAGCCGAGTACCGAGTGCCCGACTGAATGAGCTTCGCAACCGATAGGCTGCACGCTTGGTTATAGAAAACGCCTGAATGCACGACAGGCGCTCCAGACCAGGCTATGATACAGGACGTAATGCGCTTTTCAAGGCGGAGCGAGGAGCTTCACGATATGCCCGATGAGGAGGTGCTGCGCCTGTCGCAGGCCGAGCCGGACGCCTTCGGCGTGCTCGTCTCGCGCTACGAGGACGCCTTCCTGCGGAAGGCGCGCAGCATCCTCCATTCCCGCGAGGACGCGGAAGAGGTCGTCCAGGACGCCTTCACCCGAATCTATGTCTATGCCGACCGATACCGGGCGCAGGAGGGCGCGCAGTTCTCCTCCTGGGCCTACGCTATCCTCACCCGTCTCGCGTTCACCCGGTACCAGAAGCTCCGGAAGCATGCAGGGCGCACGTTCGAGCTCGACCCCGAGGCGTACGAGCGCCTCGGCGAGGAGGATGGCTTTCTCGAGGACCTCTCCATACGCAACGAGGTCCTCGTCGCGCTCGCGAAGCTCCCGGAAGCCGCATCCCGCGTGCTCCGGCTGCAGTTCATAGAAGGGAAGAGCCAGGACGAGATAGCGACGCTCGAGGGCTCGACCGTATCCGCGATTAAGACGCGCGTGCATCGCGCGAAGAAGCAGTTCAAGGAAGCCTTAGATACTACCGCCACATGACCACTCACTCGACCATCCATACGACCGTCATGCGCCGCGTCCATGCGGTGCGCGCGCTCCGGCCAATCGTTTCGGGCGCCGCCCTCTCGTCCCTCGTCACCCTTCTTGCGCTCTGGGGCATCGGCAAGGAGGTCTGGGTCGCGCAGGTCCTGAAGAATATGCCGCGCGTGACCGAGGTAGCGGCGTTCGTCCGCTTCTTCGTCACGGCGTTCCTCAACACCGGCTTCGTCGTCCAGGCTCTCTCCGTGCTCGCCGTCGCGGCCTCCCTCTGGCTCGTGCGCGATGCGTTGCGCAGCCTGCGTGTCTTGGCCCTCGTCCGATAGGGTGGTAGAACGGATGGATGCGGTCTCGGCCGCGTCGATTGTTCATTATCACGTTCCTGGGAGGAACCGATGCAACGCGAAGACGAAACGACGCTGCGTACCTGCTTCGAGTGCGGGCATATGGTCCCGCGAGGATACGCATGCAACACCGCGGTCTGTCCGCATTTGAGCGCGAACCTGACGCATGGCTCGGAAGAGCCCATCGCAGCCCTCGATTCGGGCGATCCAGACACATTCGTCCATGCCTGAACGGCCACGGCCCCGTCTTCGACGGGGCCGTTCCACGTTACCCGGTATCCGTTCTCCGCCTAATCCTGGGCCAGCTTCTCGCGTATCTGCTTCAGTATCTCGTTCGCTATCGGCTTGTTCTCGCGCAGGAACGTGCGCGTCGCGTCGTAGCCGCGACCGAGCGCTATCTCCTCGCCGCCATCCTTGCCGGCAGGGAGGTACTTGTAGCTCGAGCCCGATTTCTGGAGGATATCGTACTTCTCGCCGAGCGCGATGATCTCGCCTTCGCGGCTGATGCCCTCGTTATAGAGGAGATCGAACTCCGTAGTCTTGAACGGGGCAGCGACCTTGTTCTTCACCACCTTCACGCGCACGCGTCCGCCGACTATCTCCTCGCCCTTCTTTATCTGCGCGATGCGGCGGATGTCGAGGCGCACCGAGGTGTAGAACTTGAGCGCCTTGCCGCCCGTCGTCGTCTCCGGATTGCCGAACATGACGCCGATCTGCATGCGGATCTGGTTTATGAATATGATGATGGTGTTGCTTTTCGCGGTGATGGCCGTGAGCTTGCGAAGCGCCTGGGACATGAGGCGCGCCTGCTTGCCCATCTGCGCCGAGCCCATGTCGCCCTCGATCTCGTCCTTCGGGGTGAGCGCGGCGACGGAGTCGATGACAATGACGTCTATGGAGCCCGCACGCACCAGCGATTCGACGATCTCGAGCGCCTGCTCGCCGGTGTCCGGCTGCGAGATAAGCAGTTCCGGGAGCTTCACGCCGATCTTGCGCGCATACTCCGGGTCGAGCGCATGCTCCGCGTCCACGAACGCGCAGATACCGCCCTTCTTCTGCGCCTCCGCGATGACATGGAGCGCGAGCGTCGTCTTGCCCGAGCTTTCCGGCCCGTACACTTCGACGATACGCCCGCGGGGGAGCCCGCCGATACCGAGCGCCGCATCGAGCCCGAGGGAGCCCGTGGAGATGGCGGGGATGGCCGCGACCTTCCCGGTCCCGTAGGTCATGATCGACTCGTCGCCGAACTTCGCCTGTATCTCCTTGATAGCGAGGTCGATGGAGCGCTGCTTGCTGTCCGGGCTGCCGTCGTTCACGCCTTCCGGCGCCGCTTTCGCGGTCTTTGCGGCCTTCTTCGTTGTTTTCTTTGCGGGCATACCTGGGGATGCTTAGGGAATAAATACGGCTATCTCGCGTGATACCGTCCGTCCGAACCGGTCTTCAGCTAGTAAGGATAGTATACCGGTGCCTGAAGGAAGGGTGAGCGCGGTCTCGAAATGGCCCTGCTCGTCGATGAGCAGGGTAGCACCGTTGAGGGTCAAGGTCTCGGTGCGCTTGGCGGTGCCCGAGAGCGGGACCGTCGCGCCATGGACCGTGCCGTAGGGGGTAGGGGAGGCCAGGACTATCTCCGGACCCGCGATGAGCGGGAACGCCTTCACGAATCCGTAGACGACGAGCAGGGCGAGGATGAGGCCGGAAGCGATGCGGAGGGTCACAGGGCAGGTAGTTAGAATGCCGTTTCATCCTCTTCGTCGCCTCCCGCCGCCGCGCCCGCATGCGAGAGCACCTCGCGCGGCCTCGACCCATCGGCCGGGCCGATGACGCTCTTCTCCTCGAGGAGGTCCATGAGCCTCGCCGCGCGCGAGTAGCCGATGCGCAGCTTTCGTTGCAGGTACGAGGTCGATGCGCGGCCGGCTTCTTCGACGGCCTCCTTCGCCTGGCCGTAGAGGTCGTCGTCCACATCGTCGTCCTCGGTCGCGAGCATCATCGCGTCGTTGCTCTCGTGGACGCCCGCGCCGCCCGCGCCCGCGCCGAGGTCGAGCGCGTTCAGGCTGCCGGCGTTGTGCTCCTTTATGTAGGCGACGACCTTCTTCACCTCCTGCTCCGCGATGTACGCGGTCTGGATGCGCACCGGCTTCTGCATATCGGCCGAGAGGTAGAGCATGTCGCCGGCGCCGAGCAGCAATTCCGCGCCGCCCGCATCGAGGATAGTGCGCGAGTCGATCTGGCTCGCTACCTGGAGCGCCATGCGTGTCGGTACGTTCGCCTTGATGAGGCCGGTGATGACGTTCACCGATGGGCGCTGGGTCGAGAGCACGAGGTGGATGCCGACCGCGCGCGACATCTGCGCGAGGCGCACGATGCCCGCCTCGAGCTCGCGCGGGTACGTCTGCATGATGTCCGCGAGCTCGTCGACGACGATGACGATGTACGGCATCGCTTCGGGGAGCTCCTTCAGGCCGCGCTTTTTCGCGGGCTCGAGCACGGTCGAGTGGTAGGAGTCGATATCGCGGACCTGGCGTTCCTCGAGGATGTTGTAGCGGCGGTCCATTTCCTTGGCGGCCCATTTGAGGGCGAATATCGCCTTCTTCGGGTCGGTGATGACCGGGGTGAGAAGGTGCGGGATGCCGTTATAGAGCGTGAGCTCGACGCGCTTCGGGTCCACCATGATGAAGCGAAGCTGGTTCGGGCCGTTCCGGTAGAGCAGGGAAGTGATGACCGCGTGTATCGCGACCGATTTACCGGAGCCCGTGGCGCCGGCGATGAGGCCGTGCGGCATCTTCGCCGCGTTCACGTAGTGCGGCGTGCCGGTGATATCGCGGCCGATGGCGGCGAGGAGCGGCTTCTTCGAAGCGCTCCATTCCGGCGCGGCGATGACGCCGCCGAGGCCGACCGTCGCCTTCGACGCATTCGGCACCTCGATGCCCACCAGCGACTTGCCTGGGATAGGCGCCTCGATGCGGACGGGATGCGCGGCGAGTGCGAGCTCCAGGTTCTGCTGGAGGGTGATGATCTTCTGGAGCCTGACGCCCTCGGCAGGCTTGATGGCGTAGCGGGTCACGGTCGGGCCTACCGACACCTCGTCCATCTCTACCGAAATACCGAAGTTCTGGAAGGTGCGCTTGATGATGTTCGCGTTCGCTTTTATGTCACCGACCCCTGGCTTACCCTTGTCCTCCCCAAGCAATGAGAGCGGGGGGGCCTGGTACTCGGCGTCGAAGTTCGGGATAGCGACCTCGCTCGCCGGAGCGGCCTCGTCGCGGTTGTTGAACATGGTGACGACCGGCTCACGGTCGGGTTTCGCTGCGCGCGTCTCCTCTTCGGTCTCGGTCGCATCCGATTCTTCCTCGTCCTCCGTATCCTCTTCTTCCTCGCCCCCCTTCCTGGACGTGCCGAGCGCCGGAACCTTGAGGCCGCTCATGCTCTCCTTGGCCGACCCGAAGAGGGAGGTGAGCGAGGCGAGCAGCGCGCGCAGGTCGGTCGCCAGCGCGAGGCCGACGACTGCGACCGCGAGGAGGAGGATGAGCGCTCCCCAGAACCCGAAGAATTGCGTCGCGGCGACTCCCGCGAGATGCCCGGCGTATCCGCCGAGCGCCTCGGAGCCGATGCCGAACAGCACTACCGTCGCGACCACGATGAGCGCAGCGCCCGCTGCCGTCAGGGGCTCTACGAAGGAGCGCTCGAGCATCACCGCGAGCCCGATGAGTATCATGAGCACCGGAAGCAGGAAGCTGCCGATGCCGATGAGCCCGAAGCTCCAGGCGAAGAGCGCCTGGCCCGCGAGCCCGGCGAGCCCGAACGAGGAGAGCCCGAAGATGAGGCCGAACGCGATAAGCGCGATGCCGCTCGCGACGCGTGCAACCTTCTTCGAATCCTCCTCTTTCTTCTTCTTGCGTCGGGGCATTTTCCTCATTCTATCACCTGGGGTGGGGATAGCGTTCAAGCAAAATAGGAGGCGGGCATACCCGCGCACTAAACTTCCGCCAAAGCGCGTGCACCAGAACTCGAGGTCGCATCCATTCCGGCCACTGTTACGGACACCGGAAGGTTGCTTGAAGTCAGTGTACGGGTATACTTGTCCGTAACGTCTAAGACACGATACGCATGCAAGATAAAGGACATAGTCGGGATTCGAGCAAGGCGAAGCCAAGCCCACAGTCTTCGCAACTTGATACATTTGTCCTAGATAAAGGTATATTCTCTAATGTATTCGATAAAGACATACGTCGCGTATACATCTACAAGAAGGCCGAGCGCCTTGCGAAAGCCATCCACCTCATCGCGCCGGGCTTCCGCAATTCCGCCGCGCTCCGCGAGAAGCTCGATCTCATCGCGGTCGGTCTCGTCGATGGCGCGACCCTGCCGCCAGTAGCGGCGAGGCAGGCGCTCTCGCGCGAGCTGCTCTCGCTCTCGAGCATCCTCTCCATCGCGCGCTCGGGCGGTATCCTCTCCCCGATGAATGCCGACTTCATCGCCCGTGAGGCGCACCACCTCCTCGAAGAGGTCGCGCTCTACGAGGAGCCGCGGCTCGCCCTCGACGAGTCGCCGACGCTCGCTGCGCTCGCCCGCGCGAGCCAGGACAGCGCGCGTCCGCAGGCGGCAGGGAATCGTCCGGCCACGACGACCGCGGTCGCCCATGGCGCCCTCGGCGGGAGCCCGTCCGATAACGGACAAAATATCGGACACGCAATGTCCGATACGTCCGGAAGGAACGCTCGGCGTGATGCCATCATCAGCGTGCTCAAGGAGAAGGGTCCTTCCTATATAAAGGATATCTCGACCGTCATACGCGACGTCAGCGAGAAGACCATCCAGCGCGAGTTGGCTGCGCTCGTGAGCGCCGGCACCGTAACCCGGGAAGGGGAGCGCCGCTGGACCACCTACGCGCTTGCTGGCTAGGTAATCATTGACTTTTCGCGATATAGGGCCTATTGTACAGGGGTGGGTATCCAGGGCATCAACGGATAGGAACGGCCACCGCCACTCGGCGGACGGCCTCTTTTGCGTTTATTCCTTGGTGGTTATCCACATTCAAAAACAAGGGTTTTGCGTCATCGGCTCGGTATACTGACCCACATACCGGAACGAGCTGGTGCGCATTCCTGAACGAGTGAATCCTTGAAAAAAGAATAGGGATTACAACGCTCGCGGCGTAAGAAGCCGCGGGTGAGGCCGTCTTCATGTAAGGACGGTTCGGAACGCAGGCAGCACGGACAGATCACGGATGAATTCAGGATGAATGACGAACCTTTACCAGCTAGCCGATGGGACGCACGTCGATACGGCGCCCCGTCGGGTAGTGAAGGAAACAAAGCCGCGGACCATCGGTAGCGATACCGATGGCACGCACAATTACCAAGACAGATACGGATGCGTATGCGATGCACTTATTACTAATCGCGTTGCATACGTATCTCTCAAATTAGTTACACACGCATTACCATGCAAATTGCAAACAACAACACTGTTGCTCGCATCGCAGCGGTTGTCGCAGGTCTCGGCCTCGTCGCTATGTCGTTCGCAACCTTCACCCCAGCGGTAAAGGCGCAGACGGCAGACGACCTTCAGGCTCAGATCACCGCGCTTCTCGCACAGATCGCAGCACTCCAGGGTGGCAGCACGACGGCAACGGCTTCCGTTACCTTCACGCGCGACCTCACCATCGGTTCTACCGGTGCTGATGTCACCGCTCTTCAGAACTGGCTCATCGCTAAGGGTCACACGATCCCAGCGGGTGCTACCGGATACTTCGGTACACAGACCCAGGCAGCTCTCGCTGCGTACCAGGCAGCTAACGGCATCGCGCCGGCAGCTGGCTACTTCGGTCCTATCACTCGCGCTAAGGTGAACGCTACGGCAGGCACCGGTACGGGTACGGGCACCGGCACTGGTACCGGCTCGAACGACCTTAAGGGCGGCGAGGCTTCCCTCGGCGACGTTGAGTTCCGCGATGGCGAGGAGGACGAGGTAGAGGAGGGCGGCACCGCACAGGTTGCTGAACTCGAGTTCGACGTCGACGATGCTGACATCAACATCGATCGTCTCGACCTCTCCTTCGAGCTCACCAGCGATGGTACCGATGAGGACGAGCCTTGGGAGGCATTCGACACCATCACCCTTCTCAACGAGGACGGCGATGAGCTCGCTTCTGAGGACGTCTCCGATGAGGATGACTGGCTCGACGAGGATGGTCCTATCTACACCTTCCGCTTCACCAACCTTGATTACGTAGTTCGCGAAGGCGACACCGCAGTGATCATCGTTGAGGTAGAGGCACAGGATGGTGTTCTCGATGATGCTAGCGACACCTGGGTTCTCTCTGTTGAGAACAACGGCGTTCGCGGCACCGACGGTGAGGGCATCCAGCAGTACACCGACTCTGGTTCTGATGACATCTCCTTCGACCTCGTCGAGGAAGGTGCTGACGATGAGCTCAAGGTCCGCAGCTCGACCGAGGACCCTGACTCGACGACCCTTCAGGTCGATGACCGTCGCTCCGATTGGTACACCATCTTCGCATTCGACCTTGAGGCCGATGAGGATGGTGGCGATATCGAGCTCGATAGCGCAAGCCTCGAGCTCACCACGGTCGGCGCTGACGTGAACGAAGTCGTCAACGACCTCGAGCTCGTTATCGACGGCACGACCATCGACGACTGGGCATACGGCACGCCAAACGGCGGCAACACCACGGCTTCCACCACCTTCGACATTGACGGCGACGTCACGGTTGATGCTGGTGACCGCGTGACCGTCGAGGTTCGCGCTCAGTTCAAGGCAACCGGCGGCAACTTCGACGGTGACGGCACCGAGACCATCCGCGTTCGCGCGCTCAACGGCGCGTTCGAGGGTGAAGGTGCTGATGACCTCTCGAGCACCGGTTCCGCAACGGGCGATACCCACACCCTCCAGGCTTCGGGCATCACCGTTGACAACATGGACAAGGACGAGTTCTCCGCTAAGTCGACTTCAGTTCAGTCTGCTGCTGACTACGGCGAGTTCGAGGTAACGGTAGCTATCACCGCGTTCGAGGAGGATGCATTCATCTCCTCGACCAGCTCGGCGTTCACCTACCAGATCGAGGATTCGACCGGTGCAGCAACGTCGACCGGTACCCGCTCCGCGACCGTATCGTCTGACGCAAGCATCGAGAACGGTTTCTACCGCATCGATGAGGGCGACACTGAGGAGTTCACCTTCAAGGTAACCCTCACGCCGGCAGCAGGTGGTTACGACTACCGTCTCCAGCTTCTCACCATCGTGTTCAACGATGAGGCTGACTACGCCACTACTCAGAACTGGACGGCAACCCCGGCCAACGAGTACGAGACTGGCTTCACCTTCATCGCTAACTAAGCCGCTTGAGAGTACGCTCTCAAATGCTTAGCTAACGTGAGTAGCAAAAGCCCCCGCATACGTGCGGGGGCTTTTGCGTTATCATGTACTCATGAAATCGAACCATCTATCCATCCGTGCGATATCCGGCGTCGTAAGCCTCGGCGTCGCGTTCTCGGCCTGGGGCCTTGCCGCGCCGGTCGCGAAGGCGGAGACCCTCGAGAATCTGGAAGCCCAGCTCGCCACGCTGCAAGAGAAGCTCGCGGCGCTCAAGCAGGCGGAGACGGAGGAGTCGACCTCGGCGCTTCCGGTCTATGTGGCGGGGGCGCACAACGACTACGCGCTCTTTCGGTCCAGCATCGAGGTCGAGTCGCTCAAGCGCACCACATACATTTCCGTGGACCCCTACGAGGCATTCACGTACGAGATACGGGACGGACACGGACGGAAGGTGACGAAGAGCACGGGCGTCTCGCTCGCCATCGACTCGACCGCGAAGCGGAGCGGGGACTACTTCGTGATACGGAAGGGCGACACCGCGAACCTCTCGCTCACGGTGAAGTTCGATCCGTTGCCGATAGACGAGGGTGATGACTTCCGCTTGCGGCTGCTCACGCTCGAGTATGCGAACAAGCCGATCCCGGCGGAGAAGGCATGGAAGCTCCTTCCCGTGCATAAGTACCAGACCGACCGGGCCTTCATCGAGGATTAATAGTGGGTAGCGTTTACTTGCAGCAAGGGCCATACCCTCGCTGGCAGGGGCGCTGCATACTAGAATTAACGGCATACCAGGACTTATGAACGTACTACCCATGCAAACCGTAGCTAAGATAGCCGCAATCGTGGCTGGCCTCGGCCTCATCGCCATGTCCTTCGCGGCGTTCACGCCGCAGGCGGGCGCGCAGTCGCCAAGCATCCAGGCGCAGATAAATGCGCTCCTTGCTCAAGTCGAGCGGCTCCAGGCGCAATTGAACGCGTTACAGGGCGGAACATCCTTCACGCGCGACCTGACTATCGGGTCGTCGGGCGCGGACGTCACGAGGCTCCAGCAGTTCTTGATAAGCAGGGGCCACGCCATCCCCGCAGGAGCGACCGGCTACTTCGGCGTGCAGACGCGTGCGGCGGTCGCCGCCTACCAGTCGGCGAACGCTATCGCGCCCACAGCCGGCTACTTCGGTCCGCTGACGCGCACGAGCGTGAACGCGAAGCTCGTTGTTGTCCCGCCGCCATCGAATGGCGACGACGATAAAGATGAGGACGATGATAACGACAATCTCTCGGGCGGCGAAGCGTTACTCGGTGGCGTGCGCCTTGAGGAAGGCGACGACGATGAGGTCGAGATAGGCGGAAACGGCGAAGTCGCCGTGCTCACCTTCGGCGTCGAGGATGGCGACGTCCGCGTCAACCGGCTCGACCTCTCGTTCATGGCCGCGAGCGGCAACGGCGAGGATGAGCCCTGGAACGCATTCACGGAAGTGACGCTCTATGACGCCGATGGCCACCGCATCGCGCGTGAAGACGTGTCCGACGAGGATGATTGGCTTGAGAACGATGACGAACCGTATGTATTCCGCTTCACGGGCCTCGATTATATCGTTCGCGAAAATGATGAAGCGGAGCTTACGGTCGAGGTAGAGGTCAGCAACAACGCGCATGACGGCGACCGCTGGACCATCTCGGCCGAGGACGGAGCGATAGAGGCAGAGGATTCGACCGGCGAT
>DATAJW010000028.1:0-11143 GCA_036261925.1 Minisyncoccota bacterium | reverse complement strand
CTCACCGAGAAGTACGGACGTGACGCCCTATACCTCGGCTCAAGCGCGCGCTCCATCGCCGCGCGCGCGGTTTCCGCCAAGGGAGACGGGATGGGAAGCGTATCGAAATACCGCCCGCGCTCGCTGTTTACGGGCAAGCGTCGCCTCAAGCTCTTCTCTCTCCCCGTCCTCGGCGACGTGTACTAGGGGAAGTAAGCAGTGGGTAGTAAGCAGTATGCAGAAATGCAAGAAAGCCCGGCCTCCGGCCGGGCTTTCTTGCCTCTCCCCTCCCTGCTCAAGAAGGAGGAGCGAAGCCTTCTTTCTAACCCGTAGGAATTCAGAGAGTTGGGAAAGGACAGCGAGCGACTCCTCCCATCCTCTCCCCTGTTGAAAGGACGGAACGAGCAACGGCCGATGGCAGACCGTGCGCAGCCGGGTAGGCGAGCGAGAGCAAATTTCCAGCAGGAAATTATGCGGGTCTCTAATCAGTCGCTGCGAGCGGAATTACTTCGACCTCCCCACTCACCCCCTCCTCTTTGCTGGAAAAACGGAGCGAGCTGTTCTTTCCAACCCGTAGGAATTTAGAGGGTTGGGAAAGGACAGCGAGTGATTACTTGTCCAGCAAGCTATCTACCGACCACTTGCCCGCCCCCGTAACCATGAGCGAGATGCACACTGCCAGTATGAGCAATATGAACTCGTATCCGCCCTGGTTCACGAAGAAGCCGTTCGCGATATGCACCGTGACGAGCGCGATGAACGAGACGACCGTGAGCACGAGCGCTGCCCAGGTCGTGAACGCGCCGAGGATGAGGAGGATGCCGCCAGCGAGCTCCGCCGCGATGAGCAGCACCGCGAACGCTTCGGGCATCGGGAAGCCGATGCCGCCGAGCATGCCGGTGACGCCCGGGAGGCCGCCCTGGAGCTTCATCCAGCCGTGCATGACGAAGACGAGACCGACGGCGATACGGAGGGCGAAGGGGGCGAAGGCAACCATCGCGCTATTGCTACCAAGATTGAGTGTACGCATGTATATGGATTAGTGGGATACGCGATAATTGTAGCCCGCGTGCCGTGCGGACTCTATGGGGATGGGGATTCCTAGCGCACGCGCGTCAGCGATGCGGCGATGCGGCGGGCGACGTCGCCCGGCGCCTCGTCGAGCGCGAAGGCGGTCAATGGCGGGTACACGAGGATGCCGGCGTACGCATCATCGCCGTTCGGGCTTATCGGGAACGCGAACACCGGACCGAACGTCGTGCTCGTCGTCTCTCCGCCGAGCACGGTATGGTCGAGCGTGAGATAGAGCTCGAACGCGAAGACGCCCTGCTCGTTCGTGAACGGCGTCACGCTCTCGACCGTGCTGCAGGAGAGGCTCTCGCCCGGGCCGTCCGCAGCGCACAGCAGCTTCGCCTGGCTGGTGAGGAACGCTTCGATGGTATCGAAGGGCGTCGTGATCGCGGACTCCTCGCTCTCGACCACCGATACCGCGACGGTCGAATCGAATCCGTCGCCGCTCCCGATGCCGATCGCCGTGGAGCCGTCGCGGTACTCCTTCAGGTCGTACTTGACCGGGTACGAGAATGCGTACTCGCTGCTGCGGTATTCGGTCACCGCTTCCCGTTCCCCGAGATAGCCCAGGCGCACGAGCGCGATGGCCGCGCCGATGAGGAAGAGGACGAGTATGGAAAGCACGATGATGGTATTGCGGGATAGGGACATACGGACACTAGTGTCGGCTAACGGCTCTTAATCTTTAATGAAGACGCGCTATCATTGCTTCTATGACCTACCTCTACTGGCTTACGCATCAGTTCGGCGCGGAGGCGGGGGTGGCGTACCGCGATTGGTACGCTTCCCTCGAGAAGCCCTTCTTCGCGCCGCCGGCCTGGCTGTTCGGTATCGCCTGGGGCTGCGTATATCCTCTCATCGCCATCGCGTTTGCGCTAACGCTATTTCTCTGGCGTAAGAAGCGGGTCTCTTCCCTCTTCGTCCTGCTGTTCGCGGCGAACATAGCCGCGAACCTGACGTTCTCGCCGACGGTGCTCGCGCTTGCGAGCAATGCCGCGAACGCGCTCCATATACTCGTCGTATTCGGTACCCTCGTCCCGCTCGTCGCGGTCGCCTGGCGCGATGCGCGGCTCGTGTTCTGGCTGCTCGTGCCATACCTCCTCTGGAGCGCGTACGCGACCGCCCTCCAGCTCGGCCTCTTGTTCCTTAATTAGCGGGCTGGCAGAAGGCCGGATCGAGCGCTTCCGGCGCGAGGAGGCCGCCGGCGGAGAAATCGCCGATGCGGGTGAGGAAGAGCGTATGCGTCACCTTGAAGCACGTCGCTTCGAGGATGCCCGGTACGCCGCTGCCGCGGGTGACGAACATCACGTACCAACCGTCCTCCGCGGGCGCCGTCTCGATAGTCTTGGGCGGCAGGCTGTCCGCGGGATACGCCGCCCACTCCGGCGCGCTTCCCTGCGCGAATTCGATCGCGCGCTCGGCGGTGATGGGCGGAAGCGGCGCGAGCTCGAAGGATGCGAGGACGCGCTCGTAGTCGTCGAGTATCGGGTCCCGGGGAGTCAGGTACGTCGCCGTGACGGCGACCGCGCTCGCCTCATGCAGGAACGTCGTCGTCTTGCCTTCGTACAGGCCCGACCACTCATCCGTGAGCGCGCGCTCGCCGCCGATGGTCCGCTCCTTGAACGACCCGTCCGAGAGCTTGTAGTTCGCGATGTCCGTGCCCGATACCCACTCGATGAGCGAGTACCGGTCAAGATTGTTCTGGTAGATATCCACCGTTATCGCCGTCGGTCCTTCCCCATTCTCGGGAGCGGGGCCATCCGCCTTCGCCGTCAGCGTGATGGCGTAGTGGCCGCGAGCGCCATTGCCGCGCTCGGCTTCGGAGAGGACGTACGTCTCGGGATAGCTGAACGCGATGCCGTATGCCGGGTTCTCGTAGCGCGCGAGGGCAGGCAGGAGCGGCTGCGTCTCGCGCAGGAACAGGTAGCCTGCCCCGATGAGGAGCGCGGCCAGCAGGATGCTAAGGACGATGAGGGCCTTATGGAGCAGGGTCATACCGGACGCGCTACGGACGGATGACGAACGAGCTGATCGAGATGCCCTTGTCCGTGAGCGCGTACGCGAAGTCCGCGGTGAACGCGACATGGCCGTCCTCGTACGCGACCGTGCCCGCGCCGTTCTCGGCCTCGATTTCGGTCACGTAGAACGTTCCGCCGAGAACCGGGGGCGTCGGCGAGAGCTGCCCGATGTTCGCGCGCACGTAGGCTTCGGCCGCCGTGCCCGGGTCGCCCTGCATCTGGGCAGGCGCGGCAGGCACCTCGGCCGATTCGTGCGGTGCCGCCGCTTCGTTCGGCACGAGGAAGAATGCGACCACACCGAGAACTGCTATGACGAATGCGAGTATGACCCAACGCATACGGCTACTCGGATACGAACGGGATAGTGCCGCAGCCCGCTGCAGCCTCCGCGAGCGGCGTCTCTACCGCACCGAACGCGGGTTCGACCGCGCGCAGCCTTGACCCATCCGCGAACTCCAGGAAGACGTCGAGCATGCGGGTCTGCGTGACCTGCGCCGGCCCGCACGAGCGGATGAACTCCGTCGCCTGCGCCCAGGTCAGGAACGTATGCCCGGTCCCGGGAACGATAGCCTCTGCATCCTCGGGAAGGAGCATGATCTTGCGCACGAGGATGCCGCTCTCCTTGCGGAGGCCCTCCACGATGGCGCGCTGCCCGTCGAGCGGGATATCCGTGCCGACATCGAGCGCGAGGCAGGGTACCGAGCCGCCGATGTCCGTGCAGGCCGAGAGGCCGTCGAACGTAAGGGGCGCGGCGATGCCCGTGCCGTCGGCCTCCTGGTACGCGAATATGAGCACCGAGCCCTCCGCAAACGAGAGGCGTCCGCCGGCCGAGAAGTCGGTCGGGTTGCCGTCGAGCTTTCCCTCCCCTCCCGTGGCAGCGCTTTGGCGCGGCGCAGGCGGCGGGGTGAACGCGAGCACGACGAGCGCGATGGCTGCGAGCACGATAATACCGATGATGTGTTCCTTTTTCATGCAGGAAGTATAGCAAACGCCGCGCAAGGAGAACTGTTTTTCAGATTTCCTTTATCTTTTCCTTAGTTTTCCCTTAGGCAAGGAATGGCATAGTCGCACCATGCCGGTCCATCCCGGAGCCCCATGACCCCCAATCCGCAGCAACAGGTAGAGCTGCCCATCATGCTCATCAGCGTATCCAAGAAGTCCGCGCGCTTCACCCGGATACGTATCCCGCGGGCGCCCGATACGGGAATCGGGACATTCTTCATGCGTATAGATATGACCGCGATGAACCAGACGATATACGTTCCCACATCCATCGCATCGAGCAAGAAGCCGACCGGCTTCGTCTACCGGATAGAAGGAACGGCCGAGGGCGCCATCGTGAAGGCCGACGTCTCCGCCCAGGGCGACGGCATCGCGCAGATTACCGTCGGCACCATCGTCTATACGAAGATTCCTGCCGGCATGACCGCAAGCTTCCGCGTGCTCATCGACATCAAAGGACGGGTACCTAAGTCGTACCAGGTCGTCGTGCATCGCATTAACTACAAGCGGAACTTGAACGACACCCGTTACGAATCGCTCCTGCAGGAAATCGGCTCGAAAATACTGAAATTCAATTAGCCTCCTGGTTAGATCGACCCCATTACTCATTACTTCCGATGGATGAGAGGATTCTAGAAACGCAAAAGAGGCGTTTGGCCGCCTCCTTTCGTAATGTTCCTTCCTTACGGAAGGTCGCGGGAAAATCCCGAATCGTGCTTATAGTATATACTCTGTTCCCGTCGGTCAAACCGCTAACGACGCCTAAGTGGTCTGCGGTATCGCGTACCTAGAACCAATTGAGCCAGGAGAGGATACGGTCGATGATGCCCTGGAAGAACCCGATGTCCGCATCGATATCGCGCGCGGGCTCCGTGACCGGCGTGAGCTCGCCATCGTCGGTATCAACGACGACCGGAGTATCGAGCGGCACGTCGGAATCGTTCATGTTCCCTTCCATCGGGACGACCGGACCGGTCTCGTCCGCGGTGCATTCCCCATCGTGGATGAAGGTACCGCCTTCCGCGCCGAGCACGCAAGCATTGCCGTACGTATGATAGACCGGATAGCAGGGCGCGGCGACGCATTGTACCTGCTGCGCGCCGCAGACGGGCGCGTACTGCATAGTGCAGGCAACGCCGGTCCCCTGCGCAAAGGCAAGGCCGGGAAGGAACAGCAGCGGCACGGAAAGAGCGAGGATGCGGAGTGTTTTCATGTTCCTGTAGACGCCGGTGCGCATGCGTTCTTACCGCTAGAATGCGCCGAACCCGATGCCCGCGAGGTAGATGCCGGCGATGATGGCGAGGATGCCGCCGGCGATGTAGAAGAACGGCCGATTGAAGGTTCCGGCGACCTTCTTCACGAATTTCGTCGACGCGCCGAGATAGATGACGCCCTCCACGACCATCATGTAGCCGACAAGCGAGAGCACGCCCGTGAAGTCGAGCGACAGGACGACCGGATACGCGAGCACGAGCGCGAGGCCGGCGGCTATCTCGACGACGGCGATCACCAGGAGAAGCGCGCGGTTGCTGAACAGGTCGCGCACGGTCGGCATGACCGCCTTGCGGCGGAAGAGGACGACCGCGCCGATGATGATGAAATAGATGCCGAACAGCTTGGCGAGGAATAGTTCCATGACGGAGGACGGGGTTAGTGGCTACCCCTCCAGGGTAGCATCGCTACCTGGCCGTGCCGCCGTTATGCACGTCCCTACTCCGTCCCCTGTGCGACGCAGTCGGCATAGGCCATCTGGCCGTCCTTCTCGATGAACGCTGTATTCCCCTTGGTCCAGAAGACGAAGGACTCATCGCTGTTCGCGTACCGGGCGCCCGACGCGGAACGGGTCTGCGCCAGCAGAAGCGTGCTGCCGTCCTCGAGGACGACTTCGGCATTGCCGGGGCTTTCGGGACGGACCTCGACGCGCGCAGTGAACGCCCTGCCCTCGGCGCAGCCGTACTCCACGGTCGCGAGCGGCGCGATGAGCCCGTCGTCGGGCAGCGTCGTTGCCGGCGTCTCAAGGACGTGCGTATCCGCGGGCGCTGGCGTCGCGCGCGGGATGGCGAGGTAGGCATGCGCCACATAGGCGAGGACCGCAGCCGCGATGAGCGCCGCTGAAAGTATGGCGAAGGTCCTGAACGGGTGCGGGCGATCGTGCATAGCGGTATCAGGATTCTCCATGCCTGCGGTTGATATGCGGGATGCGCGGCGCGAGTATGCCGACGACGCTCGCGATGATGGCGACGGCGTAGTAGCCGAAGCCGAGCGCCATGCCGATGGCGCCGGCGAACCACAGGCTCGCGGCGGTCGTGAGGTTCTTCACGCTCGCCCCCTCCTTGAGGATGAGCCCGGCGCCGAGGAAGCCGATGCCCGAGACGATCTGCGCCGCGATGCGCGACGTCGATGCCGGATCGACCGACCTCGACATGAGCGTGAAGAGCATGGCACCGGCTATCACGAGTACGTGCGTGCTGATGCCTGCGTCCTTCCCGCGCACCTCGCGCTCGGCGCCGAGCGCGAAGCCGAGGATGACGGCGAGCAGCGAGGTGACGATGAACTGCAGCTCGAACGGCCCGATGAGTCCGAATAGCATATGATTCGATTATACACCGCCCGCTCCCGGCCCGAAGCACGGCGCGGGGATGGCCGCAGCCCGATACTTGACATTGTATATATAGTGTGATAATACATAGAGAGTCGGGAACCTATCAATCGAATAAAGGAGTACGCTATGCGTTTTCTTGGCGCGCTGTGCGCGTTTCTGCTTTTCGGAGCGGCGACGGCTCACGCACAAGAGTCCGCTTCCCCGCCCACGACGCCGCAATTCACGCTCGACGAATACGTCGCGCTCGCGATGGAGGAGGATTCCGCTGCGGCGCTCGCCCAGTGCGATCCGCGCTGGGGGAACGAACGCATCGGGAACGGCACCGTCTGCAAGCAGGGGTGCATGTTCATGAGCTACGTTCCGGCGCTCATCGAGGCCGGCTATGCCACGGATCCGAATGACGCCCTCGCGCTCTTCAAGCGCGAAAAGCTCATCGATCCGAGGGGACGCCTGCTCACGCAGAAGATCGCGGAGCGCTTCCCCGAGCTCGGCATCGTGAAGCGGGAACGCGCGAGCTTCTCGGCCCTCACGGTCGAGAAGGTGGCGGAAGCGCTCCTCGCACGCAACCACGTGCTCCTCAAGGTGAGCGACCCCCGGCGCGGCATCCTGCAGCACTGGGTGAATGCGGTCGCGGCCAAGGATGGCATCATCACCATCCTCGACCCGCGCGGCGGCACGAAAGCGTCGTTCACCGATCTGTATGCGCAGCACGCGCTCCGCGAGCTCCTCGAGCTCGGGAACAAGTAGATCCCCTAAGTACCTTCACGATGAGCCGCTCGCCCTGCGAGCGGCTCTTTCTTATATCTGTCCTCTTGGCGAGTCGACGACGCGCAGGTAATGGCCGCTCGATTCGCACGGCACGACGCGGCCCTCGGTCCCTACGCTTCCGCGCGCCTCTATCTCCTGGCCGACCGCAAGCGCGAACGCGTCGGCTATGGATGCCGACGCCGCGCACAGCGGCAGGCCCATCGAAGGGACGGCGATGGCTACAGCCTCGCCCCCGTCGGTCCGGAGCTCGATGAGCACCGGCCCGTCGACCATCGCGCCTTCGGTATCGACGGCGGTGATGGTGCCGCGGACGGTACGGTCTTCCCCGCTGCTCTCGCTCACGAGCACCGACCGGTCGTTCACCGGCGGCAATTCGTCCATGCGCTCTTCCTGCTCCTCTTCGGTAAGCGGTTCGCGGCTGCTCTGGTAGTGGCTATAGAAAAGGTAGCCGACGCACGCGAGCACGATGAGGGCGACGAGCGCCGCGATAGCTTTGGTAGTCATATGGGCATTACTGTATCAGACGTTCATGACGCTTCCATGAGCGCGCGCTTCTCTGCCCGCGAGAGCTTCTTGAGCGCGGCTTCCCGCGCCTGCGCGCTGCTACGGTCAGGAGCCTGTTCCGCATAGCGGACGACGACGGGCTGCCGTGCCTTCGTGTACTTGGCGCCGTTCGGGCCGTTATGCTCCTTGAGGCGGCGCGCCAGGTCGGTGGTCGAGCCGATGTAGTAGGTGCCGTCAGCGCATTCGAGGAGGTACACCGTCCACGAGGCCGCCATAGGCTAGGGCGTGAGGTCGAGCACCTCGTCGATGCGTATCTCCTTCACGAACTCCGGCACGTGCGAGACGAGCACCATCGCGCCCTCGTACTGGTCCAGCGCATTCGCGATGACCGGGATATGGCGGAAGTTGATGTGGTTCGTCGGCTCGTCGAGGATGAGGAGGCCCGGCGCCTGGAGCACGAGGCGCGCGAACGCGACGAGCCCCTTCTGCCCTTCCGAGAGCGAGCCTATCTTCTTGCCGATGTTCTCCGAAGTGAGGAGGAAGCCCGCGGCGGTCGCGCGCATGCGCTCCTCGTTCGGCTTCTCCATCGCGGAGAGGAGCGACTCGCGCACCGTCTCCTCGAAATTGAGCGCGCCGAAGTCCTGGCGATAGTAGCCGACGCGGACGCCCGGCGCGATTGCGGCGCCTTCCGCGGTCCCGGTCGCGATGGATTCGAGCAGCGTCGTCTTGCCGATGCCGTTGGGCCCCTTGAGATGGAGGTGGTTCTTCTTCTTGAGCGATATGCTCGCCGCCTTCTTCACCGGCTCATGCTTCTTCGGGTCCATGACGGTGAGCGAGGTGATGGAGAGGAACTCGCCGGTGATCTCCGGCTGCGCGGGAATGGCGAACGGGCGTATGGTGCGGTCCTCCTTGCGCACGTCCACTTTCTCTTCCTCCATCTCCTCGACCTCCTCGCGCATCTTCTTCGCGACGAGGCGCATCTTGCCGCCTTTCTGCGCGAAGAAGTTCGCCTTGTCCTTGTTGTCCTGTATCTTCTTCGCGAGCTGCGCGTTCTTGCGGTTCTCGCGCTCGATGCGGGCGGAGATCTCCTTGAGGAGATCGTAGTAGTTGCCGACGTACTGCTCGACCTTGCGGGTGTGCACGTCGAGGTAGAGGACGCCGTCAGTGAACGAATTGAGGAACTCGGCGTCGTGCGAGATGACGAGGCAGGTCTTCGGGTACGCCTTGAGGAACGCGGTGAGGTGCTCGATGCCCGCGTGGTCGAGATTGTTCGTCGGCTCGTCGAGCAGCAGGAGGTCCGGCTCCTGAATGAGCGCCGAGGCGAGCAGGAGGCGCGCCTGCTGACCGCCGGAGAACGAGGCGACCTCGCGCTCGAGGAACGCATCGAAGTCCTTGCCGACGGCCAGGTTCACGACCTCGAGCACGCTCGCTATCTTCGGGTCGATGGCGTACACCTTCTCCGGGAAGCGGCTCTCGAAGAACGCGCGCACCGAGAGCGTACGCTCGTCCGGACGGACGACCTGGTGCGCGAGCGCGACCGTGAGCCCGCGGGGCTTCACTATCTTCCCGCTCTCCGGGGGAAGCTGGTCAGTGATGAGCTTGAAGATGGTGCTCTTCCCGGCGCCGTTCTGGCCCATGAGCGTGACCTTCATGCCGCGACGCAGCGAGAAGCTCACCTCGTCGAGGATGGGATAGTTGTGGCCGTAATTGAACGAGACCTCTTCGAATCTGACCGTCACATCGCGAGGACCTGCGGTATCTGATGGCGCTTTTTTCTGTGGCACGGTAGTAATCCCTACCCTACCGCATTCCGCGGCTCTTGATAAGGCTTATCGTGCTCTACGCGTTCTCGCCCGCGACGTAGCCCGTCGTCCAGCACAGCTGCAGCGAGTAGCCGCCCGAAGGCCGGCTGATATCGAGCAGGTCGCCGACGAGATAGAGGTTCGCCATGATGCGCGAACGCATGGTGCGCGTATCGATCTCCGTGAGCGGTACGCCGCCATCGGCCACGACCGCGCGGTCGAAGCCCATGAGGCCGGTGACGGTGACCGGGAGCGCTTTCAGCCCGCGCGCGAGTGCCTTGCGCTCGGCGACCGTGACGCTGTGCACCTTCTTCTCGCTATCGAGTCCGCTCGCGAGGAGCTCGAGCAGCACGTCGGTCGTGCCGGACGGAACCACGTCCTTCAGGACCGTGCGGAGGTTCTTGTTCTTGTTCGCATCGAATAGAGCGAGGAGCCGGCGCTCGAGGATGCCCTGGTCCTCCGCCGGGAAGAGGTCGATGCTAGCCGTCACCGTCCCGACATGCAGGAGGTCGCCGACCTCTTGCGCGCTATTGAGTATGACCGGCCCCGAGAGGCCGAAATGCGTGCAGAGGATCTTGCCTGACTTCGAAAACCGCTTCGCGCCGTCCACGAAGAACGTTATCTTCGCGCCTGGCAGCGACTTTCCCGCGAGCTTCTTTATCCACGATTCGAGCGCCCGCAGCGGCACGATGCCGGGCGTAGGCGGGACGATGGTGTGCGCCATTCGCTTCAGCCAGCGGAATCCATCGCCGGTTGACCCGGTTTCCGGATGCGATACGCCGCCGGTCGAGAATATGAACGTGTCCGCCGGGAACCTCTCTCCCCCGGCGGTCACCGCCGCGACCGTATTCCCTTCCGTCTCGACCTTCTCGACGCCCATACCGGTCTTTACCGTGACCGCAAGCTCGTCGAGGCGCGCCATGAGCGCGCGACGCACGTCGGCCGCCTTGCGCGTATGCGGGAACGCGCGGCCGTTCGCTTCCACCTCGAGCGGCAGCCCGAGCCGCGCGAAGAACGCGAAGGTCTCCGCGACGCCGAACTGCGCGTACGGGGAATAGAGCGCTTGGGCAGAGTCGCCGTACTTCGCGAGGAGCGCGTGCGTATCGTAGGTCGCATTGGTGATATTGCACCGTCCGCCGCCCGTGATGACGAGCTTCTCGCCCACGCGGCGGTTCTTCTCGAGGACGAGGACCTTTCGGCCGCGCTCGGCAGCACGCACGGCCGCCATGAGGCCGGCGGCTCCGCCGCCGACCACGATGACCTCGTATGCATTCGCTGCCTCTTTCTTCATGGTACGCACCATAGCATTTCCGCGCTTCCGTACCTATATAAGGAACGCGGGCGCCCGAAGGCGCCCGCGTTCCTTATATGCGCCCGCGATGCTAGTCGCCGAAGTT
>DATAJW010000027.1:0-2696 GCA_036261925.1 Minisyncoccota bacterium | reverse complement strand
AACCTTGCAACTCGAGTGGTAGAAGAGGACTTGGTCGCCGACCTTCATCTCGCGCATGTAGTTGCGGGCGAGGTAGTTGCGTACGCCGGTCCACTCTGTCCGCTTGTCCTTCTTGAGATGCGCTATGCCGTAGCTCTCGGGCTCGGTCTTCATGAGCCAGTAGCGGGGAGGGGCTTTCATGGGGGAAGTATAACGAGTTTGTCCCGCTCTTTCGAGCGGGACGGGGCCGCAGCCATTTGTACTAGTAGCATAGCGTCTTGATAACGATGCAATCAAGGACGGACCTTGATATGGAGTACAGTAGGCGGATGGACGGATATGAGCTCCACGAATCGAAGCGCGCGAAGCGCATGAGCGTGACGGTGTATCCGAACGGACGGGTGCGGGTATCGAAGCCGGTACGGGTC
This sequence comes from Minisyncoccota bacterium, assembly GCA_036261925.1. Classification (GTDB taxonomy): domain Bacteria; phylum Patescibacteriota; class Minisyncoccia; order Phycocordibacterales; family Phycocordibacteraceae; genus C7867-001. The sequence continues at coordinate 2,289 of DATAJW010000027.1, read as the reverse complement.
AGTCGGGAGAAAGTGGAGGCATTCGTGGCTAAGCAGCAGGATTGGATAGCGCGGACGCAGGCGAAGTTCCTGCGGCACTCGGGCGGGCAACTGCCGATTCCGCTCCCGAAGCCGCGGCGCGGCTCGAAGGCATATAAGGAGGCGGTCGAGGCTGCACGAACGCTCGTCCATGAGCGTCTTACTTTCTACAGTTCGCTTTATGGGTTCCCGTACGGTCTCGTTTCCATCAGGAATCAGCGCACGCGCTGGGGAAGCTGCTCGGCAGCGGGGAACTTATCCTTCAACTACAAGATAGCGTTCCTACCGCCTGCGCTCGCCGACTACATCGTCGTGCATGAGCTCTGCCATACGAAGGAGCACAATCATTCGGAGCGGTTCTGGAAATTGGTGGAGCGTGCGGTTCCGGAGCATAAGGCGTTGCGCAAGGAATTGCGGACGAGGTATCTTCTGTAGGAAGGGAGGGGGTAAAGATAAAGGTAGAAAGCATAAAGGAGGGCCCGAAGCGAAGCTTCGGGCCCAGGTTCATATAACTCCTTCGACGCGTCGCTCAGCCCACTCGCCGATGAGCGTATCGAGCTGCAGACGGAGCTCGGTCACGTCTTGGATCATGCCATGGTCGATCTGGCCCGTGCGCGCATAGAACAGTTCGGCGTTCCGGGTCGCGGTGGCGAGTTCATGCTGTTTCAGCTTTACCTCGCGTGGCGCGAGGATATGCACGACGGACGGACGGAGCTTCAGCAGCTCAAGTGCTGCCTGGGTACTAAGAACGCGCATTGCCATAGCTGGTCTCCCTAGGATTTCTGGGCGAACCGTAGCACGAGGGGAGAAGATAGCAAAAGGGCCCGGAACGTGAGTTCCGGGCCCGGGTAGGCTAACCGGTCGCGGCGGTGTCGATGGCGCCTGGCGGCGTGTCCCCTTCGTCGGCGGCAGGAGCCCGGCGCAGCGTCCAATCGCTCATGAGGGCCGTGAGCAGGAGCGCCAGCGCCGAGAAGGCGAGCCAGGCGTTCAGGACAATCGTCGCGAAGAAGCCTCGGCTCGAGACGCCGAACCCGGCGACCATGATGCCGACCAGATAGGCGGTCATGAAAGCGACGAAGAACGTCGTGAACCAATCGTTGCGCATCCGCTCCTTGAAGGCGAAGAACGAGAGGAAGCCGAACCCGCCGGCGAAGAACAGGAACTGGCGCATCGAGGCATCGGTGACGCCGAGCTGCCGGTGGGAACCGGGCGTCAGGCTTTCGGCGAAGATAGCGATGATGAGCACGATGCCGAGCGTCCCCATGAGGAGCCGCACAGTCCATGCAAGCACGTTGAACATGATGATCTCCCTGACAGGTCTGTACGCATACTCGGATATAAGGCGTTCTCGGTCAATACCGGACTGGACGGGAGGAGCGCATTAAGGTACGATGCTGCCTTAGCGTCAAGGAGGGGAATTTGAGTTCCGAGCAACGACCGTCCGGCAGCATCTTTGCCTGTTCGGACACCAACAGCGGACTAGAACTGATCCTGCCTGAAGCGCGAACGGCGCTGAAGGTCGAGCGGATCGATATCATCACCGAACCGGGCATGGATGGCATCCTCGCCGGGTACAAGCACATTCGATTCGAAGAAGGCCTGCTCGAGAGCATGGTATGCGCGCTCCGGCTCTGGGCGAACCTCGAGCATACGATGAATGGCTCGAAGGCCGCGCTCATCATCGGGCACGCCGATTGCAAATGGGTGAAGGGGACCCGTCCCCGGCACCGCGATGTTCTGACGCGCGCGAAAGCGGTCGTCGAGTCGTGGGAGATCTTCGAGGACGTGCATATCGGCTATGTCGATTCGCATCACAGACTGCATGTTCTTTCCTAGCTTCGGCTAGAAAACCAAAAGGGCCCGGAACGCATGTTCCGGGCCCTGATTATTTCCGTCGGCGCTTGCCTTGCTTGGTCTTCTTCGACCAGAAGTCAAAGAACGGGCCCGGAACGTGAGTTCCGGGCCCGGGGTCATTTCTCGCGCGCAGCGCGGTGCCGCTGTCGATGCGGCTTCCGCGGGAGCGGGCTCGCCTTCGCCTTAGGCGGAAGCGTGGTCACAGTACGCAGGTTCGGCACCGCCGGCTCTTTTTCATGCGTGCGCAGGAGCAGGGGCTGGATCAGGTACCAGTCGGCATGGAAGACGAGCGCCGACAGCGCGATAGGGAAGGCCGTCATACGAGCTTCCTCCGCCTATCGCTTCCGGTTCCGGCGCGTGCGCTTGCGTGCCCGTTTCTGCGCCTTCTTGCGGGCCGCAGAGGCCTGCCTGCGCGCC
>DATAJW010000026.1:0-30499 GCA_036261925.1 Minisyncoccota bacterium | reverse complement strand
TTCTTATGGTCGCGCGCGCGCGCTTCCTCCTGCTGCGCGCGGTACGCCTCGAGCTCCTCCTTCGTATCGAAGGCGAGGCCATAGATGCGCGTGAGCATCGGGTTCGCATCAATGCCGCGCCAATACGCGCCCGCGATGCGCTCGAGGGCGAAGGTACCCGCCTTGATGTCATGCGCCGGGTGCTCGCTATGGCCGCCGCGGCAGAGGTCGGTGAACGTTCCGGCCGTATAGAGGGTGATGGGCTCGCCGGAAGCGGCGATGCCGTCGATTATCTCGAGCTTGAATTCGTTGCCCTTGTAGCGGTCGCGCGCGTCCTTCTCGGAGACTTCCGTCCCGCTCATGTCGCTCCAGGAGGGAAGCAGCTCCTCCATGGTCGCTTGGAGCCGGGCCAGGTCGGTTTCCTTCGGAGCGTCGCCGCCCGAGAAATCGAAGTCGTAGTAGAAGCCGTTGTCGACCGCCGGGCCGATGGTCGCCTTCGCATGGGGGTACTGCTCTTCGACTGCCGCAGCGAGCAGGTGGGCGAGGGTGTGGCGCTTTTCTTCGAGCGTTGCCATTAATCGAGAGGATAGCACAAAAAGAAAGGCGGCAGGCTCCAGGGGAGCCTGCCGCGTCCGTTAGCCCATGGCGCCGCCGGTGATGTCTACCGGAACGCGTTCCGGCACGGGATCCGCCATACTGCTGCTGGAACCGGGCTCCGCAGCATCATCCGTCATCGAGACGGTGTCCGGAACGAAGAGCGTTCCGCGGCGGGTAGCGGTATCCGGTTCGCGCGGTTCGGGCTCGAGCGGGGACGAAGGCTGGTGCGTCACGGTCGATGCTCCTTTCGGGTCAGGGGTGCAGGCTGCACCCGTTATATCACAGCGCCTTCAGGTTCTCTATGGAAAGGCTCGTCTCGCCGTTGCGTACCGTCACGGTGGACTTGATGAGCACGCAGTTGCCGGGCGCAAGCACGTCGCTGAATTCCTTGAATATCTTGGGGAAGGCGACGGCCTCGATGGAGGAGGTCTTGTCCTCGAACCGGATGAACGCCATCTTGTCCCCCTTCTTCGTGAGCACGGTGCGCACTTCCTGGACGAGTACGGGCAGGATGACGGTGCGGCCGGGCATGGGTTCGCCGAGTATGGCCGCGACCGACGTGCCGGCCTTCGCGGTCGTGGCCTCATGCGCATCGAGCGGGTGGCCGGAGACGTAGATGCCGAGGAGATCCTTTTCCCACGCGAGCTTGTCCGAGAGGCTCGTCTCTTCATTCGCTGACGGAAGATGCAGCGTCGGACGCGCGAACGCGCTCCCGAAAAGTGAGTCCTGCGGCGCCTCGGCCGTCGCGTCGCGATGGAAGGTGAGGAGCGTCTCGATATGCGCCAGCAGGTGGGCGCGCTCGCCGAAGCGGTCGAGCGCGCCGGATTTGACGAGGCATTCGAGCGACTTGCGGTTGAGGCCGCGCAGGCCGGGCCGGGAGAGGAAGTCCGAGAGATCGGTGAATGGCCCGTTCGCCTCGCGCTCCTGCATGAGCGCGCGGGCGATGCCCTCGCCGAAGCCCTTTATCGAGGTGAGGCCGAATCGGATAGTGTCCTTCGCATCGCCCGCGACGGTGAAATCGGCGCCTGACTCGTTCACGTCCGGCGGCAGGAGCGGGATGCCGAGGCGCTCGCCCTCGGCCGCCAGTACGGAAATCGCTTCGGTGTCGCCGGCGTCCGCGGTGTAGAGGGCGGCGAGGTACTCGACGGGATGGTTCGCTTTCATGTACGCGGTCTGGTACGCGACCTTGCCGTAGCAGGCAGCGTGCGCCTTGTTGAAGCCGTAGGCGGCGAACGGCTCGATGAGCTTCCAGAGGCGCTCGGCCTTCGCATCGGTGAGCTTCCCGTATTCCTTGAAGCCCTTGAGCAGCTTCTCCTTCTGCGCCTCCATCTCCGCCGGGATCTTCTTTCCCATCGCCTTGCGGAGAGTGTCGGCCTCGAGCCAGGAGTAGCCGCCGAGCGTGATGGCGGTCAGGAGCACGTCGTCCTGGTATACGAGGAGGCCGTACGACGCGTCGAGGTAGTCCTTCATGCGGTCGTCGATATAGGCGATGAGCCGTGGATTCGACTTGCGCTCGATGTATTGCGGGATGGTCTCCATCGGTCCCGGGCGGTAGAGCGCTACCATGGCGTTGATGTCATGGATGGAGGTCGGTTGAAGCTCCTTGAGGTAGCGGGTCATGCCCGAGCCGTTGAGCTGGAACGTGCCTTCCGTCTCGCCGCGCGCGAGCATGGCGTACGTCTTCGCATCGTCTATCGGCACGTTCTCGATGTCGATATGGATGCCGCGCGTCTCCTTCACGCGCTCGACCGCGTCGGCGAGGATGGCGAGGTTCTTGATGCCGAGGAAGTCGAACTTGAGGAGCCCGGCGTCCTCGACCGCATGCATGTCGTACTGCGTGATGAGCTTGCCGGTCTTAGGGTCGGTCTGGAGCGGGGTCCACTTCGTGAGCGGCGTCGGCGATATCACGACGCCCGCGGCGTGCACGCCCGTATGGCGCACGCAGCCCTCGATGCGCGTGGCGAGGTCGATGATCTCGCGGGTATCGTCGTCCTCCGTATAGAGCTGCTTCAGCTCCGGCTCGAGCTCGAGCGCGCGCTCGATGGTCATGGGGAAGCCCTGGCTGCCCATCGGGATGAGCTTGGCGATGCGGTCGCCGGTGCGGTACGCGTGGCCGAGGGCGCGCGCGACGTCGCGCACGGCGGCGCGCGCCATGAGCGTGCCGAACGTGCCGATCTGCGCGACGTGGTCCTCGCCGTACTTCTCCTTCGCGTACGCGATCATCTCGTCGCGGCGGTTATCGGCGAAGTCCATGTCGATGTCCGGCGCCTTCGGACGTTCAGGATTGAGGAAGCGCTCGAACGGGAGCTTGTAGGCGAGCGGGTCGACGTTCGTGATGCCGGTGAGATAGGAGACGAGGGAGCCCGCGGCGGAGCCGCGGGTCGTCGTCAGGATACCGACCTTCTTCGCGTGGGAGAGGAGGTCGGACACGGCGAGGAAGTACGGAGCGAAGCCCTTGTCGATGATGACCTTCAGCTCGTACTCGATGCGCCGCTCGACCTCGGACGTAGGTTCCATGCCACGGAGCGAGAGGCCGCCGTACGTGCGCTCGCGAAGCATCTCCGCATGCGTCTTGCCCGGCTCGACATCGACCGCAGGGAAGTTCCAGCTGCCGAGCGCAAGCGTGACATTGCAGCGGTCGGCGATAGTTCCTGAAACGTCTACCGCTTCCGGTACGTCCTTGAACCACTCGCGCATCTGCGCTTCCGTCACGAACGAGAAATCCTCCTCCTCGTTCGAGCCTCGCGTGCCGTGCGCGATGCGGCGCATGACCTCCGTCGCTTCGCGGTCGTCCGGCTTCAGGTAGTACACGTCGTGCTGCGCGACGAGCGGAATGCCCGATTCCTTGGCTATCTCGCGGATGCCGTCCATGCGCTTCATGTGGCCCTCGACCTTCGGATGGTGCGATATCTCGAGGAACACGTTGTCCTTCCCGAAGATGCTCACGTATTCCGCGAGCGCGGCCGCAGCGCCCTCCTTGTCGCCCGCCTTCAGGTGCTGCGCGACCGTGCCCGCGAACGACGGTACGAGCGCGATGAGGCCTTCGTGGTGCTCGCGCAGGAGCTCGCGATCCATGTGCGGACGCTCGTTGTATCCCTCGGTGAAGGATTTAGTGATGAGTGCGAGGAGGTTCTCGTATCCCGTATTGTTCTCGGCGAAGAGCACGAGACGCGTGCGGGTGCCTGCGGCCGGGTTGGCGGCTGCGTCAAAGCGCGAGCCAGCGGAGAGGTACGCGTCGACGCCGAGCACCGCCTTGATGCCGTTCTTCTCCGCGGACTTATAGAACTCGATGGCGCCGTGCAGGTTTCCGGCGTCCGTGATGCCGAGCGCCCCCATATCGGCCTCTTTAGCCGCCTTCACGAGCTCCGGCACCTTCGGGAGCGCCTGGAGGAAGCTGTAGTGCGAATGGGTGTGGAGATGAACGAAGCGGCCGGCCATTGCCTACAGGATACCAAGAATGGGAGGGAGTAGGCAGTACGGCGGACGCGGCAGTATCATGAAGCGATGCGCTACATCGTAGGAGTGGACGAGGCGGGGCGCGGCCCGCTCGCAGGGCCGGTCGCGGTCGGCGTGATAGCGGTCGTCGAAGGATACGACATCCGAGCGAGGTTCCCGGGACTCAACGATTCGAAGAAGCTCTCGGAGAAGAAGCGCGCGGCGTTATTCCGCCTGCTGCAGGAGGAGATTCGCGCAGGCAACGTGCGCGCGTCGGTACAGCTCTCGAGCGCAGCGATGATAGACGGCGAAGGCATCGTGCCCGCGGTACGGAGCGCGCTCTATAAAGGAGTGCGAAAATTATTGCCGAAGCCCGAGGAAGGGAAGGTGTATCTCGACGGGTCGCTCAAGGCGCCACCCGAGTACGAGCAGGAGACCGTCATCGGCGGCGACGGCATCGTGCCCGCGATCATGCTCGCGTCCATCGCAGCGAAGGTGACGCGCGACGTACGGATGGTCGAGCTCGATGCAACGCATCCGGGATATGGGTTCGCGACCCATAAAGGGTACGGCACGAAAGCCCACTATGCGGCCATCGATACGCTCGGCCCATGCGCCGAGCACCGAACGACCTTCATCAAGGTCCGTCCTTGACATCGATATGTATAAAGTTTCAGGGCCATGCGATATGCTCGCATGGCCCTGGTGTCCGTTCACTCGAACGCCGCTCGGTGCTCGAGAATGAGGGACGGTGGTAGGTCGTGCCGATGGCCCGGCACCCAGGCTGTGGGTCGAGTCCCTGGATGTGCTACCCAGGGTCAAGGCGCCGTGGCCGACGTTTTCGTATCCCCTCCCTGGTCGCACGGGAACGGTGCGACCGAATCAGGTTGGAAACGTTACTAAAGATCGTTCTGGCTTTCATCGCCGTTCCTTTCAAGACCGGGCGATAGGGTGGGGGCTCGTACGAGCCCGGCGAACGTGCTGCCTCTCTAGGTCCCGCTAGGATTGCAGCTATTCCCACCCTCGCACATTGAGAATCTACGTCAAACGGCTTGACTGCCCCTGAAAAGCTTCCGTTTTGCAGACCCCTATGATAGGGTAGGCCCTATGTCAGTACGAATGCGCCACACCAGTTCGCATACCAAGAACCGCCGGAGCCACCACGCTCTGGTCGAGGGCGCTATCGTCAAGGATAAGGAATCCGGCAATCTCCGCCTTCCGCATCGCATCGATGAGGCGACCGGCATGTACCGCGGCAAGCTCATCGTCCCGGAGCGCAAGAAGGAGATCAAGACCGAGAAGAAGCGCCGCGAGCGCAATCAGCAGAAGGACGAGCTCGCGACCGTCGCAGGCGCGAAGGAGCCGGTCCATGCGGAGAAGGTCACGGTCGAGGAGCGCGAGAAGAAGCAGGGCCTCCTTGGCCGCATGACTAAGGGCAAAGCCAAAGCCCGTTCCGGCATGGGCGGCGGCGCGTAACGACGATATACGCCGATCTACTTTGTTGCGGGGCCCGGACGGGCCCCTTCGTCGTACTGCTAGTACGCCTACGGGTCCCGCCCTCCCGCGCCTCGTATCTCGACGCATCTCGTCGCTACGCGAATGCACGACCTTCGGTCGTGCATTCTTTGCATTCAGCTGCCTACTTCATCTCCCGCTCTATCCACCATCGCCATTGCCGTTCGCTGGCCTCATGTTCTGAATCGGTGCTATTCTAACTTCACGCTCTTTCCATATGGCCAACCGTCATCTCGCCCGTTCCGTCGTACTGCAGACGCTCTTCGAGTGGGATACCACTCATGCGGATGCTGCGGCGACCGATGAGATATTGAAGCGCAACGTCGACGAGTTCGGCGGAGACGACACCGACAAGCCATTCATGGAAACCCTCCTCGCGGGCGTGCTCGCGAAGCAGGAGGACCTCGACCTCGTCATCACCAAGGCGGCGCCGGATTGGCCGCTCGAGCGCATCGCGCCGGTCGACCGCAATATCCTGCGCATCGGCCTCTACGAGCTCCTGTTCGCCGATAGGGCGCAGGTGCCGGCCAAGGTGGCTATCAACGAGGCCATCGAGCTCGCCAAGGTCTTCGGCGGCGATTCCTCCGGACGCTTCGTGAACGGCGTGCTCGGCGCGGTCTACAAGGAACTCGGCGAACCGGGCAAGGACGAGACCGGCAAGAAGGACAAGGTGAAGCGCGAGGACCTGCCGCTCGAGAAGCTCGGCGGCGCCATCATCTACGCGAAGCACGAAGGCCAGTACTATCTCGCGCTCGTGCACGACGTGTTCGGCCGCTGGACCCTCTCGAAGGGGCACATCGAGAATGATGCGACGCCGCAGGAAGGCGTGAAGCGCATCGTGAAGGAGGAGCTCGGTCTCGAGGACGTAAAAGTGGAAGACCAGGTCGGCGAGAACGAGTACGTCGCTTCGCATCCGGAGAAGGGGAAGGTCAGGAAGCATGTATGGTTCTTCATCGTCGAGTCTCCGTTCGAGCCCTTGGTCCTCAAGAAGAGCGGCGGTCTCGATGACGCGAAATGGTTCCGCCTCCCGGACATTCTCGACCTCAATTTCTACGACGACATGCTGCCGATAGTGACGGCGGCGGTGCAGAAGCTCTTGGACCGCTCGTCGAGCCCGAATTAGCCCAGGCAGTCCAGCTCCTGGTATTTCCGCAGTTTTTCTATAAGCTGCAAGCTATCAGCTATACGCTCGAATTTGTATGGAATTCTCCGCCCCCGCCGAGAGGCTCGGCCTCGCCTTCAAGGACCTCGATCTCCTGACCGAGGCGCTGACGCATCGCTCGTATCTGAACGAGCACCGTACCGCCGGCAGCCATAACGAGCGCTTGGAGTTCCTCGGCGACGCGGTCCTTGAGCTTACGGTCACGAACTTCCTGTTCCATAAGTTCCCGACGAAGCCCGAAGGCGACCTGACCGCGTACCGCGCCGCGCTCGTGAACACCGTCTCGCTCGCCGAGACCGCGAAGGCCATCGGCCTCAACGACCTGCTCCTCCTTTCGAAGGGAGAGTCGAAGGACACCGGCCGCGCGCGCGATATCATCCTCGCGAATGCGTTCGAGGCGGTGCTCGGCGCCGTCTATCTCGACCAAGGCTACGACGCCGCGGAAGCGTTCGTCGCCCGGCACCTGTACCAGAAGATCGACGCGGTCATCGCGACGCGCGCGTACCAGGACGCGAAGTCCCATTTCCAGGAGGCGGCGCAGGAGAAGCGCAGCGTCACGCCGACCTATCGCACCATGACCGAGACCGGTCCCGATCACGACAAGCACTTCACGGTAGGCGTATTCCTCGGCGATGAGAAGCTGGCGGAAGGGGAAGGGAAGTCGAAGCAGGAAGCGGAGCAGAGCGCGGCGCAGAATGCGCTTCAGACAACTGGATGGTAGCTCCGCGAGCAATTCTTTCTCAACCCTGGAGTACCTTAACGGGTTAGAAAGAACCGCTCGCTCCGTAGTGAGCTTCGCTCGCTTCTATGTCTTCGACCCTCTGAATTCCTGCGGGTGAAAATAGAAGCTCGATCCGAAGGGACTCCGCGAGCAATTCTTTCTCAACCCTGGAGTACCTTAACGGGTTAGAAAAAACAGCTCGCTCCGTAGTGCGCGGCCGTGCGGCACGCAGGATGAAGGGATTTGACTTTACGAGTTATTTGAGTATAATCAATTCTAGAAGATTCCGCTCGGAATCGTTGAGAAGGAGGCCGCTGTGCCCCGGAAATCTGAAGCTGAAGTGCTCTTCGCAGGGCTCATCCTGGCCGCAGCCATCGTCGGCGCCGTGCCTGGGTTCCCGCTCGGGTTAGCACTGATGATGCTCGCCGTTCTCGCCGCGTTCACGCTCGGCGCTATCCTGGTGCTGCAGGCATTGCGGCTGGGGTCGGTGATTTGGATACGGCTCTTGGCGGGCCTGGCGTCTATCGCCTTCGGCGTCTGGTACGCCCTGACGTTCATCGGCGACGAACGCCTCGGCCGGCTCGCCGGCATCTTCACCGGCACCGAGTAGCGAACGCTGCGCCAACAAGGCCGCTCACGGGAACGTGGGCGGCTTTTTCCATGCGCTATAATTCAGGAAATGCTGAAGCGGCTCGAGATCGCGGGGTTCAAATCGTTCGCACGGAAGACCGTGCTCGATTTCTCGATGCAGACGACGTCCATCGTGGGGCCCAACGGTTCGGGCAAGTCGAACGTGGCCGAAGCCTTCCGCTTCGCGCTCGGCGAGCAGTCCATGAAGTCGATGCGCGGCAAGCGCAGCGAGGACCTCATTTGGTCGGGCTCGCATACGAGCCCGCGAGCGAACCGCGCGGCGGTCGCCATCGTGTTCGACAACCGCAAGAAGATATTCCCGAAGCTCGAGTTCGAGGAGGTGACGGTCGAGCGCGCGGTGTTCCGTGACGGCACGAGCGAGTACTCGCTCAACGGCACGAAGGTGCGCCTGCGCGACATCCAGGAGCTGCTCGCGTCCGCGAACATCGGCGAGACCGGGCACCACATCATCTCTCAGGGCGAAGCCGACCGCATCCTCATCTCCGCCCCGAAGGAACGCCGCGCCATGCTCGAGGACGCGCTCGGCCTGAAGGTCTTCGAGTTCAAGAAGCAGGAAGCCGAACGCAAGCTCGATAAGACCGAGGAGAACGTGCGCGAGGTCGAATCGCTGCGTCGGGAGATAGCCCCGCACCTCCGTTTCCTGGCGGGTCAGGTAAAGAAGCTCGAGCGTGCGGAGGAGCTCGCGCGCGAGCTCGCCGACATCGCGCGTACGTACTTCGGTATCGAGGAGGCGTATATAAAGAAGGAAAGAAGGGAAACGGAAAACAGGAAACAGCAGGCGGAAGAGAAGCTCGCGGTAGCGAAGGCGGAGCTCGAGGCGTTCGACGAGCGCGCGACCACCGATAGCGAGGGCATGAAGCGCGCGGAAGCGATACGCCAGGCCGAGCGGGAAGTCGACCGCCTGACCGCGGCGCGCAGCGAGCACGCGCGCGAGATGGGGCGCGTCGAGGGCGGCCTCTCGGAGGCGAAGAAGCGTAGCCTGCAGGTCGCCCGCGAGCCGTACGTGAAAGTGCCGCGCGAGGACCTCGCCGCGCTCAAGCACGAGATAGACCGGCAGGCGGACCTGGCGAGCGAGGATCCGGGCGCGCTCCAAGCGGCGCTCAAGAGCGTACGCGGCATGATAACGGCGTTCTTCGAGCGGTTCGCGTCCCCTGCCGACGACTATCTCGCCGAGGAGGAGCAGACCGTCCACCGCCTCGAGAACGAGCGGCTCGCGCTCGTGGAGAAGGATAAGGAGCTTGAGGAAGGCATCGAGAAGGCGCGTTCCGGCCTCATGAAGGCGCGCGAGGCTGCGCTCGCGCATGAGGAGACCGGCCGCGAGGAGAAGCGCCGCATCCTCGGCCTCGCCGAGAGCAAGGCGCGCGAGGAGGGGAACGCGGCGCGCGAGGAGGGCCGTCTGCGCGAGCTCGGCTATCTCGAGGAGGAGCTCAACCGCGACCGCGCCGAAGTCCTCGCGCTTGCGGGCGCCAGCGCATTTTCGTACGAGAAGCTCGAGACTCTGCCCGATGAGGAGCGGCGCGTGCAGGAGGATCGCAAACGGAGTCTCGAGCGTACCAAGATCCGCCTCGAGGAAGCGGGCGGCACGGGCGAGGAGGTCCGCAAGGAATACGATGAAGCGACCGAGCGCGAAGCGTTCCTCGCGCGCGAACTTGCGGACCTCGCGCAATCCGCGGAAGGCCTGCGCCAGCTTATCGCTGACCTCGACGAGGAACTGCAGAAGACCTTCGCGGAAGGTCTCGCGAAAGTGAATGCTTCCTTCGGCGAATACTTCGGACTCATGTTCGGCGGCGGCGGCGCGCGCCTCGTGCTCGAGGACCTCTCGCCGCGCGAGCTCGACGAGGAGGATGAGGATGAGGAGGGCCAGGCTGCCGGTGCGGCAGGGAAGCAGCGCAAGCCCGGTATCGAGATTTCCGTGAACCTGCCGCGCAAGAAGGTGCAGTCGCTGATGCAGCTCTCGGGCGGCGAGCGCGCCCTGACCTCTATCGCGCTCATCTTCGCCATGAGCCAGGTGAACCCGCCGCCGTTCCTCATACTCGACGAGACCGACGCCGCCCTCGACGAAGCCAACTCTCGCCGCTATGGCGACCTCATCGAGGAACTCTCGAAGCGTTCGCAGCTCATCGTCATTACGCACAACCGCGAGACCATGAGCCGCGCCGGCATCCTCTATGGCGTCACGATGGGTAATGACGGCGTCTCGAAGCTCCTCTCCGTGAAATTCGAGGAAGCCGCTGCCGTTGCAAAATAGCTCCGCGAGCAATTCTTTCTCAACCCTCTAAATTCTCACGGGTTAGAAAGAACAGCCCGCTCAGTAGTTTCCAAATGCGGGTTGCGGGTTCGGGAGAGAAGGGGTATACCTCGAGGCAGGAGGAAGTTCCCATGAATGCTGATGAGAAGCCGGAAGCAGCGCCTGCGCCGGTCCCGGAAGACGACCCGTTCGCCTATAAGAAGAACCGGCCGCCGATACCGTCCGAGCTCGCATACCATCCGCAACCGCTTTCCGAGCGGAAGGCGAACACGATGCGCAAGTACTGACGGGTTTCCGGCCATCCCTTATCCCCACGCCCGCGGCAAAGCCGCGGGCGTATCATTTCAGCACGGCATACTGTTTTCCCGCCTCTTACCGCTACCTACTGCATACTCCTTACTACCCACTTCCTCTCATGAGCGCCTTCCAAGACTTCAAGAGCCACACTAACAAAGCCGCCGACCTGCTCGGCCTATCCGAGGAAGCGCGTCTGCGCCTTATGACGCCTGACCGCAGGCTTCGCGCTGACCTCACCATCCCGCTTGAAGCGGGCGGCACCGCGACATTCCCGGCATACCGGGTGCAGTTCAATAACGCGCGGGGGCCGTACAAGGGCGGCATCCGCTTCCATCCGGATGCGGACGAGGACGAGGTGTCCGCGCTCGCGGCGATGATGGCCATCAAGTGCGCGGTCGTGGACATCCCGTTCGGGGGAGCGAAAGGCGGCGTCGCCGTGGACCCGAAGAAGCTCTCCCTGAACGACCTCGATGCGCTCGCGCGCGAGTACGTGAAGGCGTTCGCAGGTACTCTCGGTCCGGACACGGACGTGCCGGCGCCAGACGTCTATACGAACAGCCATCTCATGGGCGTGATGCTCGAGCAATACGAGGCGCTGGTCGGTAAGCCGTCGCCCGCGATGATAACCGGGAAGCCCCTTACGAAGGGCGGCATCGTCGGGCGCGATACCGCGACTGCCGACGGCGCGTTCTTCGTGCTCGATTCATTGCTTGCCGACCAGCACCGTTCGCTCGAGGGGCTCACCGCGAGCATCCAGGGCGCCGGCAACGCGGGCGCGCAGATGGCGCGTCTCCTTGCGCAGGGCGGCGCAAAGGTAGTCGCCATCGCCGACAGTCACGGCACGGTCCGCAATGCGGACGGGCTCGACGTGAATGCGGTCCTCGCGATGAAGGAAGAGCGGGGCTCGGTCGCGAACTACGCGCAGGCAGGCAGGGTGGAGCGCCTCGCGCCGGACGCCGTGCTCACCGAGCCGTGCGATGTCCTGATTCCGGCTGCGCTCGAGGAAGTGGTGACCGGCGCGAACGCCATGCAGGTAGCGGCGACCGCGGTTCTCGAGGTCGCCAACGGTCCGGTGACGCCGGATGCCGACCGCATGCTCACCGAGCGCAAGATAGGCGTCGTGCCGGACGTGCTCGCGAACGCGGGCGGCGTCACGGTCTCGTATTTCGAATGGCTGCAGAATCGCTCGACCGATATCTGGACCGAGGAGCAGGTCCGCACGCGTCTGATGGAAACGATGCAGGACGCCTATCGCGATGTCGCCGAATTCGCGCTCGATAGGAACGTGACGCTGCGCGAAGCTGCCTACGCGCTCGCATTGCTTCGTTTGACCGAAGCATAGCTAAGAAGAAAGCCCCGCACGCGGGGCTTTCACGTTTGTGTTCGAGAACTATGCGCTGACGAGCGCGAAGTCGAGCTCGCGCTCGGGTATGCGCGCGGCGATGAGCTTCACTTTGATCGGGTCGCCGAGCGCATACTCCTTCTTGGTGCGTTCGCCGATGATGCGGTAGCGCTTCTCGTCGTGGACGTAGTAGTCGTCGCCGAGGTCGCGGATGCGGACCATGCCTTCTGCGCGCGTCTCGGTGAGCTCGACGTAGATGCCGCGGTCGGAGACGCCGGAGATGACGGCGTCGAACTCCTGGCCCACCTTGTCGGCCATGAACTCCACGATCTTGAGCTTGATGGAATCGCGTTCGGCTTCCGCTGCCGATACCTCGCGTTCGGATGAGTGCAGCGCGAGCTGGTCGAGCTCGGCCACCTGCGCTGGCGTGAACGTGTCGCCGTTGCGGTAGTGCTTCACGAGGCGGTGGATGAGGAGGTCAGGGTAGCGGCGGATAGGGGAGGTGAAGTGCGTGTAGAAATCGAACGCGAGGCCGAAGTGACCGATGTTCTTCGTCGCATAGACGGCCTTCGACATGGAGCGGAGCGAGGCGACCTTGATGAGGTATTCCTCGGGCTTGCCGGTGACCTCCGCAAGGAGATCGTTGATGGCCGTACCCTTCACCTTGCCGTTCTGGGACGCGAGGTTGTAGCCGAGGACCTTCAGGAACTGCGCGAGGTTCTCGATGCGGTCCGCGTCCGGCACGTCGTGCGTGCGGTAGATGACGGAACCTGCGACGTTCGCAGCTTTCGTGGCCTCGGTGAGGTATTCGGCGACGGCCTCGTTCGCGAGGAGCATGAAGTCCTCGATGAGGAGGTTCGTGTCGCGACGCTCCTTGAGCACGATATCCGTGGGCTTGCCGTTCTCGTCGATGAGCACCTTCACTTCCGGCGTATCGAACGCGATGGCGCCCTTCTTCACGCGGCGCGCGCGTATCTTATCGGCGAGCGCCTTCAGGGTGTTCAGCTCCTCGAGGAAGATGCCGCTTTGCGTATCGATGACCTCCTGCGCCTCCTCGTACGTGAAGCGCTTATCGGAATGGATGACGGTCTCGCCGAACCAGCGGTTCACGATGCCGGCTTCCTTATCGAGCTCGAAGACTGCGGATACCGCGAGACGGTCCTCGTTCGGATTGAGGGAGCAGAGGTCGGTCGAGAGCACGTGCGGGAGCATCGGGATGGTGCGGTCGACGAGGTACACCGAGGTCGCGCGGGTACGGCCCTCGGTATCGATAGCGGTGCCCGGGCGCACGAAATAGGAGACGTCGGCGATATGCACGCCGACTTCCGTATTGCCGTTCGGGAGCGTGCGGACCGAGAGCGCGTCGTCGAAGTCCTTCGCGTCGAACGGGTCGATGGTGAAGGTGGTGATGCCGCGGAAGTCGTGGCGGCCCTTCTGGTCACGCTCGGTCTCCGGGATGGCCTTCGCCGCCTCGGCAGCGATGGCGCCCTTCCCGGTCTTCTCGAGCTCCTTCGCTTCCTGCATCACGCCGGGAGGGAAGTCCGAGCGGAATCCCTGGCCGAGCGCGAGCGCGCGCATCTCGGTCTCATGCTCGCCCGCTGGACCGATGATCTCCTCGAGCGTGCCCCACGGGTACGGCTGGTTGCCGGCCCAGCCCTGGAAGCGGATGACGACTTTCTGGCCGATAGGGAGCGACTCGCCCTTCACGACGAAGGGGACGTACATCTTCTTCCAGTCGGGCGCGAGCATGGTGAGGCGCTCCTCCTCGTTCTGGAAGAGAGTGCCGACGAACGTCTCGCGGCCGCGTTTCACCACCTCGATGACCTTTCCCACCGGGCGCTTCTCGCGAGATTTCGGGTCGAACTCGAATCCGGTCTGCTCGATGCGGACCGTGTCGCCCGGGAACGCGCCGCCGAGCTTCTCGCCGGGGATGTATATGTCCGGCTTCTCGGGGTCGTAGGTGAAGAATCCCTTGCCGCTCCGCGTGATGATGATCGTGCCCTCGTATATCCCGCTCTGGTCGCTCATGTGCTTAGACTGTAGCAGATAGGCCCTGCATCGCATATGAACACCGCATCAAGGTCCGTCCTCGATGGATACCAAGGACGGACCTTGATAAGGGGTGCCTTTGACCGGAATGGCGTATTCTGGTACGCTTCCGGGCACATATGTTGATGATCCGATTCCAGCGCATAGGCCGCAAGAACGACGCGTCGTTCCGCATGGCCGTGCTTCCGAAGACCGCCGGCCCGAAGGCGGGCAAGTACGTCGACCTCGTCGGTACCTACAACCCGAAGACCAAGCTCATGACGGTCAAGGAGGACCGCATCAAGCACTGGATGGGCCAGGGCGCGCAGCTCTCCCCGTCGCTGTCGAATCTCCTTGTCGCGAAGGGTGTCATCGAGGGCAAGAAGGTCCAGGTGATATCGAAGACCAACCTCGAGAAGAACATCGCGAAGAAGAAGGCTGAAGAGGAAGCTGCGGCCGCCAAGGCAGCCGAGGAAGAGGCGAAGGCAGCAGCCGCAGGTAAGGCCGCCGAAGAAGCTGCAGCGGAAGCGCCGGCAGAAGAGGCGGCACCTGAAGCTGCTCCAGAAGCAGAGACCCCGGCCGAAGCCACTCCCGAGGAAGTTCCTGCAGAAGCGCCAGCCGAAGAGGCTGCTCCCGCAGAGGTTCCGGCCGAAGAAGCCGCACCTGCTGAAGAGCCAGCTGCGTAACCCTCCCGGCGCTTCGCGCGCATCCGTTCCGGTATTCCTGCATACTGCTTACTACCTACCGCCTACTTCTGCCTATGGAACAAGATCACGCATTCCTCGATACCGTCATCAAGGCGCTCGTCGATAATCCTGACGCTGTCGTCATCACCCGCTCCGTCGACGAGATGGGCGTTCTCCTCACGCTCACCGTATCGCCTGACGATATGGGCAAGATCATCGGCCGCGACGGAAATATCGCGAAGGCGCTCCGTACCCTGCTTCGCGTGGTGGGCATGAAGCACAATGCGCGCGTGAACCTGAAGATCAACGAGCCGGTCGGCGGCAAGCGCGAAGGCATGGACCGTTCGGTTGACGACGTACTCAACGATTTGAATTAGAACACGGTAGGTATTCCTTCCTAACCCGTAAGGGGTATGTGAGGGTTGAGAAAGGAATACCGGTAGTGACATGCTTCGTTTCCACCTGATAACCCTTTTCCCTGAAGCCTGCGACGCCTACCTCTCGGCGTCTATCTTGGGGCGTGCGCGCGACAGCAAGAAGATCTCCGTCTCGTACCAGAACCCGCGCGACTTCGTGCCGGTCCCGAAAGGGAAAGACAAGGCCTTCGCGTATAAGAAAGTCGATGAGCGTCCGTACGGGGGAGGCCCCGGCATGGTGATGACCGCGCTGCCGATAGTGAAGGCGGTGAAGAAATCGCTCGGTCGCCGTACCGGAAAGAAAGCGATCATCTGGTTCTCGCCATCGGGGAAGCAGTTCACGAACAAGGATGCGGATGCGCTCGGGAAATTGGACGAGGTCGTATTCGTCTGCGGCCGGTACGAAGGCATCGACGAGCGCGCGATGAAGATCCTGAAGACGATGGCGCCGGTGAAGGTGTTCGCGTTCGGCGAGGCAGTCTACACCGGCGGGGAAGTGCCGGCGATGGGCATGGTGGACGCCATCACCCGCCGCCTGCCGGGCGTGCTCGGCAAGGACGCGTCGGTGGAGGAGCGCCGCGTCGCGGCGCCGGACGTCTATACCCGTCCCGAGGTCCTCGAGTGGGAAGGCAGGCGGTATAAGGTCCCAGCGGTACTCCTCACCGGCAACCACGCGAACATCGACGCGGAGCGCTCGAAGAAGCGGAAGGGTTCGACAAAATAGATTTCCATAGTAGGGTGAGCGCGGATACGAACAGGAGTCCGCAATGCCTCTCACGCTAACGAAGTACGAGCTATGCCTGCATCAGGCGCTTGCATACCCGGGCCGGCATACGCTGCAGGGCCTTCGGGACGCGGTGCGCGAGGATTTCAATTCCATACGCGACGCAGCGCCCGAAGAGGTCGAAGCGATCGTCCTCAACATCCTCACGTGGTTCTTGGCGTGGGGTTGGGTCGACTCCTACGAGGAGTACGGCACCGCGACGACCTACGGCATCACGCTCAAGGGGCATTCCAAGGAGGAGCCGCCGAAACGCCCGCGCCGCCCTCCGTTGAAGGCAAGCCGCTGATGGGTTCGACGCTCTCGCTCCTCGCAGCGGTCTCGGTCGTCCTTTCGGCGCTGGCCATACTCTCGATCGGCATCCATCCGATCGAGTCGCCGGCGACCTGGCTCTCCTGGCTGATGCTCGCGCTCTGGAACATGCTGGTATTCCTGCAGCTGGGGTATGAATCATCGCTCTGGTGCGGGCTGGCGAGCACGGCGACGTACATGCTCGTCGCCCTCCTCGTCTGGCTCGACCACCCGTCCGGAAGCGCTGGCCCTCCGCGGGGCGGCAGAAGAAGGCGGCTTCCTCCGGAAGCCGCCTTTTCTTATCCACCGACACAATTGACAATTATGTCAATTCGTGTATAATAATCAACGGCTTAGCCTGCACCGGTTTCACATCAAAAGGGGAATGCAATGCAATTCTTGGTCACCGTCCTTTCCATCTGCGCGATCGGCCTCACCTGCTACGTAGCGTGCTTGAGCTACGGAACGCGGCGCCTGTCGCTCCGTTCGCCCATCACGTACATCGAGGTCGCCTTCATCGCGGTTATCGCGTTCGCGCTGATCAGCGTCATCACCGAAAGCCGGCTTACCGGCCTCGGGTTCGCGCTCGCCATCATCATCGGCTTCGCGTACTCGCTGCTCGAGCGCTGCGCCGCTTCTTTCCGATCGCTCTTCAGCGACGAAGCGGACGCTGACGAGGAGCTCATCTTCCTCGATCCGAGGCCCGCAAGCGCCTGGCGCCGGAAGCGCAAATCGATCAAGGGCTATCAGCAGATAGGTCCGTCGAATGCGGCGATCGGCATGACGCCTTACGATACGCGCCTGAATCTCGACCTGACCGGTCAGCTGCTCGACTTCAAGGCGTAGCGCGTTCAGCCTAGGCACTAGGCGGTCCTTCTCCACGAAGGGCCGCCTTTTCTCTTTATCCCCGGCACTTGCGGTCCCTGGGCCTCGTGAGGTATAGTTCTGGTATCAGATTGAGTAACGGGGGATAGTCGTGCGGGGGCTGACAACTGAATACTTTTTATAAACAGCATCTCGAGATAACGAGGGATGCGGCTCGTGGCGTATACGGGCCCATTCGGCGTTTATCGAGTCGAGCGGGCTTTCAGAAAAGTTCTGGATGCGAGGCGGGGGAGCAGGAGGAGCGAAGACGTATCGAGCATACGGCGCAGCGACGAATGCGAACCCTAACGACGCAGACAGACTTTTCCGGAAGTTCGCCGATAACCGCGCAGCAGATCATGCTTAAAAAGCTCACGGCTAAGACGTTCAACGCCTACAAGGCTCCTCGGGTGGAGTTCCCGGACCTTGTCGGCCACCAGCGCGAATCGTACCACTGGCTCCTCAAGGAGGGCCTCGGCGAGCTCTTCAAGGAGTTCTCCCCGATTCCGGATTATTCAGGCAAGAAGTTCGAGCTCCGGTTCGACGGGTTCGAGATCGGCGACCCGAAAGGCACCGAGGAGGAGGCGCGCGAGAACATGCGCACCTACGAGGCTCCCCTCAAGATCTCGGTCACGCTCCTCAACAAGACCTTCGGCAGCGAGAAGACGCAGGAGGTATTCCTCGCGGATATCCCGGTCATGACCCCGCACGGGTCCTTCATCGTATCGGGCGTCGAGCGCGCCATCGTGCCGCAGCTCGCCCGCTCCTTCGGCGCGTTCTTCATCTCGGAAGAGGTGAAGGGCAAGAACTGGTTCGGCGCGAAGCTCATCCCGTCGCGCGGCGTCTGGATCGAGATCGATTCGGAAGCTGACGGCGCGATCTTCGTGAAGATCGACCGCAAGCGCAAGTTCCCGGTCACGAACCTCCTGTCCATCTTCGGCGCAGGCATGCGCGACGAGCTCCTCGCGAAGTTCGCCGGCAACGAGGCAGCGGTCAACGCCATCAAGGCGACGCTCGCCCACGATACCGTCAACACCATGGACGAGGCGTTCGTCGAGGTGCACCGCCGCATGCGCGACGGCGACCTCGCGACCCCGGAGAACGCGAAGCAGTACGTGAACACGCTCTTCGCTCCGGAACGCTACGACCTCTCGAAGGTCGGCCGCCATCGCCTCAACGCCCGCTTCGGCCTCCCGACCGATAAGAAGGCGCTCGACAAGCGCGCGCTCACGCAGGACGACCTCATCCGCATCGTCGGCGAGATCGCCCGCATGAACGTCGACCCGAACGCGGTCGCGGATGATATCGACCATCTCGGCTTCCGTCGCGTGCGCTTCGTCGGCGAGCTCCTCCAGGCCCGCATGCGCGTCGGCATGTCGCGCATGAAGCGCAACATCCAGGATCGCATGTCGACCATCGAGAGCGAGACCTCGCTTCCGATGGCCTTCGTCAACCCGCGCCCGCTCCAGGCGTCCATCCGCGAGTTCTTCACCGCCAACCAGCTCTCGCAGTTCATGGACCAGCAGAACATCCTCGCGGAGCTCGAGAACATGCGTACGCTCTCGGCGCTCGGCCCCGGCGGCCTTACCCGCGAGCGCGCCGGCTTCGAGGTGCGCGACGTCCATCCGTCGCATTACGGACGCCTCTGCCCGATACATACGCCGGAAGGCCAGAACATCGGCCTCATCCTGCGTCTTGCGCTCCATGCCCGCACCAACGAGTTCGGCGTCATCGAGACCCCGTACGCGAAGGTCACGAAGGGCATGGTCACCGACACCATCGAGTACCTGAACGCGCTCGAGGAAGAGGAGCATGTCATCGCGCACGGCGCGACCCCGGTCGACGAGAAGGGACGCATCGTCCCCGACTCCATCGAGGCCCGCAAGGGCGGCGAGCCGGCGGTCGTCCGCCGCGACGAGATCGACTACATCGACGCGTCCACCTACCAGATGTTCAGCGCCGCGACCGCGATGATCCCGTTCGTCGACCATGACGACGCGAACCGCGCGCTCATGGGCTCGAACATGCAGAAGCAGGCGACCCCGGTCCTCATCCCGGAGGCGCCGCTCGTCGCGACCGGCATCGAGGGTCACGCGGCCCGCAACACCGGCCGCCTCGTCATCGCCGAGGAGCCCGGCACCGTTTCCTACGCCGATGCGCGCCGCATCGTCGTCACGCCTTCGGCAGGAAAGGATCGCGAGTACAAGCTCATCGGCCTCACGCAGACCAACCAGAACTCGGCTTTCAGCCAGCGCCCCATCGTCTCCACCGGCGACAAGGTGAAGAAGGGCGACGTGCTCGCCGACGCGTCCTCTTCGGACCAGGGCCAGATGGCCCTCGGCCAGAATGTCCGCGTCGCCTTCATGAGCTGGAACGGCGCTAACTACGAGGACGCCATCATCGTCTCCGAGCGCCTCGTGGAGCAGTCCAAGTTCACCACGGTCCACATCGAGGACTTCGAGGCGGCCGTCCGCGATACGAAGCTCGGGCCGGAGGTCACGACGCACGACATCCCGAACGTCGGCGAGCTCCGCCTCAAGAACCTCGACGAGGAAGGCGTCATCCGCATCGGCGCGGAAGTCCGCCCGGGCGACATCCTCGTGGGCAAGGTAACGCCGAAGGGCGAGACCCAGCTCACTCCTGAAGAGCGCCTCCTCCGCTCGATCTTCGGCGACAAGGCCAAGGACGTGAAGGACACCTCGCTCCGCATGGACGGCGGCAAGCGCGGCCGCGTCATCGGCGTGAAGGTATTCAGCCGCGAGCGCGGCGACCAGCTCGAGAGCGGTATCATCAAGAAGATCGTCGTGACCGTCGCGCAGGTGCGCAACGTCTCGGTGGGCGACAAGCTCGCCGGACGCCACGGCAACAAGGGCGTCATCTCGCGCGTGCTCCCGGTGGAGGACATGCCGTACGACGAGCAGGGCAATCCGATCGATGTCATCCTCACCCCGCTCGGCATCCCGTCGCGCATGAACCTCGGGCAGATCCTCGAGATGCACCTCGGCCTCGCCGCGCATACGCTTAACTACCAGGCCATCGTGCCGCCGTTCGCGGGCGCGACCGCCGACGAGATCCGCCAGGAGCTCCAGACCGCAGGCTTCGACGCCTCCGGCAAGATGCAGCTCTTCGACGGCCTCTCGGGCGAAGCGCTCGCGCAGCCGGTGTCCGTGGGCTACATGTACATCCTGAAGCTCCATCATATGGTGGAGGACAAGATCCACATGCGTTCCATCGGTCCGTACAGCCTCATCACCCAGCAGCCGCTCGGCGGAAAGGCGCAGAATGGCGGCCAGCGCTTCGGCGAAATGGAAGTGTGGGCGCTCCTCGGGTACGGCTCCGCCTACACCCTCCGCGAGATGCTCACCATCAAGTCGGACGACATCCAGGGCCGCAGCGCGACCTTCGATGCCATCGTGAAGGGCGAGCCGGTGTCCCACGCGGGAACCCCGGCATCCTTCTCGGTGCTTACCAACCAGATCCGCGGCCTGGCGCTCGACATCGAGCCGCTCGCAGAGCCGTTCGACGCGGACGCTTAACCTGAACGTATATGGCAACACCACACACCCCTGGGAAGCGTCCATCGGCATTCCGTCCCTCGGACTGGAACGCGCTGCGCCTCTCCGTCGCGTCCCCGGAACGCATCCTCGAATGGTCCCGCGGCGAGATCACCAAGCCCGAGACCATCAACTACCGCACCCAGCGCTCCGAGAAGCACGGGCTCTTCGACGAGAAGATCTTCGGTCCGGAGAAGGACTACGAATGCTACTGCGGCAAGTACAAGGGCATCCGCTACAAGGGCATCGTCTGCGATAAGTGCGGCGTGGAGATCACGCGCTCCATCGTGCGCCGCGAGCGCATGGGCCACATCGAGCTCGTCACTCCGGTCGCGCACATCTGGTTCCTCCGCTCCATGCCGTCGCGCATGGCGCTCCTGCTCGGCATCCCGTCGGCCGACCTCGAGAAGGTCGTCTACTTCGCGGGCTACATCGTCACGAAGGTGAACGAGGACGTGAAGAAGCGCCTCCTCTCCGAGCTCGAGGCCGAATACAAGACCAAGCACAAGGCATCGGAGACCGACGCTGCCCGCGACGCGCTCAAGGAGCGCATGACCCTCGCGAAGCAGGAGATCGACTCCGTCGTCGTCGGCCGCGTCTTCGACGAGATGACCTACCACCGCTTCAGCGTCCGCTACGGCACCCTGTTCGAGGCGAAGATCGGCGCCGAGGCCATCTACGATATCTTCCGCAACCTCGATATGAAGAAGCTCAAGGATACGCTCGAAGAGCGCTATCCGAAGGCAGCCAGCGCCGAGCGCGAGAAGCTCGCGAAGCGCATCGCGCTCGTCACCAACATGATGGCGGCGGGCACGCGCCCCGAGTGGATGTTCCTCACGAAGATCCCGGTCATCCCGCCGGCGCTCCGCCCGATGGTCGCCCTCGAGGGCGGCCGCCACGCGACGAGCGACGTGAACGATCTCTACCGCCGCGTCATCAACCGCAATAACCGCCTGAAGAAGCTCCTCGACATCCATGCGCCGGAAGTCATCCTCCGCAACGAGAAGCGCATCCTCCAGGAAGCGGTCGACGCGCTCCTCGACAATTCCATCCGCAAGTCGGGCGCGAACGCAGGCGCGCTCACCCCGGCGCAGCGTCGTCCGCTGAAGTCGCTCGCCGACTATCTCAAGGGCAAGCAGGGCTACTTCCGCCAGAACCTGCTCGGCAAGCGCGTCGACTACTCGGGACGCTCCGTCATCGTCGTCGGTCCTGACCTCGAGCTCGACGAATGCGGTCTCCCGAAGCATATGGCGCTCGAGCTCTTCCGTCCGTTCGTCATCGCCGGCCTCCTCGAGCGCGAGCTCGCCTTCAACATCCGCGGCGCGGGCCGCCTCATCGAGGACGGCGTCGCCGAGGTATGGGAGATACTCGAGGAAGCCATCAAGGGCAAGTACGTGCTCCTCAACCGCGCGCCGACGCTCCATCGCCAGGGCATCCAGGCGTTCCGTCCGCGCCTCATCGAGGGCGATGCCATCCAGCTCCATCCGCTCGTCTGCCCGGCATTCAACGCCGACTTCGACGGCGACCAGATGGCTATCCACGTGCCGCTCTCGGAAGAGGCGCAGTGGGAGGCGCGCGAAGTGATGAGCGCGAATAAGAACATCCTCAAGCCGGGCTCCGGCGAGATGATCGTCATGACCCAGAAGCCGCTCGACATCGTGCTCGGCACCTACTGGCTCACGAAGGCGGTCGCAGGCGCTGTCGGCGAAGGGAAGTACTTCCAGTCGCCGAACGCGGCCATCCTCGCGCACGAGTACGGCATCGTCGACCTGCGCGCGCTCATCCACGTCATGCCGACGATGGAGAAGCAGAAGTACGCGCACCTCGAGGGCAAGGCCTTCGAGACGACCGTCGGCCGCCTGCTCTTCAACACCGTCCTTCCGTCCGATTATCCGTTCGTGAACGATGCCATCACCAAGAAGGTGCTCTCGAGCATTATGGCGGACTCCATCGTCAAGTACGGCCTCGACCGCATCCCCGGCATCGTGAACAAGATCAAGCGCTTCGGCTTCGAGTACGCCACCAAGTCCGGCGTCTCGTGGTCGCTCGATGACGTCTCCGTGCCCGCCGACAAGGGCGCCATCGTGGACGCCGCGCGCGCGAAGGTCACCAAGATCGAGAACGATTTCCGCGACGGCCTCCTCTCGGAGGACGAGAAGCGCCGCATGGTCATCGAGATCTGGCACGGCACCAAGACCGAGATCGAGAAGCTCGTCGAGGCGGCCCTCGACCCAGCAGGCTCGGTCCACGACATGGTGCGCTCCGGCGCCCGCGGTTCCATCGGCAACCTGACGCAGATGGCCGGCATGAAGGGCCTCATCCAGAACACCGCCGGCGACACCATGGAGGTGCCGATCGTGTCGTCCATGACCGAGGGCCTCACGCCGCTCGAGTACTTCATGTCGACGCACGGCGCCCGCAAGGGCCTCACCGACACCGCGCTCGGCACCGCCCGCGCCGGCTACCTCACGCGCCGCCTCTTCGACGTCGCGCAGGACTCCATCATCACGGAGAAGGACTGTGGCACGAAGCGGGGCATTACCATCGGCCGCATCTCGGCGTCCGGCATCGCCATCGACTTCGCGGAAGCTATCCGCGGCCGCACGCTCGCAGCGGAGGCAGCGGGCTTCAAGAAAGGCCACTACCTTTCCGCGGACGACGCGCGCGCCGTCGATGCGGCAGAGGACGTCAAGGAGGTCATCGTGCGCTCGCCGATGTCCTGCGAGACGCGCTTCGGCATCTGCTCGACCTGCTACGGCATGGACCTCACCACCCAGCAGCCGGTGGACCTCGGCGAGGCCGTAGGCACGGTCGCCGCGCAGGCTATCGGCGAGCCGGGAACCCAGCTCACCATGCGTACCTTCCATGCGGGCGGTACGGCATCGGTCGGCGGCGACATCACGCAGGGTCTCCCGCGCGTCGAGGAAGTCCTCGAGAAGCGCTCGCCGAAGAACTCGGCGACCGTCTCCAAGTTCGACGGCGTCGTCGTCGAGATAAAGGAGGCCGGCCGCGACAAGGTTCTCGTCGTGACCCCGGAGAAGGGCCAGGGCAAGAAGGACGGCTCCAACACCGAGTACACCCTCACGTACCCGCGCATGCCGCTCGTGAAAGCAGGCGACTCGGTCCGGAAGGGCCAGCTCCTCTCGGACGGTTCCGCCGACCTCGACGAGCTCTTCGACCACGCCGGCCGCGCGATGGTACAGGAGTACATCATCGCGGAGACCAGCAAGATCTACGAGCTCCAGGGCGCTTCGGTATCCCGCAAGCACCTCGAGGTCATCGTGAAGCAGATGTTCAGTCGCGCGAAGGTGACCGAGACCGGGGATTCCGATTGGTCCGTCGGCGACGTCGTCGAGCACTGGGAGTTCGAGGAGGAAGTGAAGCTCATGGAGGACGACGGGAAGATAGGGCCGAAGGCGCGCGAGATGGTGCTCGGCATCAAGGAGTCCGCGCTCTCGCGCCGCTCGTTCCTCTCGGCCGCATCCTTCGAGCAGACCACGAAGATCCTCATCAACGCGGCCCTCAAGGGCTCCGTGGACAAGCTCCGCGGTCTCAAGGAGAACGTCATCCTCGGCCGCCTCATCCCGGCCGGCACCGGTTTCCCTGGCTCGAAGAAGGCCGCGGCGATCGACGTCATGCAGGAGAAGCGCGCGCAGGAGATGCGCATCCGGGAGGACGCCCGTCTTGCCGCGGAAGAAGCCGCTGCGAACGCCGCATAAGTTTTCCG
This sequence comes from Minisyncoccota bacterium, assembly GCA_036261925.1. Classification (GTDB taxonomy): domain Bacteria; phylum Patescibacteriota; class Minisyncoccia; order Phycocordibacterales; family Phycocordibacteraceae; genus C7867-001. The sequence goes on along the minus strand of DATAJW010000026.1, from coordinate 6,205 downwards.
CGAGCATTCCTTTCTCAACCCTCACATACCCTTTACGGGTTAGAAGGGAATACTCGCTCCAAATTCACGAAGCCCGCGCCTTTGGCGCGGGCTTCGTCCGTATAAAAGAAGGGAACTGAAGCTCCATACCGGGAATTTAGAGGAAGACTAAACGAAAAGCCCCAGCTATACGCTAGGGCTTTCGTGTGCCTGGCTACAGTTTTATGAAATGACCGTGACAGGGTCGGAACCCTCCAAACACAGCAGCAGTATACGTCAAAGGTTTCGATATAAAAATGAGCTCTGCGAAGTGGAAAGGGAATTGACAGTAATCTTGGTTTGATTATAATGCCGTTATAATAGATAATCTACCCTGCTATGGCAACGCTCCAGAAGGCAATTAAGGTCGGTTCGTCGGTCGCAGCCGTGCTCCCGAAGGCGCTCCTTAAGGAGACCGGCATCGAGGCAGGTACTCCCATCTTCGTCGAGGCCGTAGCCGACGGCGTGCTCATTCGTCCGCAGAAGCCGCGCGCCAAACGCACGAAGTCCGAGGACGAGCGCGTGGCCGAATCGGCGCTCACCCTCATCAACCGCTACAAGACCGCGCTCGAGCGACTTTCGGATGCCTAAACTCATCTACCTCACGCGAGAGCAGCTCGAACTCATTCATGCCGGCGTGCTCGCCAAGAGCGCCGGCCTGTTCGGCACGCGCGAGCATGGCGTCCTTCTCGGGCTCGAGGACTCGCCGCGCCAGGAAGTGTTCGGGAAGGAACTGTATCCGACCATCTTCCACAAGGCGGCGGTATATGCGCGGACCATCATCACGCAGCACCCGTTCCTGGACGGGAATAAGCGAACCGGCATCATGGCCGCGCTCACGTTCCTCGACGTGAACGGTCACACCATAACCGCAAGCGATGATGATGTCTTTGATGAGGCGCTCGCTATCGCGACGCAAAAGCCCGAGATAGAGGAAATCGCCGCCTGGCTCGAGTCCCATACGATGAAAGCCGCGAGCGCACGCAAGGGTAAGAAGTAGAAATGGCCAACACCATGTGTTGGCCATTTCTACAGCAGCACCAAAGAAAAGACCGCCGAGGCGTGAGCCAGGGCGGTCTTGATGGTTGATGACGTGCGTCAGACGCCGCGGGCTTCGAGCTCGGCGGCTTCGTCCAGGTAGCTGTCGCGCAGCTGTTCGGACGCTGCCACGCCCTTCGCGTTGCCATTCTGGCGATGGTCATCGACGGCTTCGTCGAAGACGAGCGCCTGCTCGAAGACAGATTGCGAAGTCTTGGTGGTCATGTGACCCTCCTTGTTGAACCTGAAAGAATAATACATGATTTGCTATATATGTCAACGTACCCAGCAGGGAGTAGAGGAAAGCGGTAAACTGATAGCAAATGGCCGCCGACACCGTCGAACAGATAAAAGCGAAGCTCTCCATCCTGGACGTGGTGCAACCGTACGTGAAGCTCACCAAAGCCGGCCGCAACTACAAGGGCCTCTCGCCGTTCAACAAGGAGAAGACCCCGTCCTTCTACGTGAACATCGAGCGCAATAGCTACTACTGCTTCTCCTCGAGCCAGGGCGGCGACATGTTCACCTTCATAGAGAAGATGGAGGGCGTGGACTTCAAGGGGGCGCTCAAGATCCTGGCGGAGAAGGCAGGCGTGGAGCTCGTGTACGAGCGCGCGAACAAGGAATCGGCAGGGAAGCTCGATCGCTTGCGCGAGGCGATGGCGCGCGCGGAAGCGTACTACGCGAGTAATCTCGATCCGAATGGACCAGCGTACGCGTACGCGCTCTCGCGCGGCCTTACCCCTGAATCCATCAAGCAGTGGAACCTCGGCCTGGCGCCGGACTCCTGGCGCACCCTCCTCGAATCCCTAACCGCTAGTGGCTATGGGCTGCCGGAGCTGCAGGCCGCAGGTCTCGTTAAAGAAGCCGACGGCAAGAAGGGCACCTGGTACGACCGCTTCCGTAATCGCCTCATGTTCCCGATACGCGACTCTGCCTCCCGCACCGTCGCCTTCACCGGACGCGCGCTCTCCGCGGACGACCAGGCCAAGTACCTCAACTCACCCGAGACCGAGCTGTATAAGAAGCACGAGGTTCTCTTCGGCATGGACAAGGCGAAGGACGCGATACGTACGCGCGGATTCGCCATCCTCGTCGAAGGCCAGATGGATCTCCTCATGCTTCACCAGATCGGCTTCACGAACACCATCGCGCTCTCGGGTACCGCGCTCTCGAAGGAGCACCTCGCGCTCGTGAAGCGTTACGCCGACAATCTCATGCTTGCGCTCGATGCGGACCGGGCCGGACTCGCCGCCGCGCAGAAGAGCGCCATCGCCGCGCTCCAGAGCGGCATGCGCGTGAAGGCCGTCTCGCTCCCGGCAGGGAAGGACCCAGCGGACATCGCGAAGGACGACCCGAAGGACTTCACCGCCCGCGTCTCGGGCGCGAAGCCCATCGTCGAATTCTTCGTCGAGACCCTCGCCGCTTCCGAGACCGATTCCCACCGCCTCATCATCGAGGCCGAGAAGGTCGTCCTGCCGCTCCTCGCTGCGGTCCAGAGCCCGATGGAGCGGGAGCACTTCATCGGGACCGCGAGCCGCATGCTCGGCATCTCCGCGGATGCCATAAAGCAGGGGCTTGCCCGTCTCCCTAAGGAGAGCGGCATCGGCGGGCCTATCGATGCTCCGCAGCGGGCTCCTGCCGCCCCTCACGCGCCCCGAGGGAAGGCCAGCGGGGCCGATACTATCGCGCTCCAGGTCCGCGCCATAGCCGTCAATTACCCCGAAACCGAGCTTGCGGATAGGCTCAAAAGTGAGTATGCTCGTATTATCGGCGCGGAGTTCCCGGACGAGCCTATCCCCGAACGCATACTGTTCGAAGTGGGAATAGCCTTTGGCGAGGCACCGGAACCTGACGCGGCAGACGATCTCGTGCGCACCCTGGAAAAGAACGTTCTTGGCGAGGCGCTGGCGGAAGCCACGCTGCGCCTGCGGCGCGCGGAAAGCGCGAACGACATGGACGCCATACGCGAGGCAGCGCAGTCCTGCACGGACATAGCGCAGCGCATTTCAGCACTTTAAGCGTTAACCATAGTTTCAGGTTTTTTCCATTAGACTCCCGGCATTAGTTTCTCGGGTACGACCGGGCCTCTCCGTGCTGTTCTCTGTTTACTACCTACTACTTACCACCTACTTCCTATGGCTACTTCCAAGAAAGTCGCGAAGAAGAGCGCGTCCAAGAAGGCCGCTCAGGCGAAAAGCGCAAAAGTGAAAAAGGCGCCCGTAAAGGGGAAGAAGAAGGCTGCGCCCAAGAAGGCGGTGAAGAAAGCCGTAAAGAAGGCACCAGCCAAGAAGAAGACCGCGGTGAAGAAGGCAGCGAAGAACGTCCGCGCGATGGCGGTCGTGCGCACCGCGGTAAGGGGCGCGAAGGCGATTGCGGCCGCGAAGAACGCCGACAAGGCAGAGCTCCTCGTCCAGAAGGGCAAGGAGCGCGGGTACATCACCTACAGCGAGATCCTCAAGGAGTTCCCGCACATCGAGGACGACGTCATGTTCCTCGACGAGCTGTACGAGCGCTTCACCACGAGCGGCATCGACGTGCTCGAGGGCGGCATGCTCGAGGACAACGCCGACCAGTACCTCGCGACCCGCAACATCAAGGGCCGCGACTCGACCGGCTACGATTCCATCCAGATTTACCTCCGCGAGATCGGTCAGTACCCGCTCCTCACTGCGAGCGAGGAGCGCGAGCTCGCGAACCGCATCGACAACGGCGACGACGAGGCGCGCAACATCCTCGCGCGCTCGAACCTCCGCCTCGTGGTCTCCATCGCGAAGAAGTACGTCGGCCGCTCGCCTGACCTCACCCTCCTCGACCTCATCCAGGAAGGGAACCTCGGCCTCTTCAAGGCCGTGGACAAGTTCGACTGGAAGAAGGGCTTCAAGTTCTCGACCTACGCGACCTGGTGGATCCGCCAAGCCATCACCCGCGCGCTCGCCGACCAGTCCCGCACCATCCGCATTCCGGTGCACATGGTGGAGACCATCGCCAAGTACAAGCAGGTATCCCGCCGCCTCGCGCAGGCGCTCGGCCGCGATGCGCAGCCGGAGGAGATCGCGGTGGAGATGGGCGTCGAGGTGGATAAGATCTACCAGATCGAGAAGATCAACCAGGACACCCTCTCACTCGAAAACCCCATCGGCTCGGACGACGACCAGAACTCCACCCTCGGCGACTTCATCGCCGACGACAAGATCCCATCGCCCGTGCAGGAATCATCCGAACGTATCCTCTCCGAGCAGGTTCGCGACATCCTCGATGACTTATCGCCGAAGGAGCGGAAGATTCTGGAGATGCGCCACGGTCTCCTCGATGGCGTCTATCACACCCTCGAAGAAGTAGGCAAGGAGTTCGGCGTCACGCGCGAACGCATCCGCCAGATCGAGGCCAAAGCCTTGGAGAAGATTAGGACCCACGAAAAGTCTCGAAGACTCAAGAGCTACTAGAATAAAGCCCGCAGAAGCGGGCTTTATTGTCGTTTTGTCTGAATACAAGATTCCCACCTAAAGCTATATAATTGCGGGTAATGAGCCTAAAAGCATTCAATTCAGCATTCGGTATCCAAGAAGATCCAAGCATAGAGCAGGGTCGGTTTGTGGCGCGCATACATCAAAGTGTTTTCTATCTACTGGAAGATATACGGTATCCATCCGGAATGTATGAGGGAATTTTCCGGCACGTTTGCTATGGGCTGGGTGTCGATCCGAATCCTCTTATTGCTGAAGCGAACCGCCATAACTATGCTGGTATGCATAAGTTTATTCCTAATCTGAAGGAACTGATTGGTAACGATTTTATAAAGACTCTTCAGGTTTTGATACTTTTAAGGGAGGCTGTAAAGGGAACAGAATACGTGGAGTCTGTAGATCGTGGTATTGAGATTGCCCTTGCATCAGCAGTAACAGACATTGGTATTCGATATACAGAGGGTATGTTCTTTCCGAGTGGCGCAAAGGAGTTAGACAAAATTCTCATAGAGGATAATCTCGTGTGGCTTAAGGAGTACGAAACCGTGCGCATTCAATTTGCTGCAACTCTCGAACATTTCAAAAAATCTTTGACGCAAGAATCTGCTCGCAAAGATGCAATAACAAATGCATATTCCACCATGGAGGGACTTGCTCGTGCAATTCTCGGAAACAGTAAGAATTTTGATAGTAACTCGAATACTGTTGTTGAGCATCTGAGTCTTCCAAATGAGTACAAAAACATTCTTCATTACTACAAAGAAATTGCTAACCAATATAGTAGCCGTCACGCTGGCTCCTCTTTCTCTCATGCGGAAACAGAGGGATTTATCTATTTGACGGGTGTTCTCATGCGGCTTCTTCTTCAGAGGAAGAATTAGTAGAGTTTGCTCATTGGTGCGGGAAACACGCCGATTGAATACGCCAAAAGGAAGCTAACAGCCCAAGCAGGACTTAACCGATCAAACAGGACAGCCGCCAACTAAAATTACGACTTACTTAAAATGGTGGCTGACCCTATTTCCTCCAATTTTCGCATTCCTGACGCCACTCTTCCGAGCCGTGTGGATTACTGGGTTTGGGGTAGAATTTGAAGAATGGAAATTGAAGAGGCAGCAAATACATACTCTTTTATTAATGTTCTGCGCAACGATACGCGGTTCAGCGAATTCGGCTCAAATGCCTTACCGCTCTTCGCCCTTTACCATTACCTCGCTATTGAAGACATCGCTGTTTTCGCTTCGGATAGTCTTACAGACCAGCCAGATGATAAGAAGGCTGACTTTATTTATATAAATGAGGCCGAGGGTATTGCATGCATAGCTCAAGGATATACAGCCAAGGACTGGGGGCGGAAAGAAGCTCCTGCTAACAAGGCTAGCGATTTGAATACCGCCGCAGCCTGGCTCTTGCAAGCTTCGATAGGCAAGATACCTGAGACTATCCGCTCGCATGCAAAGTTATTACGGGATGGATTGGAACAGAAAACTATTAACAAAATAGTATTCGTATATGCGCATAATGCGCTTGAGTCGGAGAATGTTAGAAGGGAGCTTAAAACAGTTCAAGATCTTGTTCAGGGACTTGCATTAACGAAAGATGCAGAGATTGAAACTCTGGAGATCGGACTGAGGCAGCTTGAAGAACTTCATCTTACTTCTCAAGGACAAATACAAATCACC
>DATAJW010000025.1:0-3564 GCA_036261925.1 Minisyncoccota bacterium | reverse complement strand
ACTCCCCGCAAGCCGAACTCGGCTATCCGCAAGATAGCCCGCGTGCGCCTCACCAACGGCATGGAAGTCACCGCTTACATCCCGGGCGAGGGCCACAACCTCCAGGAGCACTCGGTGGTCATGCTTCGCGGCGGACGCGTGAAGGACATCGGCGTCCAGTACACCATCGTCCGCGGACGCCTCGACACCGCCGGCCTCGACAAGCGCCGCCGCGGCCGCTCGAAGTACGGTGCTAAGAAGCCGAAAAACTAGTACCGAGCCACTAGTAGTTAGCCGTTAGAAATGCCCAGAATTCCCTAAACCCTAATCCCTAGTGGCCAACAACTGATTTATGCGACACCCCGTAAAGAACAAGTACCCACGCCGCCCCGACCTCGTCTATAACTCCGAGGCGATTTCCCGATTCATCAACACGGTGATGTGGGACGGCAAGAAGGACACCGCACGCAAGCTCGTCTACGGCGCGCTCGATATCATCAAGGCGCAGGACGGCAATCCTGACCCGCTCGAGACCTTCGAGACCGCCATCCGCAACGTCTCGCCGCTCATGGAGGTCCGCTCCCGCCGCGTCGGCGGCGCGAACTACCAGGTGCCGCGCGAGGTGCCGCAGCAGCGCCGCGTCTCCCTCGCGTACCGCTGGCTCATCAATGCCGCGCGCGCCGGCAAGGGCAAGCCGATGGCCGAGAAGCTCGCGAACGAGATACTCCTCGCCGCCAAGAACGAAGGCTCCGCCATCAAGAAGAAGGACGACATGCATCGCATGGCCGACGCCAACAAGGCATTCGCCCACTTCGCGTGGTAGGTCCCCGCTACTATCTATAAAGGAGCAGCGCCGCGAGGCGCTGCTTTCAGTTTGATTTCTCCGTGAGGCCTGCGGCCTCACGGAACTTCCTGACCCTGTTCGACGTGTCATTGAAGCCTTCGTCCGAGAGCGCGACCGCACCCTTCGCCATCCACGACTGACCGCTCGAGTCGGTAGCGAATGTGAGCGGAATCGGGTCGAGCACTACGGTGTAGCTCGCAGGCTGCAAGGCCTTGATTGCCTGCGGCACCGAGATGCTCGGAATCGCCACGAAGCCGAGTGCGCGGAGCATTTCCGCCTGGCTGACTTTCTGGGCCATATCTACCTCCTCATGCCTACAGGGTACGGTACGCGAGACGGAACGGCCGTCAAGGAGAAATATGGACAAGTAGAATATTCTGTGTTTAAATCTTCGAGGAAGGGCGTACGCCCAAGGACAGCAAAGGAGGCGTCATGCCCAGTCGGCCTAGGATATACGAAGTCATCGATTCGTCGGCGATGGTGCTTTCGGAACCGAGAGAGAATGCGGAACCGGAGACCCAGCTGCTCTATGGGGACGCGTTCGAGGTCCGTGAGGACCGCGGGCGCTGGCTCTATGGCGCCACGGTCCTCGGCGGCGATACGGGGTACGTCCTCGCGAAGTCGCTCATTCCATCGCATTCGGACCATACGCACTACGTGTCCGAACGGTGGGCGCTGCTCCGCCATGCATATGGCTTCAAATCGCGGCCGTTGAAGACGCTTCCCATGAACGCGCGGGTCGAGATCGTCGAACGGAAGGGGAACTACCTGAAGACCAAGCACGGTCTCTGGGTCTTCGCCCGTCATCTGGCGCGGCTCGACAGGAAGCTCGGGGACTATGTATCCGTAGCGGAGAAGTTCGAGGGCGACCCGTATGCCTGGGGAGAGATGGGCGGCGAAGCGGGTCTCGATTGCTCGGGCCTGGTCCGCGCCTCCCTGCGCCGGTTCGGCGTCCATGTTCCGCACAGCGCGAACGAGCAGCGCGAACGGCTCGGCCGGGGGCTGCCGATCGACGAGGGCCTTCCCGAGCTCGAGCGCGGCGATCTAATCTTCTGGCATCGTCACGTCGCCATCATGCTCGATCCGACATGGCTCATCCACGCCACCGCGGACCACATGATGACTATCCGCGAACCGCTTGCGGAAGTGATCGCTCGCCGCAACGGCAAGAAGAAAGGGGAAAAGAAAGACCCGATACTCGCCGTTAACCGGCTCTAGTACGAAATCGGCGCGGACCTACGGTCCGCGCCTTTCCTTTTGCTCGTATGCTTCGCACGCGTACAGCGCATAGAGCGCGAGCAGCTTCAGGCCCATGTCCCGGAAGCAGAACGGAGGCCGCTTGAGCACGTGCATCCCGTCCCGCACGAAGACCTGTCCCGAAGACGGGATGAACGCGACGGTATGCGCGCCATCCAGGCTCTCCAGGCTGCCCGTGCAGAAGTAGAAAGGAACGCGACTCTGCGGGAATGCGTCGAAGTCGTACTGCAGCACCGCGGACCCTTCCAGGTCCGTCAGTTCGCCGAAGCCATTCCTCGCGAGGAGGGTGACATATCGGTCCGTCGTTCGCCGTTCCATGTGCATCTCCTTACCCGAAGGAACCTTCCATCAGGCTACACCCAGTCGCGGCTATCGCAAGAGCATTGCAGTGGCGCGCCCCGCGCGCCGATGGTAGGCTTCGGTCCAGCCAGCTATTTGGTGGAAGGAGAAGTGCTATGAACGACGTGCTTGAGACGTCCCGGAGTCGCCGCGGGTTCGCCGCGATGAATCCAGAACGCCGTCGGGAAATCGCCCAGCAAGGAGGCGCCTCGGTCCCGGGGCATAAGCGCAGCTTCTCGATGGACCGCGCCCTTGCCGCCGACGCCGGCCGCAAGGGCGGGAAGGCGAGCCGGCCGGGTATCGGACACCGGCAGGACGATGCCTCGTGAGTCGACTGCAACGCAACGCCGCCCCGCGCGGCGTTGCTTTTTGCCCCTGATTTCCGTATCTTATGGATAACGCTTCGGCGGGCTTTTTATTTACTACGGCCTACAGCTTACCTACTATATGAATCGCGATTATCCCCTCGAGAAAGTGCGCAACTTCGGCATCGTCGCCCACGTGGACGCAGGCAAGACGACCACCTCCGAGCGCGTGCTCTTCTACACCGGCTCCCAGCACAAGATCGGCGAAGTGCATGAGGGCGAGACCACGACCGACTGGATGGAGCAGGAGCGCGAGCGCGGCATCACCATCACGTCAGCCGCCATCACCTGCTTCTGGACCCGGACGAACGAGCCGGATAAGAAGGATACGTCCAAGAAGTACCGCTTCAACGTCATCGACACCCCCGGCCACATCGACTTCACCGCCGAGGTGAAGCGCTCGATGCGCGTGCTCGACGGCGCAATCGTCGTATTCGACGGAGTCGCGGGCGTTGAGCCGCAGTCGGAGACGAATTGGCGCCTCGCGGACGAAGCGCATGTGCCGCGCATCTGCTTCATCAACAAGCTCGACCGCACCGGCGCATCCTTCGAGCGTTCGTACCAGACCATCCTCGACCGCCTCTCCAAGAAGGCCGTGCGCGCGCAGATCCCGATGGGTGCCGAAGGCGACTTCGAGGGCGTCATCGACCTCCTTTCCATGAAGGCGTACACCTTCTCGGGCAGCATGGGCGAGGAAGTCATCGAGGGCGAGATCCCGGCGGCATACCTCGAGGAAGCGAACACCTGCCGCGCGGAGCTCATCGAGCGCATCGTCGAGCA
>DATAJW010000024.1:0-3712 GCA_036261925.1 Minisyncoccota bacterium | reverse complement strand
CATAAGAAGCTCGGGAAGGAACTCGACCTGTTCACGTTCTCGGAGACGGTCGGCAAAGGCCTTCCCCTTTGGACCCCGAAGGGCGCGACCATACGCCGCGAGCTCGAGCGGTTCGTCGTCGACGAGGAGATCAAGCGCGGCTACCTGCATGTCTATACGCCGGACATCGCGAAGATAGACCTCTTCAAGAAATCGGGGCACTACCCGCACTACAAGGACTCCATGTACGCGCCTATCGATATCGATGGCGACGAATTCATGCTGCGTCCCATGACCTGCCCGCATCATTTCGAGCTGTACCTCCGCAAGCCGGTCAGTTACCGCGAGCTGCCTATGCGCATCGCGGAGCTCGCCCAGCTCTACCGCTACGAACAGTCGGGCGAGCTTTCCGGCCTCGAGCGCGTCCGCACGTTCTGCCTTGCCGATGCCCATATCGTCTGCGCGACCGAAGAGCAAGCTATCCAGGAGGTCGGCGGCGCGCTCGACCTCATCGAGTACGTCGCAGGCGTCTTCGGTCTTGTCGCAGGCTCGGACTATTGGTACCGCCTCTCGCTCGGCAATCGTTCCGACACCGAGAAGTACTATCAGGACGATGCGGCATGGGAGAAGGGCGAGAACCTGCTTCGTGAGCTCCTCATCGGGCGCGGCGCGCATTTCGTCGAAGCGGCCGATGAGGCGGCATTCTACGGCCCGAAGATCGATATCCAGATGAAGAACGTGAACGGCAAGGAGAACACCGCCTTCACGGTGCAGTACGACTTCTGCATGCCTGACCGCTTCGACCTCACGTACACCGCGAGCGACGGCTCGTCCGCCCGCGCGTTCGTCGTCCACCGTTCATCCATCGGCGCCATCGAGCGCATCATGGCCTTCCTCATCGAGCGCTATGGCGGCGCCTTCCCTACCTGGCTCTCGCCTATCCAGGCACGGGTCATCCCAATCTCGGACGAGAAGCACGGGGCGTACGCGCGCGAGACGCTCGCGAAGCTCCAGGCAGCCGGCATCCGCGCCGATATCGACGGCGCGAACGATTCGCTCGGCAAGCGGATACGCAACGCGAAAGCGGAGAAGATCCCGTACCTGCTCGTGCTCGGCGATGCCGAGGCTGAAGCGGGCACCGCTTCGGTCGAGAGCCGCGATGCGGGCAAGCTCGACGCGATGGCTATCGATGCGTTCGTCGAGAAGGTTTCAACGGAGATACGGGATCGCGCGTAAGAAGCGCGGACGAAGAAAAGCCGCTCCCTCTGGGAGCGGCTTTTCTCTGCCCTAAGCACTAATGGCTCGTGGCTAACGCCTTCTTCCGATTACCCGTTGACAATCGAGAGCGCGCGAGTAACCGCAAGCTTCACGCCCGTCACGCCTGCCGAGTAGGTCCCGTCGACCGCGGTCGTGAGGGAGCCCACGAGACGCTCGAGGAAGCTCGGTGCGCAGTCCTTCGTGAGGCGTGCGATCTCCGGATGGCACTCCGTGCCGTCGAGCTTCGCGCGGTATGCCTCGTCGAGGGCGCAGACCGCCTGGGTGAGGAACTCTTCCGAGTCGCCGCCCGAGCGGGTGACCGTGCGGATGGCGCCGAACGCGCCGTCCTTGTCCCCCGCGAGGAGCGCGCCGATGAATCCAGGGATGTCATCGCTCTGCTCGACTGCCGGAGCTGCCGCCTTCGGCGCCTCTACCGCCGGAGCGTAGGTAGGCGCGATGAGCGGTGCTGCGTAGGCGACTGCTGCTGGAGCAGGCGCAGCCTGATGAGGTGCTGGAGCCTCCTCGCGGGACAGGCCGCTCACGATGTCGTCGATGGTGAGCGCGCCGTTGTCCTTCGCGAAGGAACGGAATCCTTCGTACGAGGAGTAGCTGCGGGCCACGTTGGTGCGTGCGGGAGCGGGAGCGACGACCGACGCGACCTGGTGGTTCTGGTGCGGGGCGTGGCTGACCACGGCCTGCGTCTCATGGCCGTGCGCCTCGGTGCCCTGCATCCTGCGGAGCGCCATCGGGACGGCATTGAAGACGACGAGATACGCGGCTGCGCCGGACCAGAGGACGAGCATCGTCCAGTAGAGCGCGGTGCCGAGCGGACCGAGATCGAGGCCGGTGTACGGCATGTCCGAGAGGTAGACGAACGCGAGCGGCTCGTCATCCGGGAACGGGAGGAACGAGAGGTCTGCCTTCGGATCGCGGTCGCGGTCGCGGTGCGGACGGTCATCATCGACCCGCAGGGTATCGGAGCAGGTGACGTTGCCCTTACCATCCTCGCGCGGGAAGGTGCCTACGTAGGTGTAGCGGCCCTCGTCCGGACGTATCGACTTCGTTCCCGAAGCGCCGACATCGCCTACGCCATTAGTGATGCGGCCTGCGCGGATATTCGTTCCTCCCCATTCGATGGTCGCGCGGTCGCCCTCATCGATGCGGTCTGGATTGATGGTGAGCCAGCACATCGCTTCGGCATCATGCTTCTCTTCGATGACTACCGTAGCGAAACAGTCATCCTTCTGGCCGCCCGTGCCGTACGCCGTCAGCTTGTAGGTCGTGTCGCTCGTCGGGCTGACCGTCCTCGTATCCGATGCGCCGACGACGCCGACGGTCGGATAGATCTCGACGCGGGTCGCGTTGCGCGTCGACCACGACAGCTCGAGCGACTCGCCCTTCTTGATGGATGACTTGGAAGCGGTGAGGTATTCGCATACCGGCACCTTCTGCGTCGGCTGCTCGACTACTATCGTCGCGTAGCAATCGACCGATTTCCCGTTGCCGGTGGCCGTGAGCTTGTACGTGGTCGTCTGCGTCGGCATGACCGAGCGGCTGTCATCGAGCTTCACCGGGCCGATGTGGTTATCGATGACAACATACGTCGCATGGTCGGTGGTCCAGGTCAGCGTCGCGGCCGAACCGCGGATGATGGTGGTCGGCGATGCGGTGAGCGTACAGACGGGCGCATCGGGAACGACCGTGACCGTGATGGCCGTCGTGCAGTAGACCGTCTTGCCGTTGCCGGTGGCCGTAAGGGTATAGGTCGTCGAGGACTGCGGCGCGACGGTACGGCTGTCATTGACGTTCACCTGGCCGATGCCCTGGTTTATCGTGACCGACGTCGCGTTCCGGGTCGTCCAGGCAAGGACGGCGGAACCGCCGCGCGTGATCTGGGTCGGGGACGCGGTGAGCGTACAGACCGGGCTTTCCGGCTCCTGGGGAGGGATCACGGTGATGATCGTGTCGCAGTAGACCGTCTTGCCGTTGCCGGTGGCCGTGAGGGTGTACGTGGTCGTCTGCGTCGGCATGACCGAGCGGGTATCATTGGCGCTCACCGGGCCGATGCCCTGGTCGATGCGCACGGAGGTCGCGTTCTTCGTCGTCCAGGTCAGCGTCGCGGCCGAACCGCGGATGATGGTGGTCGGCGATGCGGTCAGCGTACAGACCGGGAGCTCCGGATTCTTCTCGACGGTCACGGTCGCATAGCAGTTCACGGTCTTGCCGTTGCCGGTGGCCGTAAGGGTATAGGTCGTCGAGGACTGCGGGGAGACGGCGCGCGAGCCGTTCAAGCTGACGCTGCCGACGCCCTGGTTTATCGTGACCGACGTCGCGTTCTCGGTCGTCCACTTGAGGGTCGAGCTGCCGCCCTCGTTGATCGTGCTTGGCGATGCGGTGAGCGTACAGACGGGCGCATCGGGAACGACCGTGACCGTGATGGCCGTCGTGCAGTAGACCGTCTTGCCGTTGCCGGTGG
>DATAJW010000023.1:0-10838 GCA_036261925.1 Minisyncoccota bacterium | reverse complement strand
AGCACCTTCACGACGTTCGCGCCGAGCTTGACCGCGGGCGCCTCATTGATGAACGAGAGCGGGATGGAGACATGCACCTTCGCCCCCTTCTCGACCGCATAGAAATCCGCATGGCGCGGGACGCTCGTCACCGGGTCGCGGTCCACCTCATGGATGAGGACCTGGATGGCCTTGTCGAGGCCGGACAGCTCGATAAGCGTCGACTCGCCCTCGTTGCGGAGGATGCCCTCGAACTCATGGAGGGGAATCGAGACCGAAAGGGCCTCCTGCTTCGGCCCGTAGACCGTAGCCGGCATGGTGCCGGCCGCCGCGGCGGCCGCGCGCGCGGCCTTGCCGGTCTCGGTGCGGGGAGATGCGTTCAACGTGATCATATGAAGGCGAGTATGCCGTATTTCCTTGCGTAGCGCAAGAAATAGCTTGTAGCTGCAAGCTACCAGCTTTCCCCCTATTCTCCCCGCGCCGCCAGATACACCTTCTTCAACCGCTCTATATATAGGGCACGGGCAGCCTCGAGATTGTCGTCCGTGCCGGCCCACACCGCGAGCGCTTCCTCCTGGAGCGCGCGGGCATAGGAGAACGTGAGCGGCCATGGCGCGCCCTTCTCCTTCGCGGCGCGCGCGATGGCGCGCAGGTTATCCGTCGCCTGGTCGGGCGTCTGGCCGCCGGAGAGGAAGACGATGCCGGGCATGTCCTTCGGCATCGTCGCCATAAGCGCGCCGATGGTGTCCTCGGCGACTTCCTCCGGCGTATCGCGCCTGCCGCTGTCCTTCCCCGCTATCGCCATCGCGGTCTTGAGGATGACGCCGGAAGGGTCGACAGCCTGCTCCTCGAGGGCGCGCACGAGCGTGCGCAGGGTCTCCTCGAGCACTGCGCGGCTGCGCAGGCGGTTATGCGTCCCTTCGAGCAGTACCTCGGGCTCGACGATGGGAACCATGCCGGTCTTCTGCACCTCGTACGCATAGGACGCGAGGCGCTTCATGTTCTCGACGAGCGCGGGCTTGGTCGGGAGGCGGTCGCCGTCGATGCGTACGGTCGCGCGCCACTTCGTGAAGCCGGTCCCGTAGAGATCATGGAATTTCGCGAGGCGCTCGGGCAGGCCGAGCAGCCCCTTCGTTATCTGCTCCTCCGAGCCGTCCGCGAACGGTTCGAGTCCCTGGTCGACCTTGATGCCGGGGATGATGCCGCGCTCGGCGAGGAGCGCTGGGAACGACGTGCCGTCGTTGGCTTCCTGCTCGAGCGTCTCCTCGTAGAGGATGACACCGGAGAGGTAGTCCTCGATGCCCGGCGTCGCGAGGAAGAGGTCGCGATACTGGCGGCGCATCTCCTCGGACGGCTCGATACCGAAGCTCGCGAGACGCTTATCCGCCGACGCGATGCTCTCGTCCGCAGCAAGGAGTCCCTTACCGGGATGGACGAGAAGGTGCGCGCAGCTCGCGAGGTCGATCATTAGTAGGAAGTATACCGTAAGCAGCAAGCAGTAAGCAGCGAATCCATCAGGAAAGCCGGATGCTAGAATGCCTACATGAAAAAAGTAGATTTCCTTGCCATCGGCGACCCGGTCGTCGATGAGTTCATACAGCTGAAGGAGGCGCGTGTGAACTGCGCCGTGGACGACGCCGACTGCACGATATCCATGCGCTGGGGCGACAAGATACCCTTCGAGTCCGCGACCCTCGTCGCGGGCGTCGGCAATTCCGCGAACGCGGCGGTCTCGGCGCGCCGCCTCGGCCTCTCCGCGGGGCTCCTCGGCATCGTCGGCGACGACGCGTACGGCAAGCGGATACAAGCGGTCTACAAGAAGGAAGGTCTCGACCGCTCGTATCTCGAGGTCGCGAAGGGAATCCCTACCAACCACCACTACGTCCTCTCCTTCGAGAGCGAGCGCACCATCCTCGTGAAGCATGAGGCGTACCGCTACCAATTCCCGAAGTCGCTCCCCGAACCGAAAACGGTCTACCTCTCGTCCCTCGCCGAATCCGTCGGCCAGGACTACTACGACGCGCTCGCCGCATATGTCGAGGCGCGTCCGGACATCTTCTTCGCGTTCCAGCCGGGCACCTTCCAGATGAAGCAAGGCACCGAGATGCTCGCTCGCATCTACCGGCGCGCGGACATATTCTTCTGCAACAAGGAGGAAGCGGCGCGTATCCTCGGCGGCGAGGCTCCCTTGTCCGATCTCTTCACGGGCCTCATGGCGCTCGGCCCGAAGAAGGTGGTCATCACCGACGGCACGAACGGCGCGTACGCGTTCGACGGCACGGAGACAGTCATGATCCCGATGTATCCGGACGCCCGCCCGCCCTATGAGCGCACCGGCGCCGGCGACGCGTTCGCCTCGACGGTCGCCGCGGCCATGACGCTCGGCAAGACCTTCAAGGAAGCGCTGCTCTGGGGACCGGTCAACTCCATGTCGGTCGTGCAGAAGATAGGCGCGCAGGAAGGCCTCCTCTCGCGCGCTGCGCTCGAGGGATACCTCAAGGACGCGCCTGCGGAATACGCGACGCGACCCCTTTAGGAGCTTAGGGCGTGGTCGAAAAGGCCCTCACAAGGCGAGGGAGCGCGAGGCGCGAAGTACAGCGAGCCTCCCTCGTGAGGCGCAACGCAGTATGAGGGGCTTTTAGCCATGCGCTAGTCGGGGAAGACGGCGTTCGGAGAATTGGTATCGATACGGCCGTAATCGGCGATGGCGGGTTCGGGAAGATAGGTCGCCTGGATGATGGCGAGCGCGGCGAGCGCACCGATGACGGTAATGAGAAGCGCGGCGAAGTACGGCGAGACCGTGCGGTTCATACGCGCGTAACCATGCCGCGCGCGGTACGCGCTATCGCGGCGGAATCGAGGCCGTAGTGCGCGAGCAGTTCTGCGGGCGTACCCGATTGCCCGAAGGCGTCCTGTACGCCGAGCCGCTTCACGGGGACCGGATAGCGCTCGGAGAGGAATTCCGCGATGGCGCTTCCGAAGCCTCCCGCGACCTGATGCTCCTCCACCGTCACGACATGGCCGGCGCGCTTTGCCGCATCGAGGACCGCCGCCTCGTCGAGCGGCTTCACGGACGGGAAGGAAACGACGACGGAGCCGATGCCGTCGGCATCGAGCGAGCGCGCGGCAACGAGCGCGTCGTACGCCATCGAGCCAGTGGTAAGCATGGCGACCTGGGGCTTGCCGCTCTCCCAAAGCGGCAGCGCCTTCCCGAGCGCGAACGGCGTCTCGGGCGTCGTGAATGTCGGCACGGCGGAGCGGCCGAAGCGTATATAGGAAGGGCCGTCGGCGACCGCTGCGGCCATGATCGCTTTCTTCGCCTCTTCGGCATCGGCAGGCACGATGACGTTCATGTGCGGGAGCGCGCGCATGAGCGCGATATCCTCGAGCATCTGGTGCGTCGCGCCATCGGGGCCAACCGAGACGCCGGCGTGCATGCCGCAGACGATGACCTTCACCTCGTTGAGCGCGATGGTCGTGCGTATCTGTTCCCAATTGCGGCCTGGCGAGAACGCGGCATAGGAGGCGACGAACGGCACCTTACCGACAGCCGCGAGGCCCGCGCCCACTGTCGCGAGGTTCTGCTCCGCGACGCCTATCTCGATGAACCGGTCCGGGAACTCCTTCTCGAACCACTCGGCGCGCGTCGATTCCTTGAGGTCCGCGCAGAGCACGACGACATTCGCATCGAGCTTCCCCGCCTCGACGGTCCCGCTCCCGAACCCGTCGCGCGTCGAGGCGGTCTCGATGTCCTTCGAGAATATCTTTCCGTTCAGTCTTGCGTCCTTGTTCAGCATAGCTAGGCGTATTCTTCGGGAACCCGGCCGGCGCCGGAGCGGAGCGCTTTCATGAAGCGTTCGGCCTCTTCCTTGGTCGGCGGCTTGCCGTGCCATTTGTAATCGAACTCTATCTCCGGAACCCCCTTGCCCGGTATCGTGTGCGCGATGATGAGCGTTGGCTTCTCGTATATCGCCTTCGCCTCGTCGACCGCATCGATTATCGCCTCGATGTTGTGGCCATCGACCTCGAGCACATGCCAGTTGAACGCCTCGTACTTCGCGCGCAGCGAATCGAGCGGCATCACGTCCTCCGTCATGCCGTCTATCTGGATATTGTTGCGGTCCATCACCGCGGTCAGGTTCGAGAGCCGGTACTTTCCCGCGAACATGACCGCTTCCCAGATATTCCCTTCCTGCTGCTCGCCGTCGGACATGAAGCAGTAAATCCTGTTCTTCTTGCCGTCCATGCGCAGGCCATAGGCCATGCCCGACGCCTGCGAAAGGCCGCTCCCGAGCGGGCCCGAGGTCGTCTCGAGACCCGGAAGCTTCGTGCGCTCCGGATGGCCCTGCAGCCTCGTGCCGAACTTCCGGAGCGTGAGGCACTCCGCTACCGGAAAATAACCCGCATGCGCCATCGTGGCGTAGCGAACCGGCGTGATGTGGCCGTTCGAGAGCACGAGCCTATCGCGCCCTTCCCACTCCGGGTTCTTCGGGTCGTGCGCGAGCACATGGAAATAGAATGCGGCGAAGACGTCCGCCATGCCGAGCGGTCCGGCCGTATGCCCGGAGCCCGCAGCGACGAGCATGTCGAGAATCGTCTCGCGAATCGCTTCTGCGTGCGTCGCGATTCCCTGGACTTCGCTTTCAGTGACCGCCATTGCGCACAGTATAACGCACCGCTATTCGTAGATGCCGTATTCCTGCGCGAGCTCGTTGAATTTCTCGATCTCGGCTTTCGGGTCGTTCCCCTTCCACAGCGCGGAACCGACAATGAGACGCGAAACGCCGGCGTCGAGGAGCGCGGGCGCGGTATGGAGGCTCACGCCGCCGTCTACCTGCATCGGCATGTCAGGGTGGCGCTTGCGGAACGCCTTCACGCGCTGGAGCACGCGCGGGTCGAAGGGTTCTCCTTGCTTGCCGATCGACGCGATGCCCATGAACTGGACGTAGTCGGCCATGCCGAGATAGGGCTCGATGAGCGCGAGGTCGGTCGCGATGCCGAGGGAGAGCCCGATGGAGAGGAGGCCGGGAGCGAATCCCTTGTCGTATCCGTAGGTGCGTTCGAGGTCCTTGAGGAGCTTCGGCAAGTCGTGCGCGCTCTCCGCATGTATCGTGAGGCGCGTCACGCCTTGGTCTATCCATGAGCCAGCGACGGCGCCCGCGTTCTCGACCATGAGGTCGAGCTCGAACCGGAACTCGCCCAGATGCGGCAGCGTATCCTCGTGCGGCACGTCGCTGTGGGAGCCGGGAGCGTACGGCCACGTCGCGGGCGCGGCGAACCTGCCGTCGACGATGTCTATCTGCACGCCGGTAACGAGGCCCGATAAGCGGGCGAGCTTGTTCTCGAGGTCCACGCGGGACTTCGGGAGCAGAGCGGGAACGATAATGCCCATAGATGCAGTATACCGTGATTGCAAGGCCGAAAGCCTAACGGGGTGCAGAAAGCGAAAAGCCTCGGATTATTCCGGGTTTTCCGCATTCCCGTTATACGTTCGGCTTTCCGGGCTATTCCGTTCCTACGGATTCTGATAGCATCCCCGCTCCGTCCACGTCGTCCCATCCGATATGCTCACCGAGCCCGAGGAGCCCATGCACAGGTAGCGCGCGCTGCCGATGCGCGACGAGAGGCCCGGAAGATAAGCCATGATGGAGAATAGGTTCGTGTTGTTCGGGTTGGTCGTACGGAAATAGACGCAGTAGGAACCGCACCCGCTGCCCGAGGCGTCGACGAGCGCGTCGCAGATGCGGCGCGCCTCGGCACCGTACGTGCCGCTGATGCTGCCGCAGTTCGAGGTCGCGCTCCACCAGCCGCCGCCCGCCTTGATGGCGGCATAGCTGCCGGTGTCGCTCATCTCGCGCGCGAATATCGTGCGCAGCTCCACCATCTCGCGCTGCACCGCCGCGTCGCGCGCCTTCGCGCGCGCGGTACTGAACGCGCTTACCGCGACCGATGAGAGAACGCCGATGATGGCGATGACGACGAGAAGCTCTATCAAGGTGAAGCCGGGACGCGCGGAAGTATCCATGGAATGAATGCGATCAGCCGCGCAGCGTGGGCCAGTTCTCGTTCGGGACAGGCACCGGCTCGTTCGAGCCCGGGCCTTGCGACAGCAGGAGCCATACCGCGAACGCGATGAGCGCGAGGGCGACTACGAGCAGCACGATATTCGCGTCGCGTTCGGTACGGACGATGCCGGATTTCATGACGAGACGCGCGAGGCCGGCGGCTGCCTTCCTCCGACGCGTAGGGAGCTGCTGCTCTTCGTTGAACTCGACGGCCATGCTCCTAGGATACCAGGTACGGAAATGCCGCATCCATTCTTGGGGATAAGGCTAGCCGAGCTTCTCGATGCGTCGCCGATGCCGCTCCTCGTCCTCCTTGAATTCGGTCGCGAGGAAGACGCTGACCGCCTCTTCCGCTTCGACCGCCGAGACGAATCGCGCGCCTATCGAGAGGACGTTCGCGTCGTTATGCCGGCGCGGCAACCGCACCGCATCGAACCCATCCTCGGAGAAGCCACCCTCGCTATCGAGCGCGGAGGTGACGCGCATCTTGCCGTAGAACACGGCGGCGCGCACGCCGGGAACGCGATTCGCGCACATCGCCTCTCCTTGCCCGCTGCCGCCGAGAATGATGCCGAACGTCCCTTCCTCGCGCGCGACGCGCTCGGCGAGCGGCCGCACGAAGTCAGGATAGTCGTCGACCGGGTCGAGCTCGAACGCGCCCATATCCTCGACCTCATGGCCGAGGAGCGGCAGGTGCTCGAGGAATACCGCCTTCAGCGCGAAGCCTGCATGATCGCTCGCAAGAAGTACTTTCATATCCCGACTATCGCGCTATTCGCATGGAGATTGGATGAACTCATGCGCTCCCCGCCTTGATGGCGTGCTCGACGAGCGTATGCGTATACCCCGCTTCGTTGTCGTACCAGGCGAGCACCTTCACGAGATTCCCGTCGACCACCCGCGTCATGCCGAGGTCCGCGATGGAAGCGAACCGCTCGCCGATGATGTCCGAGGATACCAGCTCCTCATCGGTGACAGCGAAGATGCCTTGCCAGCGCTCGCTCACGCTCGCGCGCCGCAGGATATCGTTCACCTCCTCCGCGGTCGTCGCCCGCTTCGCGATGAAGGTGATGTCCGCGATGGAGCCGACGGGCACGGGCACGCGCAGCGAGATGCCGTCGAACTTCCCCGTGAGGGACGGGTATGCCTTCGTGACCGCGATGGCGGCACCGGTCGAGGTGGGTACGATATTCTGCGCCGCGGCCCTGCCTTCCTTCACGCCCTTCCTCGAGGGACCGTCCACGATGGACTGGCTCGCCGTATACGCATGGGTCGTCGAGAGGATCGCCTTCTCGATGCCGATGGCCTCATCGAGTATGGCGATGACCGGACTCGCGGAATTCGTGGTGCACGATGCGTTGCTGGTTATCGGGCACGTGCCCATCTTGCTCTCGTCGAGTCCCATGAGCACCGTCGCGCCGAGCGGCGACTCCTCCTTCACGGGTGCCGTGATGACGACGCGCTTCGCGCCGGCGCGCACATGCGCGTTCGCTTTCTCGTAGTCCGTGAAGAAGCCGGTCGACTCGATGACGACGTCGACATTCAGCTCCTTCCACGGCAGCGCGCTCGGCTCCTTCTCCGAGAGGAACTTCACCAGCTTCCCGTCGATGATGAGCGCGCCGTCCTTCGTCTCGACCGCGAACGGCGCCTTGCCGTACACCGTATCGCGCTTGAGCAGGTACGCCAGATTCTCGAGCGAACCGAGGTCGTTCACCGCTACCAGCTCTATCTCCGGCCTCTCGTATGCCTGCCTAACGAATGCTCTCCCTATCCTCCCGAACCCGTTCACCGCCACCCGAATAGTCTTCATATCCCCTAAGTATACGTCTTCCCCTCTCCTCCCTATCCCCACTATTGGTTTCGTAAACCAATAGTTCAGAAAGATTTTATCGAAGTCGATTAGGATGATGGCCACATGGATACAGCATCATGCACTTAATGCATGCACTCAATCGAGGCGTCGATGGCAGGGATCTATTCCTGGATGAACAGGACCATGCCCGCTTCGCCCGTAATATGTGCGAATTCAACGATATCTGCCCGGCACTCAACGTTGGCTACGGGTATCGGTTTCGTAAACCGATAATCGCTTCCTTTCGGAGTCATCATGGCGCCGGTTCGGAACTTGGCGGAGGAGTCGGCGCGGGTTCGGATTCAGGCTGCGCCGGCGGCTCGGGGGTCGGCGCGGGTTCGGGTTCCGGTTCAGGCGTCGGTTCGGGCTCCGCTGGCGGCTCGGGGGTCGGCGCGGGTTCGGTCGGTGGCTCGGTTGGCGGCGGCGCTTCCCCATCGCCTGCAGGCGGAGTCGCTGGCGTACCCGTTGGCGGCTCGGACGGCGGAGCGGCCGGCTGATCGAGCGGCGCTTCCGCCGGCTCGTTCGTCTCCTGCTCGTCCTGCTCGGTCTCGTCGTCGCCCTCGGTCTGGACGATGAAGTAGTCGAAGGTGACGTCGTTGTCCTGCGTCTCCGTGAGCCTCACGCGGAAGCTGCCCTCGCCCTTGTCCGACAGGTACCACTGGCCCTCGACCGGCGACGTCATGGTGATGAACACCTTGCTCGACGTCGCGACGAGCGTGTTCTTCACCTCGACGACCGTATTGCCGGCCAGTATCTCGGCGCTGCCCACTGCCGAGCCGCCGTCCTCGCCCTTGGCGATGAGGAGGTTGCCGAGCTTGAGGTTCTGGAAGAACGCGAGGCCGTTCTCGAACGTCGCGCCGAATGCGTTGAACGCGTTCGCGAGCATGCCGCCGAACATCTCCTGCGGGAGGTAACTCGGGGTCGAAGTCGCGTTCAGTTCCGCCTCTACCGCCGCCATGCGGTCTGCGAGGTCGTCGACCAGCAGACCGAGCGCGTTCATGCGCTCGCCGAGCGAGGCCGCATTCGCGAGATTGTAGGTCGCGAGCTTGTAGAGGTCGACGTTCGCGCCGGATGTGGTGAGCGTCTGGGACGGAAGCTCCGCGGCGACGGTCTGCCCGCCGAGCACGAAGCTCTGCGCGGCCTTCGGCGCGAGGAAGCGCGTCGCCGCGATATCGCCCGCGACCGTGAGGGTATGGGTCGGCGCGTCCGTGCCGATGCCGACGTTGCCGTTAGCTGCCGCGGTCAGCTTGACCGTCGTGGTCGCCTGATTGTTGCCGAGGAACGACGTGCGGCTATCGAGTTCCTGGATACCCATCGCGAGGACCGCGGTGAGCTTGTCGTAGTCGATGCTTTCCGCCTGGCCCTGCGCGTTTATCTCCACCACCTCCGGCACCACGTTCAGCATCTCCTCGGCGATGAAACCGACTTCCCGCTGGAGATCGCCCGGACGGATGTCCTGCTTCCACTGGAAGCTGACCGGACGCATATGCCTGATGGTATCGAGGCCGTACGTGATGTCCTGGATGTCCTGCTTGTACCGCTCGGAGGACGCCGCGCAGTTCGCGCCGCCGTTCGTGACCTCGTAGGTGACCGGGTCGATACAGAGGTAGTTATCGCTGCCCGATTCAACGGTGAGCGATGCCGAGAAACCGACCGTGCCCGAGACCGCGAGCGCGCGCCACGGCGACGTGGTACCGATGCCGGTATTCACCCCGAAGTTGATCTTGTCCGAGCCCGCGCCGAAGGTGAGCGTGCGGCCGGCCGCGCTTCCGCGGATGGTCGAGTTCTCCTCGAACACGAGGTTCGCCGGCTGGCCGACGTCGCCGATGACGACGTCCGAATTGCCGTTGCCGATAGTGACGAGGCCGCCCGCGGTGGTATCTATCCTGAAGAGCGGTTTACCGGTGGTCGAGGTCGCGAAGGTGAAGGCGTACCTATTGTTATTGACGATGGTCGTGGTGGCCGCGGCCGCATAGGAGACGAGGCTCGGCATCGAAAGCGTCGTGCCGTTGAACGCGAAGCTCGCGCTTCCGGTCAGCGTATCGGCGTCGGACCAATACGCGATGCGGTTGGCTGCGCCGGTTCCGTCCACGGTACCGCCGCCTGCGCCGACGCAGACACCGTTCACGGCGAAGCAGCCGCCGCCGGTGAGGTTGATGCCGCCCGATGAGTAGAAGGTGGAAGTGGCGGTCGTGAAGTTCGCGACATCATTAATGGAGAAAAGGGAGCCCGGTGTCGATGTGCCGATACCGACCCCATTCTGGTCGGCGATAAGATACGCTGACGAGTTTCCTCCATACAGCAGAGCGCCTGATACGCCGAGAATCGTACTGTACTGGGTTTCCCCTAGAGAAAGGAGTCCGACGCTGCCGCTGCCGCTGTCTATTCCCGATAAGAGCGTTCCTCCGGTTTCGCTCAAAAGGATGCCAGAACCTCCGCCAGTCTCGCCGAGGGCTATATTTTCGGCGCTAATATTTAGCATACTGGACGAGCCAGAAGACATGCCGAAACCGATCAAGGCCTGTTCAGATGCATCAGCGTTCGTAAAGGCTATGCCAGTAAGCGCAGAAGGATCGGATATAGGAGTGTCGGTTGGCTCCATAAGCACGAGTGTCCCGTCCACCGCCAGCTGCGATACCATTGTTCCTTCGGTATAAGAATTCGCATTTATGCGCGGTACGCTCACTACTCCACCATACTCAAAGGAATCGAATGTTATGGTGTGCGGATTGTACGTCCCCTCCTGCGCGACGGTAAGCGCACCGGCAGGCGTCGAGGTGCCGATGCCGACATTGCCGTTTGCCGCGATATAGAGGCTCGAGGTACCGACGGCGGTATCGGTGCCCGAGAAGTACGCGACCTGGCCGGTCGAGCCGGTGAGGGAGCTTCCACCGCCGCCGACGCAGACACCGTTCACGGCGAAGCAGCCGGAGGTGAGGTTG
>DATAJW010000022.1:0-3517 GCA_036261925.1 Minisyncoccota bacterium | reverse complement strand
GGCACGACCATCGACATCCATACGGGCGGCATGGACCATATCCCCGTCCACCACAACAACGAGATCGCCCAGACCGAGAGCATCACCCACAAGCCCCTCGCCCGCTTCTGGATGCACGAGGCGTTCGTCACGCTCTCGGACGAGAAGATCTCCAAGTCGCTCGGCAACGATATCTATCTCTCCGACATAACCGAGCGCGGGTACCATCCGCTCGCGCTCCGCTACTTCTACCTGCAGGCCCACTACCGCACGCCTATGAGTTTCACCTGGGAGGCGCTCGCCGCGAGCGACGAGGCGCTGAAGCGCCTCTGGAAGCTCTCCCGCGAGACCAAGGAAGCGGCGCGCGGCCGCGAGGTGCCGTCCGACGCCTCCCGACGCATCCTCGCGCTCCTGCGCGACGACCTCGCCACCCCGCAGGCGCTCGCGCTCCTCTGGGAGACCGTGAAGGACGACGATATCGACAGCCAGGCCGCCTGGGGCGCCATCGTGACCGCCGACCGCGTGCTCGGCCTCTCGCTCGTCGAGCCGCCGCGCGCAGCCAGTGCCGCGCCGCTCCCGGAGGATATCCGGAAGCTCGCCGCCGAGCGGGATGCCGCGCGGCAAGCCAAGGACTTCGCGCGTTCGGACGACCTGCGTATCCACATCGAGAGCCGGGGATATCGTGTTGACGACACGCCTGGCGGCACGGTGGTCACCCTTCGTTCCGGTTGATACTATTGAGGGAATGGCGAACCACCTCGTACGCGTCCCTCCCCAGAGCATCGATGCGGAACAGGCGCTCCTCGGCGCGCTCCTCCTCAAGCCCGACGCCATCCACGACGTCTCCGATACTGTCCGTCCCGACTCGTTCTATGCCGAGAAGCACCGGCTCATATTCGAATGCATGCGCGACCTCGTTGAGCGCGCCGAGCCAATCGACATCCTCTCCTTGAGCGAGCGCCTCAATAGCAAGGGCCTCCTCGAGCGCGTCGGCGGTCGCGCCTACGTCGCCGAGCTCGTCTCCACCGCTCCGGCGGCCGGCAATTTCAACCACTACGCGGAGCTCGTCGTGCGCAAGCACATCATGCGCGCGCTCATCGACGCCTCGCATGAGATCACCGAATCGGCCTACGACGAGACCGCCGACACCGCCGTCGTGCTCGATAGCGCCGAGAAGTCCATATACGCCATCGGGAACGCGTCCGCGGTCCATAAGTTCGTAGCTATCAAGGACAAGGTGGATGACGCCTGGGAGCGCATCGAGAGCATGTCGAAGAACCAGAACGAGGTGCGCGGCGTGCCGACCGGCTTCCCCGAGCTCGACAACCTCCTTTCGGGCCTCCATAAGTCCGACCTCATCATCCTCGCGGCCCGTCCGTCCATGGGAAAATCCTCCCTCATGCTCGATATCGCGCGCAACGCTGCGGTCAAGCATGACATTCCCGTCGGCATCTTCTCGCTCGAGATGAGCTCCGAGCAGCTCGTGGACCGCATGCTCTCCGCGGAAAGCTTCGTGAACTCCTGGAAGATGCGCACCGGCGCCATCCATGCCGAGGAGGACTTCGCGAAGATACGCGACGCGCTCGAGACGCTCTCGAAGGCGCCCATCTTCATCGACGACAAGCCGGCGCAGAACATCCTCTCCATGCGCGCCGTCGCGCGCCGCCTGAAGCGCGAACGCGGCATCGGCCTCATCATCGTCGACTACCTCCAGCTCATGGCGCCGACCAACACCAAGGCATCCGATTCCATGGTGCAGCAGGTCACCGAGATATCCCGCTCCCTCAAGCAGCTCGCCCGCGAGCTCGAGGTGCCGGTCATCGCCCTTTCCCAGCTCTCGCGCGCCGTCGAGCAGCGCGGCGGCAAGCCCCGCCTCTCCGACCTCCGCGATTCGGGATCGATCGAACAGGATGCCGACGTCGTGATGTTCATCCATCGCGAGGACAAGCTGAATAAGGAGAGCGACCGGCCGAATATCGCCGAGATACTCATCGAGAAGCACCGCAACGGCCCGACCGGCAAGTGCGACCTCTATTTCGACGAGAAGCGGACCTCCTTCCAGCCGATGGACCGCTCCGGCTATGGCGACCTCGCCGGAGAATTCTAGTATGCAGAACGCAGTAGGCAGTAGGCAGTTCCATGCGATCGACCCGAGGGGTCGATCCTCCGTTCCTTCTTCTACCTACTGCCTACTACCTACTGCCTACTGCCTCCTCCTCCACCATGGCTGACCGCATCGAGGACCTCTCCCGCGCGTTCGAACGCTTCCCCGGCATCGGGCCCCGGCAGGCGAAGCGCTTCGTCTACTACCTGCTCGCCGTTCCCCAGGGCGATCGCAACCGGCTCGCCGATCTCATCATGAATGTCGGGACCGATGTCCGGCAGTGCCGCATGTGCATGCGCTTCGCGTCCGTGAACGGCGACGGGCTCTGCAGCTACTGCAGCGATTCCGCGCGCGACGACTCCGTGCTCATGCTCGTCGAGAAGGACCAGGACCTCCTTGCGGTCGAGCGCGCCAATGCGTACCGCGGCCGCTACTTCGTGCTCGGCGGCGTCATCACCCTCTCGGGCAAGGGTTCCATACGGGAACGCGACCTCATCCGTGTCGTCGAAGCGCGCGCGAAAGCCGGTCTCGCGGAGATAGTGCTCGCGCTCTCGGCGACCAACGAGGGCGAGCATACCGCCGACCGCGTGCGAGAGCTCCTCGCGCCCCTGCGCGGCCCTATCCGCCTTTCCATGCTCGGCCGCGGCCTCGCGACCGGCAGCGAGCTCGAGTACTCCGATGCCGAGACCCTCGCCGGCGCGCTCCAGAACCGTCGGGAGACATAAATGAACACCCGAGCCGGTCATGGCTCGGGTGGTTCCTTCCTCACGCGTTTCCATCCGGCGGCAAGGAACGTCTCGATAGGTATCCGTTCCGCGCGCACCGCGGCGTGCGGCGGGCTCCGCGTCACCGAGGTGACCATGAGCCATGCCGTTCCGCCGGGGAATGCCCGATTATCGAACCGCGCCTTCCGTCCCACGACCGGCAAGACGGAACGATGATAGGTCCGGGCGAGAATCGCCGGCGTGGCATCCTCATCGGGCACGATGACCCTGAACTCGATCGCCTGCATCGTTCTTCTCCGTAGTCTGTCCGGTCGAACCATACGGCTCGCTGGCGCATAAGTCAAAACCCGCCGGGGGGGGTTGCGGTCGAACAGAAGTGGTGTGGATGCGCGGCGCGGGCGAGGAGCGCGACTTTATCTTCTTACGAATGATATGAGTTAGAAGATAAGAAGTACTCCTGTGGTGGAATGAGTCGTATGAGCTATACGGCGAACGAGCACCGGAGCCTGCAACAAAGCAGACGCGGTGCTTCTGTTCGAGCGCTAGATCGTATCGATCTTCACCTTGATCTCCGGCTGCCGATGGCCGCGGCGCTTGAGGTACCGGCTCTTCGCCTTGTACTTCACGACCTCCACCTTCTTCGCGCGGCCGACCGACTGGACGGTACCCGTGACGGACGCGCCGGAAAGGGTCGGCGTGCCGATGGCGG
>DATAJW010000021.1:0-3905 GCA_036261925.1 Minisyncoccota bacterium | reverse complement strand
CCGCGACCCGGTGACGAGCGTCCCGCGCCATGCGGATTTCTATGCGGTCGAGAAGGGGGCGAAGGTGCATGTCTCCATCCCGCTCTCGTTCATCAATGAGGCGCCCGCGGTCAAGCTCGGCGCGAACGTCGTGAAGGTGCTCCACGAGGTGGAAGTCGAAGCCGACCCGTCGAAGCTCCCGCACGAGATCGAGGTCGACCTCGAGAAGCTCGCAGAGAACGGCGACCAGATACGCGTGAGCGATCTTGCGGCCCCGGCAGGAGTCACCATCACCACCGATGGCGAGGAGACCGTCGCGCTCGCGCAGGTGCAGGAGGACGAGCCGGAAGAGGAGACGGCAGCGCCGGACATGGACTCCATCGAGGTGGAGCAGAAAGGCAAGGAAGACGAGGCGGAAGCAGCGTAACGCTCCCAGCTTACAGGAAAGCGACGCCTCCGGCGTCGCTTTTTTCATGAAGCTATCGGCTGTCGGTCACCAGCGCGCGTCTGCTATACTTCTATCGATTATGCGGCGTTCGTTTTTCGTTGCGTTCCTGCTTGCGGGAGTGGTCCTCGGACCGCTCGCGCTCTTCGCGCAGGGCGACCTCACCGCCGCGCGCCGCGCGGAGCTGCAGGCGCAGCTCGCGGACCTCGAGAAGCAGATGGCGCAGACGCAGAACTCCATCGACGCGCTGTACTCGGAAGGGGAATCATTGAAGCGCGACATCGCCATCCTCGACGGCGAGATCAAGAAGGCGAAGCTCCAGGTGCGTACCACCGAGCTCGAGATACAGAGCCTCTCGGAAGGCATCGTCATCCACACGCGCACCATCGGGAACCTGACCGGTCGCATCGAGGAGGATCAGCAGTCCCTGGCGCAGATACTCCGGAAGACGGAAGAGATAGACGAGTACAGCCTCGTCGAAGCGGTATTCTCCTCGGGCGACATCTCCGACTTCTTCGGCGATCTCGACGACTTCGCGTCCATAAAGGAAGCGATGCAAGTCTCGTTCGAGCAGCTGCGCTCGACGCGCGAACAGACCGCGCACGAGAAGGAGAGCATGGAGGGGCAGCGCACCGACCAGCAGATACTGCGCAGCGCGCTCATCCTCGACCAGCAGGAAGTGGAGAAGAAGGAAGCGGAGAAGCAGACGCTGCTCGCGGAGACGAAAGGGCAGGAGGCGCTCTATCGCACGCTCAAGTCCGTGCAGGAGCGCACGGCCGCCGAGATACGCGCGCAGCTCTTCCCGCTGCGCGACGCGCAGGGCATCCAATTCGGCGATGCCGTGACCTACGCGAAGGCCGCATCCGCGAAGACCGGCGTGCGTCCGGCAATGATACTCGCCATACTCTCGCAGGAGTCGGACCTCGGCAAGAACGTCGGCCAGTGCCTCATCACCGATATCACGACCGGCGACGGCAAGGGTAAGAACACCGGTACGCCGTTCCCGGGCACTATGAAAGCGCCGCGCGACACCGTGCCGTTCGAACGCATCACGAAGGCGCTCGGCCGCGACTGGTCGACGACGGTCGTCTCCTGCCCGCAGCCCGGCGGCTATGGCGGCGCGATGGGCCCGACGCAGTTCATCCCATCGACCTGGGAGTCGTACGAGTCGCGCCTCAAGTCGGCGCTCGGCGTCTCGGCAACCGACCCATGGAGCGCGTCGCACGCCATCATGGCGACCGGCCTCTATCTCGCCGATGTCGGCGCCACGGGCGGCTCATACACCGCGGAGCACACCGCCGCTGCGCGCTACTACGCGGGCGGGAACTGGGCGACGTCCGGCCAGAACTACGCGAACAGCGTGATGGCGAAGGCAGCGGCGTTCCAGAGCGACATCGACTTCCTCAACAACAACTAGGCTTTTCCACAAAGGCTGCCGCGCCGGAATCCATCCAGGTGCTAGCATGATAGGGAAATGGATACGCTTAAGCGCATCAGGCCGACACCTAAGGTGGCGCCGTCGCCCGAACCGACACCGCCATCGCGCAGTCCCCGCGTGAAGGGCGCGTACCGTGTGCTCGGGTTCCTTGCCGGCGCGCTCATCGCGCTCCCGGTCATCGGGCTCACCGCGGTCGGTCCCGTTCCGTTCGACGAGATGAAGAGCGCGCTCACGCTGCCGTACGAGCTGCGGGATGCAACATTCCTGACCGTCACCGGCGACCAGCGGTACATTCTCAAGCGCGCGGGATGGTGGTGGTTCGAGGATATCGATTCGAGCGATCGGTTCATGGGCCCGATAGTACGAACGCGGGACGGGCTGATTGCATCCATCACGCGTGATAGCACGATGGCGCCGCAGCTCGTCGTCAACGGGGTGCTCGCCGCTTCGCTGCCGCCGCACGCGACCGGGCTTGCCGTATCGCCGGACGGCACGAAATTCGCGTATGCGTACTTGGATAATGCGGATGCCGCGCGTTTCAATGACCCGACCGCTTGGGCCGTCGGCGTGTACGACTATGCGCTCCAGCGCACGTTCGAGGCCGCGCGCGGCTTCGCGCCGTTCTTCGTGGACGATACGCACCTGGCGCGCGCGACCGCCGCCGGCGTCCAGAGCCTCGATTTCGCGACCGCCGAGTACGTCCGGCTTCGCGATACCCCGTTCGTGGTCGCGACTCCCGAAGCGGAACGCTCGCCTGATGGGTCGCTCGTCGCGCTCGCGAACCCGGGTCTCAATCAGACGACCGTCTATCGGATCTCGCCGACCGATCTTACCGTAGTCGCGACGTACCCGGTCATAATCAGTAACGCGGCGCTCGGTCCGAACGCCCTGTATGAAGTGCGCGCGCTCGAGAGCGGCACCGAGATATGGAAGTATCCGTTCGACGGCTCCGCGCCGACGCGCATCCATACGTTCCCCGTATCCATTAGAGTACTTTCCTTGTCCCTATGACCACATCCCGCCCCGCTTCGCCTATCGCCGGCCTCATCCTCGTGCTCTCGGTCGTCGTCGCGGTCATCGTAGCCCAGCCAGCGCCGCTTCTTGGCGGTACGGCGTCATGCAGCTATACGGGTACGTCGTGGGACGGGGTGAACTTCATTAGCAACGATTACTACTCGAATCTCACGCCGGCGCAGCGAGCGGCGATCGAGGCGGCGATGGCGCCGTGCCCGCTCACCTGGAACGGCCCATTCTCCAGCACGGCTTCCTATAGCTGCAGCGGCGGTACGGTCGGCGGCGACGTTCCCGGAGGCGGTCCGCCGCAGGCGGCGACCTGCAATGTCACGGTGATGGTCCCGACGGCCGAGCCGCCCGGCTCCTGTCAGACCTGCGCGCAGATGGGGTACGATACCGGCACCTCGCCGACCAACTACCCGTCCTGCAGTAACGGCAGCTGCCGCAATTACACCTGCCAGGACTACGGCTACAACTACGGCACGCTCGGCTGCTGCTACAACAACGCCAACCACTCCGACGACGCCTGCTATGACGCCTGTCCGAGCATCACCGGCAACCAGCCGGTCGGCTACAACTGCAGCATCGGCCAGTCTTGCACCTCCTCCGCGAACGCCTGCGGCCAGACGGGCAGCGGTACCATCCAATCGAATGGCCAGTGCAGCGCGACGACTCCGGCCAACCCCGCCGGATACGGCAACTCTTGCCAGTCTTCCGCGAACTCCTGCGGCATGACCAACACGGGCACCATCCAGTGCAATGGCTCGTGCTCGGCGAGCGCGCCCTCCAACTCCTCATGCCCCATCGACGTCTGCTCCAATATCGGCGGCGTCCAGACCAGCGTCCCTTCCGGATACTACGCCTCCGGCGGCGCCTGCTACCCGAACCCCACCGACCTCTGCGACAACATCGCCGGCACGCAGACCAGCGTCCCCTCCGGCTACTACCAATCCGGCTCCTCCTGCTACCCGAACCCGATCGATGTCTGCCCGACCACGCCGGGTACCCAGACCCAGACCTCGCAGTGCA
>DATAJW010000020.1:0-3973 GCA_036261925.1 Minisyncoccota bacterium | reverse complement strand
CTTACCTACTATATGAATCGCGATTATCCCCTCGAGAAAGTGCGCAACTTCGGCATCATCGCCCATGTCGACGCCGGCAAGACGACGACCTCCGAGCGCGTGCTCTACTACACCGGCTCCCAGCACAAGATCGGCGAGGTGCATGAGGGCGAGACGACGACCGACTGGATGGAGCAGGAACGCGAGCGCGGCATCACCATCACGTCGGCCGCCATCACCTGCTTCTGGTCCAAGACCTCCGAAACGGATAAGAAGGACGTCTCGAAGAAGTACCGCTTCAACATCATCGACACGCCGGGGCACATCGACTTCACGGCGGAAGTCAAGCGCTCCCTGCGCGTCCTCGATGGCGCGATCGTCGTGTTCGACGGCGTCGCGGGCGTGGAGCCGCAGTCCGAGACGAACTGGCGCTATGCCGACGAGGCGAGCGTGCCGCGCATCTGCTTCATCAACAAGCTCGACCGCACCGGCGCCGATTTCGAGCGTTCCTATGCGACCATTCTCGACCGCCTTTCGAAGAAAGCCGTCCGCGCGCAGCTCCCGATGGGTTCCGAAGGCGATTTCGAGGGCCTTATCGACCTCCTTGCGATGAAGGCATACACCTTCTCGGGTTCCATGGGCGAGGTGGTGATCGAAGGCGAGATTCCCGAGCAGTTCAGGGCGGAAGCCGAGAAGTACCACGCCGAGCTCGTAGAGCGCATCGTCGAGAATGACGAGGCCCAGATGAGCGCCTATCTCGAAGGTAACGAGCCGGGCCTGGAAGACTTGAAGACGACCTTCCGCAAGGCGGTCATCGCCAACGATATCTTCCCGGTATACTGCGGCTCCTCCCTCAAGAACAAGGGCGTCCAGCTCGTGCTCGACGCAGTCGTGGACTACCTTCCGTCGCCGCTCGACCTGCCGCCGGTGAAAGGCACCAACCCGAAGACCGGTGAGGAGATACAGCGCAAGCCAAGCGACGCCGAGCCGTTCACCGCGCTCGCCTTCAAGCTCCAGACCGACCCGTTCGTGGGCGCGCTGACCTTCTTCCGCGTCTACGCGGGTACGGTCACGGCCGGTTCCTATATCTACAACGCCAATACCGATACCCGGGAGCGCGTCGGCCGCATCGTGCGACTGCAGGCCGATAAGCGCGAGGAGGTGGAGCAGGTCTTCACCGGAGAGATCGCCGCATTCGTCGGTCTCAAGGAGACGAAGACCTCGCATACCCTCTGCGATGAGGCGAACCCGATAATCCTCGAGCAGATCGTCTTCCCCGAGCCGGTGGTGTCGCTGCGCATCGAGCCGAAGACCAAGGCCGACCAGGAGAAGATGGGCATGGCGCTGAAGAAGCTCTCGGATGAGGACCCGACCTTCAGGATCAGCTCCGACGAGGAGACTGCCGAGACCATCATCGCCGGCATGGGCGAGCTCCATCTCGAGATCTTGGTGGACCGCATGCAGCGCGAGTTCAATGTCGGCGCGAACGTCGGCAAGCCGCAGGTAGCGTACCGCGAGACCATCATGGGCACCGCAGACGTCGACAACAAGTACATCAAGCAGACGGGCGGCAAGGGCCAGTACGGCCACGTGAAGATCAAGGTCAAGCACCTCGAGCCGGCAGACCCCGAGGAAAAGGTCGCGAAGAACGTGACGCGCGAGGACCACTTCGAGTTCATTAACAACATCAAGGGCGGCGTCATCCCGCAGGAGTACATCCCGGCGGTGGAGAAGGGCATCCGCGAGTCCTTGAGCCGCGGCATCCTCGCCGGCTATCCTATCGTCGACGTCTCCGTCGACCTCTACGACGGCTCGTACCACGATGTAGACTCCTCGGAAATCGCCTTCAAGATCGCGGCATCCCAGGCCTTCCAGGAAGCGGCGCAGAAGGCGAAGCCGGTCATCCTCGAACCTATCATGCGCGTCGAGGTCGTCATTCCCGAGCAGTTCATGGGCGATATCACCGGCAACCTCTCGGGGAAGCGCGGCGCTATCGAGAGCATGGAGGAGCGCGGGATGAATAAGGTCGTGAACGCCAAGGTCCCGCTCTCGGAGATGTTCGGCTACACCACCACGCTCCGTTCCATGACGGAGGGCCGCGGTTCCATGACCATGGAATTCGACCACTACGAGGTCGTGCCATCGAACGTCGCGCAGGAGATCATCGCGGCACGCAAGTAAGGCAATAGAAGTTCGTAGGAAGCAGGACGGCCTCGCGAAGCGAGGCCGTCCTGCTTCCTACGTTCCGCGTTCCGCAGGATTCGAGCTCCGTACGGAATCTTGATAGAATGGCAGCGGAACAGCATAAGGGGAACACGTGACTACTACCGAACCGGATTACCTGAAGGACCGCAAGCACGGCCGCGAACGCGGTGAAGCCAGCCATCACGTCAATGATCGGCGCGATGAGCAACATGCCGCGCACGAGCACCCGAAAGAACCTTTCCCGAAGATGCGCCGAGCGCATCGGCGTCGCTTGTACGACACGGATTGACTACCGAGAGCGGCCGCATGCGGCCGCTCTTCTTCTATCCACACACGAATCGATGTTGAACGGACGAAAGTATGCGATGCTAATACAGCTTGGGGATTATCAAGACCGCTCGTTAGCTGTAATCCCGTACCTATGTACATGAAAAAGTTCGCCGCTCTTGCCTTGAGCGCTTTTGCGCTCGCGCTCGTCGCGCCGAGTGCGCCGGCAGCGTATGCCCAGTCGAATTCGGCTGCCTATACCAGCGTGCTCGCTCGCATGGGCGAGCTCGATAACGACGAGCTCAAGCGTCTCCTCGGCCTCCTCACCGACAAGGTCGCAGTCATGAAGGACGGCGCAGATGCGCAGAAGCGAGTCCAGGTGGAAGTGCAGCATCCGGTGGTGGCTGTCGCGACCACGAAGGGGGCTGACGAATCGCCCGAAGATTCGGCGAGAGTGAGCTCGGCTCCCGTCTCTTCCGCATCCGGCTGCAGCGCGCTCGACGGCCTCTCGCTTGGCGAGCTCGTGAAGATTCAGCTCGCGAATCCTCTGCTCGGCACGAACTTCGGCGGTTCCGCGACCAAAGCCGACATCGACCGCATCAAGCGCGAGACCGGCATCGACCTGTCAGGCGGCCTCTCATCCGGGAACCCGTGCATCACCTCCTCCACGTTCCTCGACGCGATAGCCACTGCGGCTGCGGAAGTGGCGGCGACGGCGACGGGAGGCTCCGGCAGTTCCGCATCAGGAGGACAGGGCTCATCCGGTTCCGGCGGCGGCTCGTCCGGCAGCGGTTCGAGCGACTGGGAAGTCTGCGATGGTTGCACGAAAGGCGACCTGTACCTCTCCTACTACGACAAGGACGGCTATTACCACGCTGGCGTCGCCTACGAGAAGTCGCGCGACGACAACAACTCCGAGCATAAGATTCCCGGCACGCAGTTCGCCTGGCGCCAGTGCAGCGGGAACTCCCAGCTCTACTACGATTTCTGCGGCCTGTCGGTATTCGACCCGGACGGCATCAAGCTGACGACGGTCGCGTTCGACCCGCCGGTTATTCTCGGGATACTCGATAGATTCGGCATACCTGTCGATCAGCTCAAGACCATAGCCGATTACTTCGATTCCGCAGGCATGCATTACCAGCCGTACGAGCTTATCGGCGACGGGTCAACGGGCGGCGGAGGCGGCACGGCGATGGGCGGATACGCGAGCGACCACGGCATCGACCTGCGCGACCTCGCTGATGGCGGCCTCGGCACCGCCTACGACTGGCGCCTCGATAACTGCGACCGCGCTGCGGCAGTGCCTGGCTTCGCGTGGACCAAGGAGAGCTGCGAGCGAGCGGCCGCGGAGGATGTGGCGATCGCCGAGAAATGGGGCCTCAAGGCGAGCGAGGAGGTCACGACCGGCCCGACAGTGGAGAGCATAAAGAAGAATTCCGGTGCCTGGTGCGTGAAGCCCGACGACCAGCTCACTGCCGATATCTACCGCGAGTCCTACGGCATCGGTGGGTGGCAGCAT
>DATAJW010000019.1:0-13560 GCA_036261925.1 Minisyncoccota bacterium | reverse complement strand
TCTCCGCTGCGTCGTCGATGAGCTGCGCCGAGATGAACTTATTCGACTTGTACACGGCGAGGCGCGGGCGCGTCGCGGTGCCGGCGACCTGCGCGCGGACGCGGCGATGCCGACGGTCGCGCAGTTCCTTCTTCGTGAGTGCGGTAGTAGCCATAGGTAGTATTAGACGGCCTTCTTGCCCTGCTTGCGGCGGATGACCTCGTCATCGTACTTGATGCCCTTGCCGAGGTACGGCTCCGGCGGCTTGATGGCGCGGATCTCGGCGGCGAACTGCCCGACCTGCTGCTTATCCGAGCCCTCGAGGGTGATGGTGGTCTTCACGACGGTCGCCGTGATGCCCGCAGGGACGGTCAGGGATACCGGATGCGAGAAGCCGACCGCGAAGACGAGCTCGCTGCCGCGCAGCTCGACCTTATAGCCGACGCCGTTGAGGACGAGCACCTTCTTGAACGGGGTCTCGACGCCGTGGATCATCGCGCGGGTGTGCGCGGCATAGGTGCCGGTAAGCGCGCGAGCGAGCTTGGTCTCGTTCGCCGGAGACACCATGATGCCCTCGGGCGTGACCGCGATGCTGATGGCCGGATGGATAGGGCGCGCGAGCGTCGCCGCCGGACCCTTCACGGAGAGCACGCCCCCGTCGGTCGAGACGGTTACCTTGGAAGGGATGGCGATAGGCTTCTTGGCGAGTCGTGACATATGCGTATTACCAGATCTCGAACAGGTTCTCGCCACCCTGGCGGACCTTACGGGCCTCGGCGTCGGTCAGGACGCCCTTCGGGGTCGAGAGGAGGCGTGCTCCGGTACCGTTCTTCACGTTGTGCGCCTCGGCCGCAGGGGTGTAGAGGCGGCGCCCCGGCTTGCTGATGCGCTTTACGCCGCGGATGCGCGGGCGGCCACGGTCATCGTACGCGAGGCTGACCTCGAACTCGTACGGCGCCTTGCCCTTCGATACGTCGGCGACGTAGCCGAGCGACTTGAGCTTGTGCGCGATCTCCTCGACATGCTTGGAGTACGGCACGGTGACTACCGGCTTACCGATAGCTCCGGCATTCTTGAGACGGATGATGAAATCCCCTACGCGGTCGGTAACCATACGAAAATCTACCAGGATGCCTTCTTAACGCCCGGAATCTTGCCCTCGCGCGCGAGCTCGCGGAACATGATGCGCGAAAGGCCGAAATCGCGCATGTAGCCGCGGCCGCGGCCGGTGACCGCGCAGCGGTTCTTCACGCGTACCGGGGAGGCGTTCTTCGGGAGCTTCTGGAGGCCCTCGAAGTCGCCGGCAGCCTTAAGTGCCGCGCGCTTGGCGGCGTACTTATCGGCGAGCTTCGCCCTTTTGGCGTTGCGTGCGAGTTGGGAGGTCTTGGCCATACAAAAAATAGCTCCGGGGAGCCGTTCACCTAATCTATCAGCAAGCATATAGGCTGTCAAACACGTGCGGCTGCCTTCTAAGGCCGTAAGGAAAGCGCGGTGGCAGGGCCACCGCGCTTGAGCCGGTCAAAGTATCCCGAACGCGAGCCGTTCCTTGCCCGTGCGCGTAACGGTCAGCATTTTCATGGCCTGCTCGCCCCATCGGAGCTCAATCTCCAGGTAGACAAGCCTGTGTGCGAGCATGTACTCCCACACGTTCTTGATGAAGAACCGGCGTGCGTACCGCGTAGCGCGCAAGAACCGCAGCATCAGCTCTCCATGCAGGAAAGCGATTTCAGGCTCCGTACCATTGTCCTGCTTCAGGTACTCGGCGTTTATCTGGTAACCGTCCGAGCCGCGCCGTTCGGGGCGATTGCCACCACGAAGGAAATGGTCGAGGTCGCGCACCTCCGCATCACGTTCCGACCGGGCAGCTGCGCATATCTCGCCCCACTCGAGCCTCACTATTCTTTGCATCGCGTTCACTCCTGCTCTCGAATGATGCGTATGGATGCGGTGATACGCGATCGAAAGCTCAATGCATCCGTTAGGCACCCTATAGAAAAACCCCCGAATGCACAAGCATCCGGGGGATTTTCTGAAAGCGATACTTACGCTGCAGCCTTGAGCGGGATGCCGAGGTGGCGGTAGAAGGCCTCTGCCTCCTCCTTGTTCTTCGCGGTCGTCACGAGCGTGATAGCGAGGCCGAACACATCCTTGAGGTCCTCTTCGGAGGTCTCGGGAAAGATGGTGTTGTCCTTGATGCCGATGGTGAGGTTGCCCATCTCGTCGATAGCCGATGCATTGAGGCCGCGGAAGTCGCGCGTGCGCGGGAGCGCGATATGCACGAGCTTGTCGAGGAAATCGTACATGCGGTCGTTGCGGAGCGTGACCTGGTAGCCGACAATCTCGCCCTGGCGCATCTTGAACTGCGCGATGGACTTCTTCGACTGGCGCGCGGACGGCTTCTGGCCGGTGATGCGCGCGAGGCGGCTCTCCACCACCTGGAGGCGGTTCTTGTCCTTCGCGGAGCCGACGCCCGAGGATACGACGATCTTGAGGAGCTTCGGGGACGCGAGCTTGTTGGTGTAGCCGAACGCTCCCTTGAGGGTATCGAATGCGTTTGACTGGCGTTCTTTGGAGATAAACATACGGGAAATATTAGGCGAGGGTCGTGCCGCTCTTAACGGCGACGCGGACGTTCTTGCCGTCCTTCTCTACGCGGCGGACGCGGGTGCCCTTCTTCTCCTTCGGGTCATGGAGCATCACGCTCGAGATGGCTATAGCGCGCGGGCGCTCGACGATGCGGCCGGACTGGCCGCTGCCCGTGGAGCGGAGGTGGCGCTTCACGAGCGCGACGCCGTCGACGACGACCTTCGCGTCCTGCGGGATGACGCGACTGACCTGACCGGTCTTGCCCTTGTCCTTGCCGGAGATGACGACCACCTGGTCGCCCTTCTTGATCTTGAACTTGGCGGTCTGCTTGCCTGCGGTGAGTTTGGACATACGTAAAAGGGTTAGACGACCTCGGGCGCGAGGGATGCGATGCTCTGCCAGCCGCGCTCGACCAAGTCGCGCGGCACCGGACCGAAGACACGGTTGCCCTTCGGACCCATCTCCTTGCCCTGCTTCTCGATGAGGACGACGGCATTGTCGTCGAAGGAGACATAGATGCCGTTCTGGCGGCGGAATGGCTTCTTCTGGCGCACGACGACGGCCTTGTAGATGTCCTTCTTCTTCACGGCCTTGCGCGGCTGCGCGCTCTGGACCGACACGACTACGACGTCGCCAATCTCGGCGTAGCGTCGCTTGGAGCCCCCGAGCACCTTGAAGACGCGGGCCACGGTGGCGCCGGAATTGTCTGCAACTTTAACGATAGTCTGGGGCTGTACCATAGATGATTACTTAGCGATCTTGAACGCCTTCCGCTTCGAGAGGGGCTCCGTCGCGACGATGGTCACCTTATCTCCGACCGCGGCGGTGTTGCCAGGATCGTCGACGAGGAACTTCTTCGAGCGCACCTGGTACTTCTGGTACTTCGGATGCTTCACGTAGCGGGATACCGAGACGGTTGCGGTGTCCTTCATCGCCGTCTTCACGACGACGCCTTCGAAGGTCTGGGGCTTAGCGGTGTGGTCCATAGTAAATGTTATGCGGTCTTCTTCTGAATGGTCTGCTCGGTGAGGAGGCGGGCGATGTCCTTGCGGACCTTCTTGGCCGCGTTCACGTCCTTGGCGCGCGCGCCGGTGGCATTGAAGCGAAGCTGGCGGAGCTCTTCGCGGCGCTCGCCGAGGAGCTTCTTGAGCTCCTCCGGCTTCTTATCCTTGAATGAGGTTTTCTTGGCCATATGATTATGCGCGGGTTACCACGGTCGACTTGAGCGGGAGCTTCGCGCCGGCGCGGCGGAGCGCGTCGCGCGCCTTCGCGTCCTCGACGCCGTCGAGCTCGAAGAGCACGCGGCCCGGGCGCACCTCGAATACGAAGTGCTTCGGGTCGCCCTTACCCTTACCCATGCCCACCTCGGCCGGCTTGTTCGTGATCGGGCGATCCGGGAAGATGCGGATCCACATCTTGCCGGTCTTGCCGGTCGCGCGAGTGATGACCTTGCGGGCCGCCTCGATCTGGTTGCTCGTCACGCGCGATGCGGTCGTAGCCTTGAGGCCATGGGAACCGAAGGCGACGGTGATGCCGCGGGTCTCGGGACGCGCGAGCTTCTCCGGGGACTTGCGTCCGGTCTGCCACTTGCGGTGCTTAACTTTCTTGGGGAAGAGCATACGCGATTATTTAGGGGAGCGGGCCGCGGTCGAGCGGTCGTCGGTGAACGTCTCGCCGAGGTAGATCCAGACCTTGATGCCGATGGTGCCGTACGGGAGGTGCGCCTCCTGCTGGGCGTAGTCGATGTTCGCGCGGAACGTCTGGAGCGGGATGCGGCCCCGCTTGATCTGCTCGGTGCGGGACATGTCCGCGCCGCCGAGACGGCCGGAGACGACGATGCGGACGCCTACGACCTCGCGGACCGCCATCACCTTCTCGACGGTCGACTTGAGGACGCGGCGGAACGGCATGCGCTTCTCGAGGCCTTCGGCGACCATGAACCCGACGACGGCAGCATCGGTCTCCGGCTGGCGGATCTCCATGATGTCGAGCTTCACCGCGCGGGTGGAGCCAGGAGCCTTCTCGCGCACGAGGCGGGTGAGCTCGTTGCGGAGCTTCGTCGCGTTCTCGCCGGAGCGGCCGATGACGAGACCGGGACGCGCCGTATGGAGAACGATGCGGACCTCGTTCGCGCTGCGCTCTATCTCGATATCCGAGAGGTAGGACGAGCGGAGGCGCTTCTTGAGGAAGCTGCGCACGGCAGCGTCGACCGCGATGTTCTCGCGGAAGCTCTTCTTGTCCGCAGCGAACCAGCGGCTCTTCCAATCACGGATGATGCCGAGGCGGTGTGCGTAGGGATGTACGGTGTGCGTCATGGTACGGAAATTATGCGGCAGGCTCTGCGGCCTTGAGGGTGACGACGACGCGACTGCGGCGCTTACGGATGGGCGCGGCGCGGCCCATTGCCCGCGGCATGAAACGGACGAGCATGCCGGCGCTGTCGACGCGGATGTCCTCGACGCGGAGACCTTCCGTCGCGATTCCGCGGTCCTTCGCGTTCGCCGCAGCGGACTCGATAAGCTTCTTGATAGGAAGCGCGGCGCGCTTCGGGAGGAACGAGAGGGCGCTCACGGCATCCGCGACGCTCTTGCCCTTCACCATATCGGTGACGAGGCGCACCTTGCGGGGCGACTGGTTATAGGTAGCGAGCGATGCCCGGATGGCCTTCTTGGCCTCGTCCTTGCGGATCTTCGCTGGCTGCTTGTGGGTTCCGGTGGATGCCATACCTATTTCTTCTTAGCGGGCGCCGCAGGAGCCGCCTTCGAAGCCTTTGCGGCGGCGATCTCCGCCTGCTGCTTCTTCTGCTCGAGCTGCTTCTGCATCTTGCCGCCGTGACGGACGAACTTCTTCGTCGGGGAGAACTCGCCCAGGCGATGCCCTACCATCTCTTCGGCCACGAGGACCTCGACATGCTGCTTGCCGTTATGGACGCCGAAAGTGAAGCCGACCATCTCCGGGGCGATCTGGCTGTTGCGGGCCCACGTCTTAATTACGCCCGCGGTTGCGGGCTTCTTGTCCACAAGCTTCTTCATCAGCTTCTGGTCGACGTAGGGTCCTTTCTTGAGCGATCGAGACATGAGTAGTGAAAAGCCCGCTGGGCGGGATAGGTAAAATCTATACGAAACGGGGATGAGTGTCAAATTAATGGCCTCCATGCTAGGGTTCCGGGAGGTCCAGAACCTTCAAACGGGAGAATCGAGCATGGAAATCGAAGAGACGGCCGACCGCCTCGAGAGTGAGAAGCAGGCCAGGAGGAAGGAAATCCTCGAGAATACGGCCTCGCTGCTAGCGCTCCGGCACGGGAACGAAGCGGAACTCCGTAGGCTGTTCGCGCAGCACTACGTCAAGCGTGGCAAGCGATTCCTGAATCGCCATGCCCCGCTCGGCTGGTGGAGGAATTTCCTCGATGTGGGCAGGTGCCGCGTCGATCTCCGCCGGAACGAGACGACGCCGCTCGCGCTTGCGTTCGAGTACGACCCTGCTATGACCGACGAATTCGGCTACGTGCAGGACTTCATCGTGAAGCGAAAGCTGGGCCTTCAGCTCGGCCACCCGCATTCGGTGCGGCGTCTCGGCTTCTCGGACGGCATCCTGTCGACGGGTATCGAACCGTTCCCGAAGCGCGCTCCGAAGGTCGTCATCACGACCAAGCTCCTTAACCAGGCATGGGCAGAACTCGTGCAGAATCCGGACGGTGAAATGCTTTGCCACTATCGGCATCGACCGACCCGTTGGATGGCCACGTTCGAGAAAGACTTGTGGATAAAGCGCCGGAAGCCGACGCTCATCGAACGTTTGCTCGGTCGTGCGTCCGAATCGGCCCTCGTATGAGGCCACGCCCCCGCATTCTTGCGGGGGCGTTCATGTTCGTAGCGGTATACTAGGCGCATGAACACACGAAAAATCGAACTCATCGCAGGCGGGCTCCTGCTCATTATCATCATCGGCCTGACGGTCTGGTACATGGCTTCGCATCCCGCGCCCGCTGCGGATGCGCCGGGGAACGGGGTGGTAACCGACACGCCGCAGACCATCGATGAGGCCACTGATTACTACACCATAGAGGCGACCTACCCTACCGGGCTTTCCTTCCCCGCAAGCAGCCGGAATGATGCGGGAGCGGAAGCCGAGGAAGAGATGAAGGCTTGGGTTGATGGCGCGATAGCGGAATTCAAGTCGTACGCGGACGAGAACGTCGCGGCGATAGCGGATTTCGAGGCGCGAGGCGAGGAAGTGCCCGCGTCGCTCTCGGGATCCATGCTTTCCATACAGTACGAGAAGAAGGCAGGGCCGCGTACGGTAACCTATGTGTTCACCTCGGCAAGCTACACCGGCGGCGCGCACGGCATCGAGATTCCTATCACCTTCACGTTCGATAGCGCGACCGGGAGCCGGGTAGCGCTCGCCGACCTCTTCACGGAGGGCGCGCCGTACCTCGAGCGGCTCTCTTCCCTCGCCCGAGCCGGCCTTCCCGCCATGCTCGGCGACTACCTGAATCCCGATTTCGTCGAGGACGGCACGCGTCCGGTAGCCGAGAACTTCTCGACCTTCTACCTCGAGGGCGATTCCCTGGTCTTCCTCTTCGCGCCGTACCAGGTCGCGCCATATGTCGTGGGTACAGTGAAGTTCCCTCTGCCGCTCACCGAACTCGCGGACCTGCTCGATCCGTCCTACGCGCCATAGTCCTCCCGGTATCCGGGAAAAGGCCCGCGTTCGAGCGGGCCTTTTCCTATCGCTTCCTGTCCTGGGTGCGGGGCTAGCGCTTCTTTCCGACCTTGCGGCGAGAGACGATGAACTTGTTGGAGTGCTTCTTCGGCGTGCGGGTCTTCTGTCCCTTGCCGGTCGGCTTGCCCCACATGGACTTCGCGCGTCGCAGACCGCGGCCCTGGCGTCCTTCGCCGCCGCCGTGCGGATGGTCGACGGGGTTCATGGCGGTACCGCGGACGGTCGGACGGATACCCTTCCAGCGGCTCTTTCCGGCCTTGCCGTAGTTCTGGAGGCGCTGCTCCTCGTTGCCGACGGCGCCGATTGATGCGTAGCACTTCTCGAGGACCTTACGGATCTCCGAAGACGGGAGCTTGAGCTGCGCGTAGCCCGCGTCATGCGCGACGACTTCCGCGTAGTTGCCTGCCGAGCGGGCGAGGCGGGCGCCCGCGCCGGGCTGGAGCTCGACGTTGTAGATGAAGGTTCCCGACGGGATCTTCGCGAGCGGGAGGCGGTTGCCCACCTTCACTGGCGCGTTCTCGCCGACGACGAACGTATCGCCGACCTTGAGGTCCTTCGGCGCGAGCACGTAGCGGCGCTCGCCATCAGCATAGACGACGAGAGCGATGAAGCCGGTGCGGTACGGATCGTACTCGATGGTCTCCACGCGCGCGGGAATGTCGCGCTTGTTGTACTTGAAGTCGACGTCGCGGAGACGGCGCTTATGGCCGCCGCCCTGGTGGCGCGTCGTGATGCGGCCCGCGTTGTTGCGGCCGGCCTGATTCTTCTTCGTCGACAGGAGCGCCTTGTGCGGCTTGTCTCCCGACAGCACGCCCTTGTACGTGACGACGGTCATGCTGCGGCGGCTCTTCGAGGTTGGCTTGAAAGTTTTCATACGAGGAATGCTAGCGGGCTACGCGAAGGTGATGGTATCGCCCTTCTTGAGGTACACATAGGCCTTGTGGCGGCGAGCGCGCGTACCCACGCCACGGCGCGTGCGAAGCGAGACCTTCTTCGCGGGGAGGTTGACCATGCGCACCTGGCGCGGCGAGACGTTGTACGCCTTCTTCACCGCGTTCATGACGTCATGCTTCGTGACCGCAGGCGGCACCTCGAATACGTAGACGCCGTTCTCGGTGCCGATGAGGGCCTTCTCGGAGAACCACGGGCGCTTCAGGACGTTCGCGATGCGATCGTCCTCGGGATTGAGCATGCCGCGCTGCACTGCTGCAGCCTGCCTGCTGCCTGCTGCCTGCTTCTTGCCGGTCTTCTTGGAATCGTTGGAAAAGAGTGCCATATGCGTAGGGTTACTTGCCGAGGCGCGCCGCGAGGATAGGC
The DNA here is from genome assembly GCA_036261925.1 of Minisyncoccota bacterium. Lineage (GTDB taxonomy): Bacteria > Patescibacteriota > Minisyncoccia > Phycocordibacterales > Phycocordibacteraceae > C7867-001. Next base: position 4,953 of record DATAJW010000019.1, on the reverse strand, counting down.
AGGGCTTCCGCCGGATTCTCGATGACGAGATAGCGCTTGTTCATGAGGTCGACCGGATTGAGGTTGCGCGCTTCCTCGAGCGTGAGGCTGCCGATATTGCGGAAAGACTTCTCGCCGACGGCGTCCTTCTTCGCGAAGGCGACGACCGCCGCGTTCTTGCGCTTGGTGACGAGCTCCTGGATTCCCGATGCGTTCGCGAGCGCGACGAGGCCCGCCTTCGCGTTCTTGGTCGACGGTTCGCTGAAGGTGAGCGAATCGACGAAGACGACCTGGCCGTCCTTCCACTTGCGGGAGATGACCGAGGCGAGCGCAGCGGCGCGCATCTTGCGGTTGATCTTCACGGCGTATACCTTCTCGGCGCGCGGGCCATGAGTCACGCCGCCGCCCTTCCAGATAGGGGAACGGGTCGAGCCGTGGCGCGCGCGACCGGTGCCCTTCTGCTTCCATGGTTTCTTGCCGCCGCCCGATACCTCGCCGCGGAACTTCGTGTGCGCGACGATAGGGCGCGCGTTCGCTTCCATGCCGACGACGACCTGGTGCACGAGGTCGGCGTTCCACTTCGCGGCAAAGAGCTCCGCAGGAAGCTTGATGGTCCCCGCTTTCGCGCCGGCGAGGGTGTAGATGATCGCCTCGGACGCAGACTCCTTCGCAGCCGCTGGCGCCTTCGTGACGGTAGCCGTCCTCTTCACCGCCGTCTTCTTGACGGGTGCCTTTGCTGCGGTCTTCGCGACTGGTTTCTTAGCGGTAGCCATAGTATTCAAAATTATTGCGCGACCACCTCGACGAGGCTGCCAGGCGCGCCAGGAACGGCGCCGGATACAATCATCTCGCCACGCTCCATATCGACCCGGAGCACCTTCAGGTTCGGCACGGTAACGCGGTCGTTACCCATGCGACCGGCCATGCGCATGCCCTTCGCGACGCGACCGCCAGCACGGCCGCCGCCGCCGATGGAGCCGGGTTCGCGCTCGGAGTGCTTCTGGCCGTGCGAGCGGCGTCCGCCGTGGAAGCCATGGCGCTTGACCACGCCCGCGAAGCCGTGCCCCTTCGAGGTGCCGGAGACCGTAATAGCCTCGCCTGCCGCAAACGCGTCAGCCGTGACCGCAGAACCGACCGCGAGGTCGCCTGCTGCGCCGCGGAACTCCTTCATGACCTTGAATGCCTTGCCCTTGGTGTGGCCGAGCTGGGCCTTGTTCACGCGCGCTTCCTTCTGCTCCCCGAAACCGACCTGGACCGCCTCGTAGCCGTCCTTTTCCGCGGTCTTCACCTGCGTAACCTCGACAGTGCCGAGCTTGAGGATGGTACCTGCCCAAACACGACCCTGATCATCGAAGATCTGGGTCATGCGGTCCTTGCGGGCGAGAATGAATTTCATGTATCAGGTAAAAGAAATCGCGCCTTCAACAGCGCGTTCCGCCCATGCGGGCTTCCCGGCCATTGGTCCGGCCAAAGCCGTACGTAGCGATAGAGGCACTCTACATGAGCCGTCCGGAACGTGCAACTATCCCGTGCTATAGATAGAAGCCCCTCGGCCGATGGCCGAGGGGCTCGTGTCTTTTACTCTGGTGAGCCGTTTTCGAGCGCCTTGATGCGGACGTGGGTATAGCCCGCGCACCGAAGGATGAATTCGTCGGTCACCATGAGGTCGGCGTTGACGGTCGCCCTGACGAAGTCGCCGCGGAACTCGCCGCTTTCATCCCACCAGTCCTCGGCGAGGCCGTACAGGATGCCGAGCCCGAAGATATCCTGCAGACCCTGTCCGGCATAGAACGCCTCAAGGTCAAGCCGCGAGAAGGCTCGCCAGTCCCCTTCACGCTGGAAGAATTGAACGAGCCTGCTGGCGCATATATCCACCTCGGCCTTACCGAAGCGATGCTCGAGGTCCCTCGCTTCGCTGGACCTTCCGAGGAAGGGGATATCCTGCGGGCCGATTCCAAGGACCGCATCGCAGAGCGATTGATGCGTAGTAATGAACTTTCGGTGCATGGGAGCCTCTCCTGCCCTGCGTTTGATTCTGCGCCGACTGTACCTGTCCGTATCCGGAAACGCAAAACCGCCCCTACGGGCGGTTTTGCTACGCATCGGCCGTGAGACCTATGCCATTTTGACATCAATCGAGACACCCGATGGGAGATTGAGGTTCGTGAGAGCCTCGATGACCTTCGGGTTCGGCGACATGATGTCGATGAGGCGCTTATGGATGCGCATCTCGAACTGCTCGCGGGCATCCTTGTGGACGAACGTCGAGCGGTTCACGGTCCAGCGCTTGATCTCGGTCGGAAGCGGTACCGGACCGACGATCTTCGCATCGAAGCGATTCGCGGTATCCATGATCTGCTTGACCGAGAGGTCGAGGATCTTGTGCTCGTACGCGCGCACGCGGATGCGGAGCTTCGGCTCTGCAGCTTCCGATGCGGAAGCGGCCTTCTTCGGACTCTTTTTTGCGGCGGTTGCCATAGTGCTAGTAGTTAGGTGGTTAGGCGTTAGGCCTTAGTCGGATAGTCCTGAATTCTTCTAATGCCTAATTGCCTAGAGCCTAATGCCTAGTTAGGCGGTGATCTTGGTCACGACGCCTGCGCCCACGGTCTTGCCGCCTTCGCGGACCGAGAAGCGGGTGTTGTCCTCGAGCGCGATAGGGGCGGTGAGCTTTACCTTGAAGGTGACGGTGTCGCCCGGCATGACCATCTCCTTGCCTTCCGGAAGGGTCACCTCGCCGGTGACATCGGTCGTGCGGATGTAGAACTGCGGCTTGTAGCCCGAGAAGAACGGCGTGTGGCGGCCACCCTCATCCTTCGAGAGGATGTATACCTCCGCGTCGAATTCGGTGTGCGGCGTCAGGGAGCCGGGCTTCGCGAGCACCTGGCCGCGATGCACGTCTTCCTTCTTGGTGCCGCGCAGGAGGATACCGGCGTTGTCGCCTGCCTGGCCTTCCTGGAGCTGCTTGTTGAACATCTCGATACCGGTGACGGTGGTCTTGACCGTGTCCTTGAGGCCCACGATCTCGACTTCCTCGCCGACCTTGATGATGCCGCGCTCGATGCGGCCGGTGATGACCGTGCCGCGGCCCTCGATCGAGAAGATGTCCTCGATAGGCATGAGGAACGGCTTGTCGAGCTCGCGCTCCGGCTGCGGGAAGTACGTGTCCATGGTGTCCACGAGCTCCTTTACCTTGAGCGCCCATTCATCGTCCGCCGAGGTAGCCTCGAGCGCCTTCAGGCCGGAACCGCGGATGACCGGAGTCGTCGCGCCGTCGAAGCCCTGCTTGGTGAGGAGCTCGCGGATCTCTTCCTCGACGAGGTCGAGCATGTCCGCATCGTCCACCATATCCACCTTGTTGAGGAAGATGATGAGCTTCGGCACGCCCACCTGCTTAGCAAGGAGGATGTGCTCGCGGGTCTGCGGCATCGCGCCGTCGGTCGCGGCGACTACGAGCACTGCGCCGTCCATCTGGGCGGCACCCGTGATCATGTTCTTGATGTAGTCAGCGTGGCCCGGAGCGTCGATGTGCGCGTAGTGGCGGTTCGGGGTCTCGTACTCCGAGTGGTGGAGCGCGATGGTAATGCCACGAGCCTTCTCTTCAGGCGCGTTGTCGATGTTCTCGACCTTCTCCGCGCGGGCCTTGTAGCCCTTGTCGGAATTGAGGTTGAGGACGTTGAGTATGGACGCGGTGAGCGTCGTCTTGCCGTGGTCGACGTGGCCGATGGTGCCCACGTTCATGTGCGGCTTGCTGCGATCGAATGCATCTGCCATAGGGACGTAAATTACTGGTAGCTAAACAATAAGTGCCGCCGCCTGTCCCGACCGAAAATGGAGGGACGACCAAGGCGTTGACGGAATACCCGCGCAGCGCCTTTTACCAGTATCCTCAAGCCCTGCGGCCCGAGGAACATCGAAAAGAGCGCCAAACTCGCGTTACTGGTAAAGGTACAGGCAGGATAGCGAGGGGTCAAGCGCCATACGGGAAAACGCGGCCGCAGGCCGCGTTTTCCTCCGCCCGGACGGGACTCCGGAGGGCGCTATATCGGCGTGCCCATCGGTTCGCGCAGCCACGCGCACTTCTCGCTCTCGTAGTCGACTTGCAGGCCATTGTGGTTCCATCCGCCGATGCCGTACGACTCGCGGTATATGTCCGCCGTCAGCTGATCGTCCGGCTTATCGCACCAAGCGCCGGTGTTCTTGTGGATCTCCTCGACCGTGACGCCGGTGGTCACTTCGTCGTTCGCGGTAAGGCCCCACTTCTCGGCGATTGCGCGGTCCTCGTCCGCGGCGCGCTCGCAGCCGTCTTTCGTCCAAGCGAATCCCGGGACCGCAGCGGCTGCGTCGCAGTTGTCGAGCCGCCAGTCGTATGCCGTACCCAGCCCGCCATCGGCGAGGTCGCGCAGGTCGATGCCGTGGTCGCTCGCGTAGTGTCCGGCATTGCCGGCATTGCCGCCGCCCTCACCGAATCCGGTCAGTTCGTACGGGAGATAGCCGATGCCCTCCGCGTCGAAGTAGTCAGCGACAGTATTGAGCTGCTCTATGGGAATCCCGAACCTATCGATGACCTTCAGGAGCGTCACGGGATCGAATCCTGCAGTCGTCAGCTTGATTCCCTCCGGGTCATATACCGTCAAGCCGCAGAAATCGTAATAATACCGCGCATTGCCGTCGCACTCGCGCCACGCAAAATTCGTACCGGGAATCTTGATCTCGAGGTTGTTGTCGTCGCGGCTCTTGTCGTACTTCGCTCCCGAGTGGTACACGCCGTCCTCATCGTAGTAGGAGCCGTATGAGGTCCCCTTCGTGCAGCCGTCGCAGACCTCCCAATCGCTCGAGCCGAGCGTATCGCAGTTCCCGTTGCATTGCGGCGCCCCGTTGTTCGGCGCGAGGCCGCTTCCCCGTGAGCCGTCGGTTCCTGATGCGCCGGCCGCGGCCACCGCCTGCGCGGCCGACGCTACCGCATCGAGGAACGTC
>DATAJW010000018.1:0-36813 GCA_036261925.1 Minisyncoccota bacterium | reverse complement strand
GGACCAACGCGCAGGCGATCTCGGTCTCGGGGAACGATAACGATTACGCGACATTCGAAGTCATCATCGATCTCGAGGCGTTCGGCGGCGATATGTATATCCCGCAGGATGCTGACGATGCCCTCACCTATGAGATAGTGGGCAGCGATGGCGATGTAATAACGACGAGCACGTCGGAAAGCGCGATCATCACGTCCTCAGCGGACGAGGAGGGCGACTACTTCGTGATCCGCGAGGACTCGAGCGAGGAATTCACGTTCCGCGTCACCTTCGATCCGTCGCCGAGCGACGAGGGCGAGAGCTACAAGTTCCAGCTTCTGACGGTGCGATACAGCAATTCGGAAGCAGCGCCAAATAGGTCCTGGACGGCACATCCTGCAGGCGACTACGACACGCAGTTCGTGTACATAAACGACTAAATACCGGTCGTCGCCCGATACTGCGAAAAGCCCGCGGCATGCCGCGGGCTTTTCGCATGGCGTATACTGGAGCCATATGAACAGAAAAATCGCCTGGACGCTCGTCGTCCTCATTATCCTCGGGCTCGCGGGCTATGCCGCATACGCGAAATACGCCGGCACGCTGCCGGTGCCTGCTATCCCGTCGCTTTCGGATGGGCAGAGTACAGCGACGGCCCTTCCCGAGGATTCCTCATGGGAGTGGCTCGAAACCGTGCGTGCGGATGGCAGCGGCATGACGCCCGCGGAGGGCCAGCCATTCATCGTCACCTTCGCCGCGGATCGCAGCTTCGGTATCGATGGCGACTGCAACACGATGGGAAGCACGTATCTGCTCGGGGAAGGGAACGGCCTCACGCTCGCGCCCCTGTTCTCGACGAAGATGTTCTGCGAAGGCTCGCGCGAGACCGAGTTCGCGGCCGATATCGCGACCGTTTCCGGATACGCGCTCGCGGGAGACGAGCTCACGCTCACGCTCACGGATGGCGGCGCCATGCGCTTCGCGCGCGTCCCGCAGCCGCTCTAGTTCCTCGTAATGGCAAACCGGACGAACACGCAGCCGCTCTCACGCTACTTCCTCTACCAGGACCTGGCGCTCATCGCGCTTAGCATCCTCATCGCACTCGTCCTCGTGAAGACGCCCGCGCTCGCAGTGCTGCTCTCTTCCTCCCGCAACTTCGACTTCCTCGGCACCCTCATCGCCGGGATGTTCTTCACGTCCATATTCACGACCGCGCCCGCTATCGTGACGCTCGGCGAGCTGTCGCTCGCGAACGGGATCTGGATGACCGCGTTCTGGGGGGCGGCGGGCGCGGTCCTTGGCGACCTCCTCATATTCCGGTTCGTGCGCGACCGGTTCGGCGAGCACGTCAAGCTCATGCTCGCCGAGCGCGGCTCCGCCAAGCGCCTGCATGCGCTCTTCGCGAAGCGCGGATTCCGCTACCTGACCTTCCTAGCGGCCGGGTTCATCATCGCGTCGCCGCTTCCCGACGAGCTCGGCATCAGCCTCCTCGGGTTGTCCAAGGTGAAGCAATCGCTCTTCGTGCCGCTCTCGTTCGTCTTCAATTTCCTCGGCATCCTCGCCATAGGTTCGGCCGCGGCGACGCTCATGCTACTGTAGCCGCATATGCACGCATTCCTCGCGAGCGCGCAGAAGAAGCCCCTCACCTACGCCGCGCTGGCGCTGTTCATCGGCGGCGCGTTCGCCCTGTTCGTGGTGCCGCTCTTCTCCGGCCGGCCGGCCACCGACCTCGCAGGCGGCGACGAGGTGGCCGAGTGGAGCTGGGACGGCCCGTACCGCGACGGCGGTACGCTCGAGGACCAGGCTGACCGCGACATCGCGAAGCTCAAGGCCGAGCTCGGGAAGGGGAAGACGCCCGACTACCAGCTTCTCGTGAGCATCGCCGGACAGTACGAACTGCTCGGCGAGGGCAAGAGCGCGTATGCGTACCTGAACCAAGCCATCAAGGAAGATCCGAAGCAGGGCCTCGCCTACATCAATCTCGGCCATCTCATGGAAAGCCTCGGCGCCTACGAGACCGCGCGCGAGGCCTATGACATGGCCGTCCGTATGGAGCCCGCGAACCAGGTCTACGCAGAGGCGCGCACGGAGTTCATGGACCGTAATTTCGATAACTAGCCGCGTATGCCGTATTTCGTGCACTTCCTCAAGTTCGTTGGCGGGTTCGCCCTCATCCTGACCATCTCGCTCCTCATCCTGCGCTTCGTTGCGTAGCTGCGAGCCGCGGGGTATAGTGCCCCGGTACGGACCGAAGACAGTAAGTGGCCGAAAGGCGTGAACCTTACCGAGGAACGAAAGGGAAGCCGCAGGCTTCCCGGTCGAATGTCTCCTCGCAACGGTCTTCCTTCAGGAAGACCGTTGCCGTTTCGTACGAATTAACTAGGCACTAGGGATTTAGGCATTAGGCTTTAGCCGCTCCGGCTAATCACCTAAAACCTAGCGCCTAACAGGCTAGCCCATGGCAATCACCAAAGCTAAGAAAGAAGAGGTCGTCGGCAAGGTAGCGGAAGCGCTCAAGGATGCGTCCTCGGTCGTGTTCGTCCGCTTCAGCGGCCTCACGGTCGCCGCGACGGGCGCCATGCGCCGCACGCTCCGCGATCAGGGTATCGGCTACTACGTAGCGAAGAAGACCCTCATCCGCCGCGCGCTCGCCGATACGGGTATCGAGGGAACCCTTCCCGAGCTCCCGGGCGAGATCGCGATGGTATGGAGCAGCGAGGACGCGACCGCGCCAGCCCGCGAGATATTCGAGCAGGGCAAGAAGAATAAGGACACGCTGACCATCGTCGGCGGCGTATTCGACGGCAAGTTCGCGGACGCGGCAGCAATGAATGCCATCGCGACCATCCCGCCGGTACCGGTGCTCCGCGGCATGTTCGTGAACGTCATCAACAGCCCTATCCAGGGACTCGCGATCGTTCTCGATCAGATACGCGAGAAGAAGGCAGCATAAATTACAATCCAGGCACTAGGGTGTTAGCCGCTAGCCACTAGTGGAATCCCATCGAGTGAGTCAGCTAATTACCTAACCTGCTAGTAAACTAATAAACTAATTCGTATGGCTGAAGAAGAAGTAAAGCAGGAGGAGGCTGCGACCGAAGAGGCTGCAGCTCCGGCTGAAGAGGCCGCTCCGGCAGCACCCGCTGCGGAGGAGAAGGCTCCTGAAGCGGAGGTAGAGGTCCCCGAGAAGTTCAAGAAGATCGTCGCGGAGATTGAGGAGATGACCGTGCTCGAGCTCTCCGAGCTCGTAAAGGTATTTGAGGGTAAGTTCGGCGTATCGGCAGCAGCCGTTGCGGTCGCAGGACCAGCAGCAGGCGGAGCTGGCGAGGAGGCGAAGTCGACGATGACCGTCGAGCTCGCTGACGCTGGCGCGAACAAGATCCAGGTGATCAAGGTCGTGAAGGAAATCCTCGGCCTCGGCCTCAAGGAGGCGAAGGACCTCGTCGATGGCGCTCCATCCGTGATCAAGGAGAATGTCGCCAAGGACGATGCCGAAGCCCTCAAGGCGAAGATCGAGGAAGCGGGCGGCAAGGTCGCGTTCAAGTAGCTCCGCTCGCAATTAAATCTCAACCCTCTAAATTCTGACGGGTTAGATTTAACAGCTCACCACAAGAGTACTTCCAATCTCTAATCGTTATCGCTCAAGAGATTTAGGTCGCGCTCCGTTCGGAAAATGCGCCAGGCTTGCCTGGCGCATTTTCGTATGGGGCAGCTATTTGCGGCGTACGTCAATGGAGTTGCGGGGGAGGGGAAAGGATAGGTACAATGCCCGGGACTTCCATGGAACCCCTCGCCCGCCTGTTCGGCTCCTCCGCCCGCCTCAAGCTCCTCCGCCTCTTCCTGTTCAACGATGACGCCGCGTTCAGCGCGGCCGACGCCGCCTTCCGCACTAAGGTCGCCAAGGATGCGGCGCGCAAGGAGCTCACCGCGCTCGTGACCATCGGCGTCGTGCGCAAGCGTGCAGGCAAGGGCCCGGTCGCGTACGCGGCGAATCGCCGTTTCGCGCACTACGAACCGCTGAAAGCGTTCCTCCGCGATACCTCCGACGTCCGCGATGGCGATGTCATCGATACGCTTCGCCGCGGCGGCATGCTTCGCCTTGTCGTGCTCTCGGGCCTGTTCACCGGCGCGGTCGAGTCGAAGGTCGACATGCTCATCGTCGGCGACCGCCTCGATGAGAAGAAGCTCGCGGGCGCCGTCCACGCGCTCGAGGCCGAGCTCGGCCGCGAGCTGCGCTACGCCTGCTTCTCCACGGAGGAATTCAAGTATCGCCGCGGCGTCTATGACCGCCTCATCCGCGACGTTTTCGACTACCCGAACCGTGCCGTCCTCGACCGTCTCGGACTCACGTCCTCCGCCTCATCTTCTTCGGACTAGCCTGACAATTAAAGACGCGGCCGCATGCCTTAAATGGCATATCCGGTCAGACCGGTCCGCGTCCGACTGGTTGCCGCTACCTGTCCGCTGGAATAGACGACCGTTCATTTCTGGGGACATTTCAGTACCTCAATTCCCATAATTCCCACCCCTTCCTACGCGAGCGCTATGCACTCCGTGTCTCCCAGACGGTCTGCCGTATCTGACGGTCGTCAGATACGGCAGACCGGGAGGTTTTACGGCCTATCCACATGCCCCGGCTTACGGAGGGGCATTATTGCTACACTTACCCGTAGGTGGTTCGAGGCGGGGAATCCCGCCCCGGAACCAGCATTAACCAGATAAAACCCAGAAGCTACACGCATATGTTCCTCACCACGTGGGCGGATGTACTCGCAGCGTCGTTCCAGAACCTGTTCTACGGACTCGTTGCGTTCATCCCTAATTTATTGGTCGCGATCATCATCTTCGTCATCGGCTGGCTCATCGGCGCCGGTCTCGGACGCCTGATCGCGCAGGTAATCAACTCCCTTCGCGTCGACCAGGCGCTCCGCGCCGCTGGCGTCGAGCGCGTGCTCGAGCGCGCAGGCTTCACGCTGAACGCAGGCAGCTTCGTCGGCATGCTCGTGAAGTGGTTCTTCATCCTCGTGTTCCTCGTCGCTTCCCTGGAAGTGCTCGGGCTCACGCAGGTGACCGAGTTCCTCTCAGGCGTCGTGCTGACCTACATTCCGCAGGTCATCGTCGCCGTGCTCATCCTGCTTGCGGCAGCGGTCATCGCGGATGCGGTGCAGCGCGTGGTCACGGGTGCAGCGCGCGCAGGCAACCTCCGCGCAGCGAACCTCCTCGGTGCGCTCGCGCGCTGGGCTATCTGGATATTCGCTATCCTCGTAGCGCTTGACCGCCTCGGCGTCTCGCCGCTCGTCCAGACCCTCTTCACGGGTGTCGTCGTAGCGCTCTCGCTCGCATTCGGCCTCGCATTCGGCCTCGGCGGCCAGCAGGCTGCCGCTCGCTACATCGAGCGCGTGCAGGAAGAGATAAAATAAAGTTCCGCAAGCAATTCTTTCTCAACCCTCTAAATTCTGACGGGTTAGAAAGAACAGCTTGCTTCAAAGCGCGAAAACCGCCCCGAAGGGGGCGGTTTTCGGTTCTTTCCGGCTGCCTACTACCTACTGCATACTGCCTGCTCCCTCAATGGTTGACAGGGTTTTTCGGCGCGCGTATACTTCGCCTTACGTGTTAACGAACAAGAAATTACTAGCCAAACGGAGCGGATAAGTCCTAGCTTTAACGGCTGGGAAACAACCGCCCCGGGAGGGGCGTTTTTTCTTAAGGAAGCACGGGGACTTTGACACACGAATATGCAAATAGGTAATCATGCCGCATCCTGCGCAGCGTGATGGAATTTGAGCAATCAGATTCCATCACGCTGCGTGGCGATGCGGTAGAAATTGCACAGATCACAAAGAAAATCGTTAGAAGTGGTGTTCAGGTTTCCGCACAGGAAACATGAAGGGTGCACGGTGGATGCCTAGGCTTGCGCAAGCGATGAAGGACGCGACTAATCAGCGAAATGCTTCGGGGAGGCGATTTGTAGCCATCGATCCGGAGGTGTCCGAATGGGGAAACCCGGCTCTTTTGAGTCATCCTCCTTTTAAGGAGTGAAGCGAACCCAGGGAAGTGAAACATCTCAGTACCTGGAGGAATAGAAAACAACAACGAGTTGCTTTCCGTCTATTCGATGCTTCGAGTAGATGGAAAGCGACTCTCGTGATTCCCTAAGTAGCGGCGAGCGAAACGGGAACAGCCCAAACCGATGGTTTCGATCATCGGGGTTGTAAGGCAGGAGCGCCGTACTCGTACGGCATAAGTTACAAAGGCTATCTATAGTAGAAGTCGCTGGAAAGCGACGCCCCAGAGGGTAATGGCCCCGTATACGAAATAGATAGCTCTTATGCGCTCCTGTTCTTGAGTAGGTCGAGACACGAATAGCTCGGCTGAATCTGCCGGAACTAACCGGTAAGGCTAAATATTGCGCAAGACCGATAGTGAACTAGTACCGTGAGGGAAAGGTGAAAAGAACCCCGAAAGGGGAGTGAAATAGAACTGAAACCGTGTACTTACAAAGGGTTAGGGCGGGCTCCGGTCCGTCCTAGCGTGCCTATTGAAGAATGAGCCTGCGAGTGTATGTATGTCGCCAGCTAAATCCGTTACGGGATGGAGCTACAGGGAAACCGAGTGTGAATAGCGCGATAGTGTCATACATACGACCCGAAGCCAGGTGAGCTTGCCATGAGCAGGGTGAAGTGTGCCGAAAGGCACATGGAGGCCCGAACCCATAGATCGTACAACGTCTTGGGATGACTTGTGGTAAGGAGTGAAAAGCTAATCGAACCTGGTAATAGCTGGTTCTCTCCGAAACATCTTTTGGGATGGCGTCGCGTGTTCCCCTTGGGGGTAGAGCACTGGAAGGGATGAACAGGGAGAAATCTCGTCATTCCTATCAACCTCCGAATACCAAGGATTATGAGCGCGGCAGTTAGACGGTGGGGGCGAAGCTCCACACGTCGAAGGGGGAAGAGCCCTTGATCGCCAGTTAAGGTCCCTAAATCTACGCTAAGTACAACTTAAGGAAGTGAGGATTCATCGACAATGAGGATGTTGGCTTAGAAGCAGCCACCATTTAAAGAAAGCGTAACAGCTCACTCATCGAGAGTCCTTGCGCCGAAGATGATCGGGGTTAAGCGTAGTACCGAAACTGCGGGCTTGTGCATTTCATAGAGGGTGAGGAATCATCCTGAAGATTACCGGCAATGGCGTTCCTCGCGCAGGCGAGGAATGGATTCCTGCATCAGCGCAGGAACGAAGCGCGAAGCGCGTCGCAAACATCAGGGAGGAGACGCCTGTCTCTAAACAAAAAACGCGACCGTCTGACGCCGCGCCATCGCCGGTACTGCTCTTTCAGTCCAACTCCGGTTGGACCCTCTATGAAATGCATAAGCGGTAGGAGAGCGTTCCGTTCTGCTGTGAAGCTAAAGGGGTGACCCATAGTGGAGCGTACGGAAGTGAGAATGCAGGCACAAGTAACCACAACGCGGGTGAGAACCCCGCGCGTCGAAAGAACAAGGTTTCCTCAGCTATGGTGATCAACTGAGGGTTAGTCGGGCCTTAGGGGATGGCGAAAGCCGCACCTGATGGACACAGGGTTAATATTCCCTGACCGACGCACATGCGATGGAGTGACGGATTGCTGTATCTATGGCCCATTATTGGATTTGGGTTGGTGCCGTGAGGGAGCGTGGTAGGCAAATCCGCCACGCGCTATCCCGAGCGGAAAAACAACGTTCCTCTACGGAGGGGCGGAGCATAGAGAGCGCGGTTCCAAGAAAAACTTCTAAGCTTCAGTGTGCGTTCGACCGTACCGCAAACCGACACAGGTGTTCAGGTCGAGTAGACTAAGACGAACGAGTGAGAGGTCCTCAAGGAACTCGGCAAAAAAGCGGCCGTAAGTTAGCGATAAGGCCTGCCCCTCGCAAGAGGGGCCGCAGCGAAAGATTTTCTGCCAACTGTTTACCAAAAACACAGCTCCCTGCGAACTCGTAAGAGGATGTATAGGGGGTGACGCCTGACCAATGCCGGAAGGTCAAGCGGGGACGGTATCTAGTCTTCGGATTGGATGCTAGGCCCTATAAGCCCCGGTGAATGTCGGCGATAACTATAATCGTCCTAAGGTTCCCGACAGGAATCATCGCCCGTTTAATTACGGGAGTGAATCCCGTCGGGAACGGATTGGGACGATTATAGGAGACCGTAAACAGTGTTGAGAGACTTACGTCATAAAAAGCTACCTCTTTCTCCGGAAACGGAGATTGAATCCGCGACTCAAATGAGAGGCCATACGTCGCGCTCCATGGAAACATGGATGAAGATATGGTCCTAGGTTAAAGGAATACTAGAGCGTAATTCCTTGTCTGGTAAGTTCAGACGTGCACGAATGGCGTAATGAGTGGAAAACTGTCTCGAGGACTTGCTCGGTGAAAATGCAATACCGGTGAAGATGCCGGTTACCTGTAGTTAGACGAAAAGACCCCAGGAGCTTTACTACAGCTTGGTGTTGGGGCTGCGTGTCGTATGCGTAGCATAGGTGGGAGACTTTGAAGCGTACCTCTTGGGGTACGTGGAGTCGCCAGTGAAATACCACTCTTACGATGTGCAGTCTCTAACCCGCATGAGAACCATGCGGGGACCGCGCCTGGCGGGTAGTTTTGGTGGGGCGCTATCCTCCTAAAAAGTAACGGAGGAGTCTATTAAGGTTGGCTAGGCGCGAATGGAAACCGTGCCGATAGTGTAATGGCACAAGCCAGCTTAACTGCGAGGGGTACATCCCGAGCAGATGCGAAAGCAGAGCATAGTGAACCGATGGTCCGCCTTAGATGCGGCCAGAGATTAACGGATAAAAGTTACCCTGGGGATAACAGGCTAGTTCCGCCCAAGCGTCCATAGCGACGGCGGAGTTCGGCACCTCGATGTCGGCTCACCTTAGCGCGGGGCTGGAGAAGGTCCCAAGCGTATGGCTGTTCGCCATTTAAAAAGGTACGCGAGCTGGGTTCAAACCGTGCAGGAGAGAAGGTGCTAGTGGATTAGCCACTAGGCGTTAGGGAATTCCCTAAATGCCTAATGCCTAAGAACTAATCGCCTAGTCTTTTGCACCGTTTGAATCCCTTCGAGATTTCTGTTGTCAGAACTTGAAAAAGTGCGAAGTGAATGTCTTTTTCCCCGTCCGCTCACGCGGCGAGGACTGATTTGCGCGGGGAGCACCCCGCAAATCTTGCGTCTATTAAATAAAGAGAAGAACCAACCACGACACGGCGGTTGCATGGTAGCTCGTCAATGACGACTACACTTGGTTTTTCTAAGCGGGTTACCGCTAAGAAAAACTCGGCGCAGTAATGCATGCAAGCAAGCTGACTGGTATCGGTGGAACCCGACTCAAAAGAGGGGCAACACCGAGGGAAGGGAGCATATCCCGCCCGTAGAGACTGAACGTCAGACATCCGCAAGGATGAAATTACAGTCCGATCCTTCCAGTAATGGAAGTCAACGAAATGCGTGAGACAGGTTGGTCTCCTATCTACTACAGGCGTTGATTCTTGAAGAGACTTGCCCCTAGTACGAGAGGACCGGGGTGAACTGACCTCTGGTCTACCAGCTGTTCCGCCAGGAGCATCGCTGGGTAGCTATGTCGGGAAGCGATAACTGCTGAAAGCATATAAGCGGGAAGCGCCCTCTAAGATAAGGAATCGTTATGAGGCTCCTAGAAGATTACTAGGTTGATAGGCTCTAGATGTACGCACAGTAATGTGTTCAGTCGAGGAGTACTAATATGCCCAGTTTTCTGTGCGGAACTCTGCATGTCACTCTAACGAAGTGATGTGATCCGTGTGATTTAAGGTTGTCTACCGACACGCGGTCGGTAAGCAACTTGATTGCCTATTTGCATACATCGTGGTCGCGAAATGCGCCTACGATGCTGGTGATTCATCGGAGGGGCCATACCCGTTCTCATTCCGAACACGGCAGTCAAGCCCTCTTGAGCCAATGGTACTCGCAAGGGGAGAGTAGGTTGTCGCCAGCATCGTGGGCGTATTTTGTTACCCTGCGCGCATCGATTTTCGAACGCGCACACGGGGAGAGTAAGAAATCCCGCACCTCTATGAGGATGCGGGATTTCTTGCTACCTGCGCTGCGCTCACAACCGTACATGAGGACATGTACGGTTGATTCGCTTCGCTGGGCAGTAGGTTGTCGCCAGCATCGTGGGCGTATTTTGTTACGCGCAAAAGCCGCCGAAAGGCGGCTTTTCGCGTATCCGAAGCTGGAAGCCAAAAGCTAAAAGCGGTAAGCTATCCGTATGTCTTGGGCATCGAAGCGGCGCTTCATCGTCTTCTCCATCGTGGGCGCGTTCATCGCGGCGGTGCTTGCTATCCTCCTCATCTCCATCTTCTATCAGGCGCCGTCGTGCACCGACCGCAAGCAGAACCAGGACGAGACCGGTATCGATTGCGGCGGCTCCTGCTCCTATCTCTGCACCGCGAGCGTCGGGAAGGCGACGCCGCGCTTCGCGCGCTACTTCTCCCCGCAGCAGGGACGCACGGACGTCATCGCGTACGTCGACAACCCGAACAGCCGAGCGGCAGCTGTCGGCGTCCGCTATACGGTCGAGCTCTAC
Source organism: Minisyncoccota bacterium (assembly GCA_036261925.1). Lineage (GTDB taxonomy): Bacteria > Patescibacteriota > Minisyncoccia > Phycocordibacterales > Phycocordibacteraceae > C7867-001. The sequence goes on along the minus strand of DATAJW010000018.1, from coordinate 26,231 downwards.
GCGATGGACAATACGGTCGTAGCGAAGAAGGAGGGCATCCTCGAGTTGCCGCCGTCGGCGACGGTCCCGGTCTACGTGCCGAACTTCTTTTCCGGCTACCAGGAAGTGAAACAGGCCTTCCTCACCATCGATGCGGATTCGTTCCGCTGGTTCCCGTACGAGGATGACCGCATTGTGCCGATATACCGCAACGACGCAGTCGTGACCGGTACCGATCGCCCGCGCGTGACCGCGACGCTCGAGAACCCGTCGGCGTATCCGCTCCGCGATATCACGGTCATCGCGACCCTGTTCGACGCGTCGGGAAACGCCTTCTCGGCCTCGCAGACGGTGGTGCCGTACCTCGCGCCGCAGGCGAGCGCGAACGCGACCTTCACCTGGAACGAGCCGTTCCCGAGCGTACCGGTCCGCATCGACGTCGTTCCGGTCGTTCCCCTGAAGCCATGAACACGGAGGTGCGCGCACGAACGTTCTCAGCGCTCCTCGCTGAGTGGCCGCTCGTATTGATTCCGGTCGCGATCACGCTCATCGGCATCGTGACGATGCACCCCTTCGGGGCGGGGGAATCGCTCGCGCCGCGGCAGCTCATCTGGCTCGGTGCGTCGGTTATCGTCTTCTTCCTCTGTTCCGCGGTGGATATGCGCTCCATACGCCGCACCCCGGTCATCATCACGGGCTACGGCATCGTCCTCGCGCTCCTCGCCCTTCTCCTGGTGGCGGCGAACACGATACAGGGCGCGAAGTCCTGGTTCGACCTCGGTTTCTTCTCGTTGCAGCCGGCGGACCCGGCGAAGATAGTGTTCGTCGCGCTCCTCGCGAAGTACTTCTCGCGGCGGCATATGGAGATAGGGCATTTCAAGCATATCCTGGTGTCCGGCATCTATGCCGGCATACCGATACTCCTCATCCTCGTGGAGCCGGATCTCGGCACCGCGGTGATACTCATGATGGTGTGGCTCGGCATGATACTCATCTCGGGCATCTCGAAGAAGCATCTCGCTATCATATTCACGGCCGGTCTCATCGCTGCCCTCGGCCTCTGGACCTTCGCCCTCCAGGACTACCAGAAGGCGCGCATCGTCTCGTTCGTGAATCCCGCGGCCGACATCAACGGCTCGGGATACAACGCGTACCAGGCGACGGTCGCGGTGGGCTCGGGAGAGCTCTGGGGCAAGGGCGTCGGCCAGGGAACGCAGTCGAAGCTGCGTTTCCTCCCGGAGTACGAGACGGACTTCATCTTCGCCTCCTTCGCCGAGGAATGGGGCTTCGTGGGCGTCGTCATCGTGCTCGCCCTGTACGCGCTCCTGCTCGCGCGGCTCATAGCGATAGCGCGGCGGGCGGCGACGAACTTCGATGCCCTCTTCACGCTCGGCATCGCCATCGTATTCCTCGCGCATACCACGGTGCATGTCGGCATCAACATCGGGCTGCTGCCGGTGACGGGAACCACGATTCCGTTCATGAGCTATGGCGGCTCCCACCTCATGATGGAATTCGCGGCGCTCGGCATCGTCGCGTCGCTCGCGCGGCACGGCCGTTCGGTACCTCGCGAGGAGGCGGGTCAGGAATACCTCGGTGCCTAGGAAAACAGCCCTGCGTACTCCAGCTGCTTTGTTGCGGGTCCCGATTCGTCGCTCCGTCGTACTCAACGTGCGCCTCCGCTCCTCATCTGCCCGCGCCTCGCATCTGAAGCAACCAGCGCCGTTTCACCGCTGGTAAAGGGCGAACGTCTTACGAATCATCTCTTGGAGCGAGAACTCCTCCCTCACCTTTGCGGTGAGGTTCGCGGCGAGCTCCGCTCGCCGTTCCTCGTCCTTGATGAGTCCGACGAGCGCCCCCGAGAGCGCGGCGGCGTCCCCGCTCGGTACGAGCAGGCCGCTCTGCCCGTCCTCGATTATCTCGGATATGCCGCCGACTGCCGTCGCGATGACCGGGAGGCCGGCGACGCCGGCCTCGAGCAGCACGTAGCCGAGCGCCTCCGTGCGGGAGGGAAGGAGGAAGAGGTCGAACGCCCGCAGGTAGACCGAGGCGTCGGGGATGAAGCCGAGGAGGTGGATGTTAGGAAGCGCGGCGGCCTGCTTCCGCAGCGCCGCATCGTCCTGCCCGCCGCCGAGCACGATCCAGCAGGCATCCGGGATCTTCGCGTGCCGCCACGCCTCGATGCCGACATCGATTCCCTTGTTCGGGTGCAGTTCCGCGATGGTGCCGACCCAAAGCTGGCCAGCCCGTGTACGGAGCGTCGGGTCATGCTCGATGAGCCAGGTGCGCGCCTCCTCGCGGGTCATGAGCACCGGCTGGCGGATGCCGTGGCGGATGACCGTTATCTTGCCGGCGACGAACGGCCAGCCGCGCGCGTGCGCGGCGATTGCGTCCGAGACGGCAATGGTGCGCGTGGAGAGGAGGACGGTGAGGTAGTGGATGAGGCGGAACGCGTGCCGCGAGAGGAGCGAGCGTCTCTCGGTGAATGCCCAGCCATGCGCGGTGAAGACGATGGAACGGATGCCGGCGAGCCTTGCTGCGAGCGCGCCGAGCGCGCTCGCTTTCGAGCTGTTGAGGTGCACGACATCCGGACGCTCGCGGCGGAACAGGCGATAGAGCGCGCCGAAGGCGCGCACATCGTCGGCAAGGGAGATATCGCGTGCAAGGCCCCTGACCTCGTGCGTGGGGACCTCGTGTATCTCCGCCCGCTCCGAAAGGAGGCCCGGAAGGCCGTACGCGAGCGCGGGGGAGAAGCCGTGGGCGCGCGACTCTGCGATGAGGTCGCTCACGTAGCGCTGCGCCCCGCCCCAGGTCGCCTTGGTGATGACGAAGAGGACTCGCGGGCGCTTCGGGGGGGAGGAATGGGCCGCAACTTCCATGTACGCTACTATGGTTCCATAGTATAACTCCTGCGCATGACACACGGTGGCACCCGGGCAGCGGCCCTGCTATTCCTTGGCGATATCGCTGCCTTCGTGGCGGCGCTCTATCTCACGCTGCTTGTCCGGTACCAGGCGCTTCCGACCGCCGACCGCTTGTACGACCATATCGGCCCCTTCTCGGTGCTCTTCGTCGTCTGGGCGCTCGTATTCTACATGTCCGGGCTCTACGGCAAGCGCATCATCCTCGAGAAGAGCTCGCTTCCGAACGCGCTCGTGAAGACGCAATTCGTGAATATCGTCATCGCCGCGCTGTTCTTCTTCCTCATGCCGGGCGTCGGCATCGCGCCGAAGACGAACCTCGTCATCTATCTCGGCGTCTCGCTCCTGCTCATACTGGGCTGGCGGCTCGCGCTTTACCCGAAGCTCACGACCGTGCGCACGCAGTACCCGGCCGTCGTCATCGCGGCGGGCGAGGAGACCGACGAGCTCGTCAGCGAGGTGAACGGCAATCCGCGCTACCACCTGAAGTTCGTGCGCGTGCATGCGCCCCATGAGCTCGCGGCGCTCGACGCAAGCGCGTTCGCGCGCCGGCTCATCGACGAGCGCGTCGAGATCGTGGTCGTCGATACCACGCGCGATGAGGCGAAAGCCTTCCTGCCGGCGCTTTACGCGACGCCCGCCGCGCGGGAATCGTTCCAGGTGGTCGACTTCGCGAAGATGTACGAGGAGGTGTTCGATCGCATCCCGCTCTCGCTGCTCTCCGAACGCTGGTTCATCGAGAACGTGCGGCCGGCCACGCCCCTCGTCTATGCGGTCATGAAGCGGTCCATCGATATCGCGGGCGGCATCCTCATGGGCCTCATAACGTTCGTCGCCATGCCGTTCATCGCGCTCGCGAACCTGCTCGAGGCCCCGGGCCCGCTCTTCATCGGGCAGGACCGCATCGGCGAGCGCGGCGCGCGCATCCGCGTCTACAAGTTCCGCAGCATGACGCGCAACGATAGCGGCGCCTGGAAGGGGGAGACCGAGAACCGCGTGACGAAGGTCGGCGGCGCGCTGCGCAAGACCTCGCTCGACGAGTTCCCGCAGTTCATCAATATCATCAAGGGCGAGCTGTCGCTCATCGGGCCAAGGAACGATATCGAGTCGCTCGGGAACCGGCTTGCCGAGGAGCTGCCGTACTACCTCTTCCGCTACCAGGCGCTGCCCGGCATCACGGGCTGGGCGCAGATAAACCAGCAGTACGAGCAGGGGAACATCAGCCCGCAGTCGGTCGCCGAGACGAAGGTCCGTCTCGCGTATGACTTCTACTACCTGAAGCACCGCTCGTTCGGGCTCGACATCGTCATAGCGCTGAAGACCATCAAGCGGATGTTCTTCCGCGTGAGCGCCTGGTAATGGGGGGAAGTATGCAGAAGGCAGTAAGTAGTAGGCAGTCTGAACCCCGGGGCTTTATGTATTTTCTGCATACTGCATACTGCGTACTACCTACTTTCCTATGAAGCATACGATTCTGATCACCGGAGCAGCGGGATACGTCGGCACCATGCTCGTCGAGCGCCTTGCGCTCCGCGAGGACGTGGCGCGCATCATCGGCCTCGATAAGGAGCCGCTGCCCGATCTCATCAAGGACGAGCCGAAGCTCACCTACATAGAGATGAACACTGCGGACACGTGGGAGCCGCTCGTCGAGGGATACGCGCCGGACATCATCATCCATACGGCGTGGCAGATACGCGAGATATACGGGAACCGGCCGCTGTCCTGGAAGTGGAACATCGACGGCTCGGACCGGGTGTTCGACTACGCATACGCGCACGGGGAGGTGAAGCGCCTCATCCATTTCTCGACGGTCGCGTCCTACGGCGCATTCCCGACGAACACCGTCGAGCATCGCTTCCTCGAGTCCGAGCCGTTCCGCGCGACCGACTACCTGTACGCGGAAGAGAAGCGCATCGCGGAGGAGCATCTCGAGGAACGCTTCGCACGCGCGAAAGCGCAAGGAACGCAGGTGCCGACCGTCCTCCTGCGCCCGGCCGCGATAACCGGGCCGCGCGGCAGGTTCATGCGCATCCGGTTCGGTCTCCAGGCCGCGCTCGCGGGCCAGCTCAAGGATTCCTTCATATATCGCGTCGTGAGCCTGATGACGAAGTTCGTGCCGGTCACGCCGAAGTGGCTCCGCCAGTTCATCCACGAGGACGACGTCGTGAACCTCGTGGAGCTCCTGGCGTTCGCGCCGCCCGCGGAAGAATACGAGGTCTTCAATATCTGTCCGCCGGGCGATGTGGTGCTGGGCAAGGATATGGCGCGCGCGGTAGGGAAGCGGGCGATCACGATACAGCCCTGGATGGCGCGCTTGCCGTTCTTCATCCTTTGGCACGCGAGCCGCGGCCGCGTCCCGACCGCCGAGGGCAGCTGGAAGGGCTATTCGTACCCGATCGCGGTCGACGGGTCGAAGCTGACGCGCGTTTATGGCTACGAATACCGCTATCCGAGCCTCGACGCCTTCTACTACACCGATGGCGCGTACGAGGACTATGTGCCCGTGGAGCAGCGGCGCAGCAAGAGCGCATGATAGTCGACGGACGCAAGCTCGCCGCGAGCATCCTCGCGGACGTGAAGGAGAAGGTCGGGACGCTCGGGCGCGTGCCGACGGTGCGTGCGCTCACGGTCGCGCCCTCGCCGGCGACCCGCTCGTACCTCAAGATAAAGGCCGCGCGCGCTGCCGATGCCGGCATGGCGCTCGAGGTCGCCGAGCTTCCTGCTGCCGCAACGACCGCGGACGCCCTCGCCGCGCTCCTCGCTCCGGGCGCGGACGCGTTCATCGCGCAGCTCCCGCTCCCGGAGACTATCGATACGAAGGCGGTCCTCGACGCCATCCCGCTCGGGAAGGATGCGGACGTGCTCTCCTGGCGCGCCTGGCAGCGCTTTGCGGACGGACGCGACTACGCGCTCCTCCCGCCGGTAGCCGCCGCGGTCGAGGAGATACTCCGCGAGTACGGCGTCGAGACGGCGGGCAAGGACGCGGTGGTGATAGGCGAGGGGAAGCTCGTCGGTAAGCCGGTGCGGCTCTGGCTCGAGCGCGCCGGCGCGCGGGTGACCGTCGTCACGCGCGCGACCGAAGGGGGTGCGGCAGCCATCAAGTCCGCGGACATCATCGTGTCGGGCGCGGGCGTGCCTGGGCTCGTCGTTCCCGAGGGCGTACGGCCGGGCGCCGTCGTCATCGATGCGGGAACCTCGGAATCCGAGGGTGCCATCGTCGGCGATGCGGATAGGGCGGTCGCGGAGGTAGCGAGCGTATTCACGCCGGTGCCCGGTGGCGTCGGTCCGGTCGCGGTCGCCTGCCTGTTCCGGAACGCCGCCATCCTTCTGGGGGCCTATGGAATCCCGCTCCCGGAACCCGAATAGCCCTTTTGACCGTCCGGGTCCGACTCGGTATAGTAGCCCTATCATGCGTCTCATACCTGCGTTCACGGTCCTCGTCCTCTCGGGGCTCCTGGGCTGGTTCGTCATCGCCTCGTCCGGGCCCCAGTCGGGCTTCCCGATAAAGCTGGGCCTCGATCTTGCCGGTGGCACCGAGCTGGTCTACCGCGCGGATACCTCGGGCGTCGAGACCGATACGCAGGGCGCCCTCAATTCGCTTCGTGACGTCATCGAGCGCCGCGTGAACCTCTTCGGCGTCGCCGAGCCGCGCGTCGAGCTCGAGAAGGGGAGCGCGGTCGCGGGCAATCCCGAGGACCGTCTCCTCGTCGAGCTTCCGGGCGTGACCGACGTGCAGGCCGCGGTCGACGCCATCGGCGCGACGCCGGTGCTCGAGTTCAAGCTCCTCGGGAAACTGAAGGGCGTGCCGACCACGGTCGGCACCACCACGTCGATCGGCGTCGAGCAGCAGTACGTCGATACGGGACTCACCGGCCGCTACCTCAAGGATGCCCAGCTCCAGTTCTCGTCGGGGCAGTCGGGAGGTGCCGCCGCTAACGAGCCGGTCATCGTGCTCAACTTCTCCGAGGAGGGTGCGGCGCTGTTCGAGGAGATCACCCGCCAGAACGTGGGCACGCAGCTCGCGATATTCCTCGACGGCGAGGTCATCTCGAGCCCGGTCATCCAGGAAGCCATCGCGGGCGGCACGGCGACCATCACCGGCTCGTTCACGCCGACCGAAGCGCGCGACCTCGTGCGCAACCTCAACTTCGGCGCGCTGCCGGTCCCTATCGAGCTCGTCTCGAGCAACAGCGTCGGCCCGACGCTCGGCGGCGAGGCGTACCAGGCCGGCCTCATGGCATCGCTCGTCGGCTTCGGCCTCGTCGCGCTGTTCATGGTTCTCTGGTACCGCCTCTCGGGCGTCGTCGCGACGGTCGCGCTCGTCATCTACGTGCTCATCACCATCGCGGTCATCAAGGTCGTGCCCATTACGCTCACGGCCTCGGGCATCGCGGGCTTCATCCTCTCCATCGGCATGGCCGTGGACGCCAATGTCCTCATATTCGAGCGCATGAAGGAGGAGCTGCGCTCGGGCAAGGGACCGCGTGAAGCGGTGCATATCGGCTTCGCGCGCGCCTGGCCCGCTATCCGCGATGGTCATTTCACGATGATTATCTCGTCGGCGATCCTCTTCTGGATAGGCACGTCCATCGTGCAGGGCTTCGCGCTTGTCTTCGGCTTCGGTGTCATCGCCTCGCTCCTCTCGGCGGTTGCTATCTCCCGCGTCTTCCTCCTCGCCATCGTGCCCGAGACCGGCACTACGGCATGGCGTACCCTCCTCGATGCGGGGTTTTATCGGCGTAAACCATAACGTATGTTCGTCATCCGCCATCGCCGCTTCTTCTTCATCCTGACCGGGCTCCTGCTCGCTATCTCGGTCCTCGCCCTCGTCGTTATCCCGCCGCAGCTTTCCATAGAGTTCACGGGCGGTTCCCTCGTCGAGGTCGCGTATACGGACGCGCGTCCGGATACCGACATCGTCCGCGAGCAGGTAGGGTCGCTCGCCCTCGGCGAGCCGTCCATCCGCGAGAGCGGCGAGAGCGGCATCGTCATCCGTACGCGCACCCTCACGACCGAGGAGCATACCGCGCTCCTTGGCGTGCTCGCGGGCGAGGGCGCATACCCGCTCACCGAGCTCCGCTTCAATTCCATCGGCCCTTCGCTCGGCAACGAGCTCTCCATCAAGGCGCTGTACGCGCTCTCCGCCGTCGCGCTCGCTATCATGCTCTATATCGCCTGGGCGTTCCGCGGCGTCCGTCGTCCGGTGCCGAGCTGGGGTTACGGCATCATCGCGGTCCTCATGCTCGCGATCGATATCATCGTGCCGAGCGGCTTCTACGCCATCTACGCCTACTTCACCGGCGCCCAGATCGACACGCTCTTCGTCATCGCGCTCCTCGCGTTGCTGGGCTACTGCGTGAACGACGTCATCGTCATCTTCGATCGCGTCCGCGAGCACCTGCGCCTGAACGAGGCGACGAACGTGAAAGAGGAGTTCGAGGTCACGGTCGGCAAGTCCATCATCGAGACCCTCGGGCGCTCCATCAACACCTCGCTCACCGTCGCGCTCGCGCTCCTCGCGCTCATCCTCCTCGGCAGCGAGACCACGCGCAGCTTCGCGCTCGTGATGCTCGTCGGCGTCGTCGCCGGCACCTTCTCCTCGATAACGCGCTCCGCGCCGCTCCTCATCCCGATAGCGCATTGGATGGAAGGCAAGCGCACCGCCAAGAAGGCCTAGCCGCATGATCATCGGACTCACCGGCACCATCGGGGCAGGCAAGGGGACGGTCGTCGAGTACCTGAAGGAGACGAAAGGCTTCGCGCACTACTCGGTGCGCGATTTCCTTATGGAAGAGCTCGACAGCCGCGGCCTGTCGCGCGACCGGGACAACCTGCGCGAGGTAGCCAATGCGCTTCGCCTCACGCATAGTCCTTCCTATCTTATCGAGCTCGCGTATGCGCGCGCCGTGGAGAAGGGCGGCGATGCGCTTATCGAATCGGTACGTGCAATCGGCGAGGCCGAGTTCCTGCGCGCGAACGGCGCGTTCCTGCTTGCGGTCGATGCCGACCGGAAGCTGCGCTACGAGCGCATCCATGCGCGCGGTTCCTCGACCGATCACGTCGATTTCGACACTTGGGTAGCACAGGAGGAGAAGGAGCTCGCGTCCACGGAACCGAACGAGATGAATGTCATAGGCGTGATGCATGTGGCCGACTACCGTATCGAGAACGACGGCAGCCTCGAGGAGCTCCATGAGAAGGTCGAAGCGATGCTCGCCGCATTCTCCAAGTAGCGACGACCGTATCTCAATACAGGAATTCAGAAATAGCCAACACCCGGTGTTGGCTATTCGCATCGTATTGGTTTCGTAAACCAATAATTAAGTCGGATTTCGTGAACTATTGGTTTACGAAACCAATAGTTCATGCGGGAGCCGCTTAAGAGACGATGGTACCGGCGAACGGAGTGCCGGAGAGGTAGTTGTCGAATTCCTGCAGGTGCGCGCCATTCATGATGGCGACTTCGAGCTTGAGGTGCTCGGCTTCGCGCGCAGCGACGGGGTCGAATGGGGCGGAGAGACCCGGATCCCATTCATCCGGGATGAGCTTGCGGAACGCATCCCAGTCGATGCGCTCGATGCGCTTCGCGCCAGGGAACTCGCGCGGGTCCTGGTCGCAGACGTAGTCGATGTTGGAGAGGTTCACGAGCTTCTTGGCGCCGAGAGTCTTCGCGGCCATGACCGCGCAGTAGTCGGTCGACCATCCGGGCTTCCAGCCAGCGCCGATGACGATGGCGTCGCGCGCTTTCATGCGGTGCGTCGGGTTCTTCACGATGCGCGCCTGCGCTTCCTCGATGAACAGCGTACGAAGCAGGTGCGCATTGAGCCGCGTGGAGTGGATGCCGAGCCAGTCGACGTCCTCGCGCTCGAGGTGGTGGTCGCCGCGGATATCTTCCGCGGCTTTCTGGTAGTTGCGCGAGAGCCTGCCGCCGCCCGTAATGATGAAAAAAGAAAAACCCTCACGGGTCTTGCGAAGGATGAGCTCCCTGAACTGCTTCAGGAACTCGGTATTGATACCGGCTTCAGGAACGATGAGCGAACCCCCGACGGAGACGACCACGTACTCACGTTTACTGCGCGTAAATCCCATGCAAAGCTTGACGGCTCCTCCTATTGTACGCTGCCGGCGAAGCGGGGCAACTTGCAGGATGGGAAAAGTATTTCAGAACGATTTGACAGGTCTACAGACGAGTCCATGATGTGCAGAAGAGGGAGATTCGAGATGTACGAAAGGACATTCACGCTGAGCGGAGCGACGGTGCAGGCGATGGTCGCGCTTGAATGCGTTCGGGCAGGCGACCCGAAACCGGAATTGCTTGAAAGCGGCGTCCGCGAGCTCGAGCGATACTTGGGAACCGTTCGCGAGTTCCAGGGATTCTGGTTCAATGCGAGCGACGGCGTGCTTTCCGCGGTCCGGAACCATCTTGGGCGCCCCGGTATCGACCGGCAGGGCGCGCACTTGTACCTACTCCTCCAGCTCGGCCGCCTCAAGCGGGTCGCCGGAGGGAAGGAGGTCTCGAGTGCGAAGCTCTCAACGACTGTTGCGTTCCTGGTCGAACTGCATCGAGGTCTGGTTCGGGACTATCAAGAAGACCGATGGAGTTGCCGATTCGCCGCCTGAATCGATGGCTCGATCTTGCCGCCGCGATTTCTCGCGGCGGCCTTATTCTAGGCCCTGGAATACGCTTGACGCCCCATTCCGCTTCCTATAGTATGTACCTACTGCCCCTGAAGAGGGGCGGGGTTTGTTTTTCGCTCGTTGAAAACGCAATAGTTCGAACAAGGTAAGAACCAAAGAAAATCTATTTTCTTGTGTTCCGCCTATTCTTAATTAGAGTTTGATCCTAGCTCAGGATGAATGCTGGCTGTATGGATAAGGCATGCAAGTCGAACGGACCGCAAGGTCAGTGGCAGACGAGGTAGTAACACGTAGGTACGTACTCCCAAGTCCGGCATAGCTCGTCGAAAGACGGGGTAATACCGGATGGTCCCGCAAGGGTAAAGATTTATCGCTTGGGAAGCGGCCTGCGTAGTATCAGCTAGTTGGTAAGGTAATGGCTTACCAAGGCTACGACGCTTAGGGGAGCTGAGAGGCTGACCCCCACCGATGGGACTGAGACACGGCCCATACTCCTACGGGAGGCCGCAGTCGAGAATCTTCCGCAATGGGCGCAAGCCTGACGGAGCGATACAGCGTGATGGACGAAGTGCTTCGGTACGTAAACATCTTTTATGTGGGACGAAATTATTGACGGTACCACATGAATAAGGGGCTCCTAACTCTGTGCCAGCAGGAGCGGTAATACAGAGGCCCCAAGCATTATCCGGAATCATTGGGCGTAAAGGGTGTCAAGGCGGTCATGTTAGTCGTTCGTAAAATCCGGGGGCTCAACCTCCGGCCCGCGAGCGAAACGGCATGACTTGAGGTCGGGAGAGGTGCGTGGAACTCACGGTGTAGGGGTGAAATCCGTTGATATCGTGGGGAACACCAATGGCGAAGGCAGCGCACTGGCCCGTACCTGACGCTCACACACGAAAGCCAGGGTAGCGAATGGGATTAGATACCCCAGTAGTCCTGGCCCTAAACGTTGCTCGCTCGTTCTACGGAGTATCGACCCTCTGTGGGACTAAGCTAACGCGGTAAGCGAGCCGCCTGGGTAGTACGATCGCAAGATTAAAACTCAAAGGAATAGACGGGGACTCGCACAAGCGGTGGATCATGTGGCTTAATTCGTCGATAAGCGAAGAACCTTACCAGGGCTAGAAACCAAGCTGCATCCGACCCGAAAGGGACGGAGCCTTCGAGGGTGCTTGGCAGGTGATGCATGGTTGTCGTCAGTTCGTGGCTTGAGCTGTTCCCTTCAGTGGGGTAACGAACGCAACCCACGTTGTCTGTTACTTATGTCAGGCGAGACTGCCCCCTCACGGGGGAGGAAGGTGTGGATGACGCCAAATCAGCATGTCCCTTGATGCCCTGGGCTGCACACGTGATACAATGGCCGGTACAGAAGGACGCAATACCGTAAGGTGGAGCAAATCCCAAAAACCGGCCCCAGTACGGATAGAGGTCTGCAACCGACCTCTTGAAGATGGAATCGCTAGTAATCGTAGGTCAGCCATACTACGGTGAATACGTTCTCGAGTCTTGTACTCACCGCCCGTCAACTCAAGGAAGCTGGGGGTACCCGAAATCTTGGCTTGTCCAGGACTACGGTAAATTCAGTGACAGGGAGTAAGTCGTAACAAGGCACGGCTAGCGGAAGCTGGTCGTGGAACATATCCAATCGGAATCGAGTTAGCCCGAAAGGCGCTCATCCGGTCGATCATCATCTTCGGATGATGGGGAAATGATACCCATCCCTAAATGGTATTCGGACGCCGGAACAACGTGCCGGTAATGATTGGAAGCGCTCAATTGACGCTTTCAAGCATTGAATAGGCGGAACACAAGAGGGCTGATTTTCTTTGGTAGTTGCAGAGAGCGCAGTGCGGAAGGATACTCCTCGGAGTATCCTTCCGCACTGCGCTTTTTGCGTAGCGGACGGCAACTGGAAGCCGGTAGGCATATCTGGTACTATCCGAAGGTTCGAGGAATGCGCGCGTAGCTCAGCTGGTAGAGCATTCGACTGATACTCGAAAGGTCCTAGGTTCGACCCCTAGCGCGCGCACCAAAGGGAAACGCCGGCAGCCGATGCCGGTGTCTTTCTATACCCATTCTAAGTATCTGGACGCACGCGAAGCGGTATACTCATACCTATGAGAGATTCCTTCATCGTGCTCGGCACCTGCATCGCCGCGATCGCGCTCGGCGCCGGCCTGTTCTTCTTCCTGCCGGAGGATGGTCCGCAAGAGCCGGTCGTGGACATGGCGAACCGGGCGGCGGATGTCCAAGCGGCGCAGCCGGTCGTGAATGCGCCCGTCGGGTTCGTGGTCATCGACGCAGGGGACTCGGCGAACGTTGTCGAGCGGAAGAACTACGCGGCACGCGATGCGGAATCCTTCGCACGGCTCTGGGCGATGGCGCATGGTACGGACGGCACGACGCCGCTTCCGGTCGACTTCGACGAGAATTATGTCATCGGCGTATTCATGGGGCAGCAGCCTTCGGGCGGCCACGCTATCGAGGTGTCGTCCGTGACGGATAGGGGAGGCGAGCGCGTCGTCGCGGTCACCCTTACGCGCCCGGGAAGCACCTGCGTCGTGACGAACGCGCTCACGAGCCCGTATCAGTTCGTCGTGGTGCCAAACGGCATGAACGCGCACGAGAACGTCGATACGGAGCTCGTATCGGTCTGCGGCTAGAGCACGTCCAAGAACCTCCATACTTCGTTACGCTTCGCTCGGGAACGCTCACCGTACTTCTAGTACGCCTCGCGCTCCCTCGTTCGCGCGCTTTGCCCCTCTCGGCAGGGACCCGGAGGCCTTGCCTGAAGGCTTTTTGACCGCGCTCCAGACCAGGGCCTTACGGGTCGCTCTGGATGCGCTCCTTCAGGAGCGCATCGTCCGGTACCCAGCAGGAGCCGTCCCAGAACTCGAGCGGCGAGAGGTTCATCTTGTAGCGGCCCTTGGTGCCGTAGGCAGTACCGAGATAGCTGTACGCGCACCCGGCGTCCTTGGCGCGCCTGACGCTGTCGAGCAGCAGCCACATGCCGAGGGAACGGTCGGCATAGGAAAGGTCGTAGGCGGAGTACCAGTAGTGAATGAACGTCGGTGCCGCTATCTCAAGCGCATACCCGACGACGGCGCCATCCTTTTCATACGCTATGCCCTGCAGGGGAAGGTGCGTCGCGAGGATGCCATCGAGGCGCTCCGGGCCCATGACGCGCTCGCCGTGCTTGCCGGAGAAGTAGTCGAGGAAGCATGACCTGAACGCCGCATCCGCGGCGAGCTCCTCACGGGTGCGCATACGGGAAACGAACTCGCCATCGAATTTCTTGAGGATGCGGCGGTTCTCGCTCGACGGCGTCCACTCCGAGAGCGGCACGCGCACGCTCCGCGCCATGTAGAAGCGGTCGTTCACCGAGGGGTCGGACGAGGCCGGAAGGAAGCCTGCGCCATATGCCGCCTCGGGCGCCTCGCCGGCATCGAGCGTTGCGTGCTCGGTATAGCCGAAGCGATAGGTCTCGTAGTCATGCCCGAATTCGCGGCGGTCTATCCGCATACCTAGGAGAATTTCGCAGTGATGCGGTCTGCGAGCGCGGGGAGCGTACCTTCGAGGTCGCCCGAGGTGAGGATGAGCGCGACGTCGCCCTCCTGGAGCGTATCGACCGCATCCGCTACATCGTAGGTCCGAGCGGCGAGCCCGGACGCGTTCACGCGCGCCATGATCTCCTCATGGGTGAGCTGGTCGTGGGTATCGGCGCCCTGCGTCGCAGGCGGGGTGATGAGCACGAGGTCGGCGCCCGCGAAGACGTCGTCATACCAGGGGAGGTTCGCGCGATTGCGCCAGCCGAAGGTGTGCGGCTCGAAGATGATGACGAGGCGCCGGCCGGCATAGTGGAGGCGGATGGCGTCGATGGCGGCACGGGATTTCTCGTACGAGGAGCCGAAGCCTTCGTAGACCGGCACGGAGGATAGGGGCGCGATGTTGTCGAGGCGTCGCCTGACGCCCGTGAAGGCGCTCACGGCGGCCTGGAGCGCCTCGGGGGATACGAGGTCGCGCGAGAGGACGTACGCGCTCGCCGCGACGATGTCTTCGACATTGTGCCGGCCGAGCAGCCCGGTCTCGAGCGCGATATCCGCGCCATCCGGACGCAGGAGCGTGAAGCGGGTACGCGGACCGAACTCCATGTCGCACGCCTGGAACATGCCCTCGTGCGTGCCGTACGTGACGACGTTCTTTCCGGACTCGCGCGCAAGCCGGAGCGCGCCCGGCTCGTCCGCGCAGGCGAAGACGATGCCGTCGTCCGGGACGAGCGCGAGCAGGTCGCGGAACGGCTTCTGGTAGTCCTCGTAGGTCGGATAGACGTTCACGTGGTCGTGCACGACCGCGGTCAGGACGACATCGTGCGGATGGAGGTGCATGAACTTCGCCCGGGAGTCGTCATGCGCGGACGGGTATTCGTCGCCTTCGAGGACGAAGATTTCGTGCGTACCGAGCCCGGAAGGGAGGGGGAGGGACACTGGCTCCGCGCCGACGAAGTAGCCGGCATCCACGCCTGCATGCCGGAGGATGTGCGCGATGAGGGACGTCGTGGTCGACTTGCCATAGCTCCCGATTACCACCGTGTTCTTGCGTTCTTTCGTAAGGATGCCGAGGACTTCCGGGAAGGAGTGGATGGGAAGCTTGAGCTCATGCGCCTTCTGCACCTCCGTGTTTATCTCGGGCGCGAGCTTCGCGTTCCGGCCGATGACGAAGAAGTCGACGCCGTCGGGGATGTTCTCGGGCTTGTAGTCGAAGACGGGCGAGAGGCCACCGCGGGCGAGGATGTCGGCAGGAGGGCCATAGCACTCCGCATCCGAGCCGGTGACGTCGTAGCCGGCTTCCTTGAGGAGGAGGCCGACGCCGCTCATGCCGACCCCGCAGAGGCCTATTATATGTACGCGCTTGTGGTCTTCATGCATGGGCCCATAGTACCAAAAAGAAAGCGCCGGCTCCCGAAGGGGCCGGCGCAGGAATGCCTGCTGGGCTTTAGGCGAGCCTGGTGATGGCCACCAGGTTCCGCTTCGGGCGCATGGACTCGTCCGGATGCCGCGTATGGGCATGATGCCCGTGCGGGCGGAGCGGTTCGAGGCAGGCCGAGACCGTGCTCACGCCGTGCTTTCGCGCCTGGGCGCCGATGAGGCGACCCTGGTCGAGGAAGAATCCGCGGCGCCAGAGGTCATCAACGGCGATCTGCTGCGCATGCGCGTCGTACCGCACGTCTAACAGCCGATTGAGCGCGAAGTTATAGGCGCCGTGCGTGGGATGTTCGAGGTCGAAGTAGTACGACTTCCTCGGGAGGCTGAAGAACGCGCGGCAGGAAGCCTTCGTGCGCATGCCTCGATGCGGCGGGAGGACCGCCCGGCACATCGTATCGACGATGCTGCCCTCATCGGTCTCCGTCTCCCCCAGCACGTAGTCTCGATGGACGAGGCCATCGAGGCCGCCATGCCCGGCGGCGAGCGTCGTTCCGCACGCAAGCGCGATGAGCGAGCAACCGCCCATGGACGCGACCATCCCATCGCCGGGCTCGGGCAGGATGACGGCATCGGCCGCACGCGCGCTCCGGAAGAGCGGAACGCCGTTCGGAAGCTCGATGCGCACGGTCAGCTGCTCGGGCTTGAGAAGCGTGCGCGTGAAGCGCAGCTTCGGCGCGAAGAGCCGCTTGGCGTCGATGCGCTCGGCGAATTCACCGAGCGTTCGCGCGAGGTCCGGATACCGCTCCGGCGCGTCCTCGCTGTCGAAATCGAGCAGCGAGAGGTCCACGTCCGTGCTTCCCGCGGGAAGGATATCCGCGCGGTATTCGATGCCCGAATCGGACGTCGTGTATATGCCTTGCCGGATCTTTGCCGGCTTGAATTCCATGGCGTCCCCATCGGGCATTGCCGATACTCCCTGTGCTGCAGAAGAACAAAAACCAATCTGCACCCTACGCTAAAAATGGCTAAAAGTCAACGTTTCTGTTACCATTCATGCATGAAAGGCACGCTCTCGGTCGTCGCGACTCCCATCGGCAACCTCGCGGATATCACGTACCGCGCGGTCGAGACGCTGCGCCAGGCGGATGCTATCGCCTGCGAGGATACCCGCGTCACCGCGAAGCTCCTCTCGCGC
The DNA here is from genome assembly GCA_036261925.1 of Minisyncoccota bacterium. Lineage (GTDB taxonomy): Bacteria > Patescibacteriota > Minisyncoccia > Phycocordibacterales > Phycocordibacteraceae > C7867-001. The sequence goes on along the minus strand of DATAJW010000018.1, from coordinate 9,573 downwards.
TACGATATCCAGAAGCCGCTCCTCATGTACCACGCCCAGAGCGGGAAGCAGGCGACGACCCGCATCCTCGCGCTCCTCGGGGAGGGGAAGCGGATCGCGCTCGTAACCGATGCCGGGACGCCCGGGATCTCGGACCCAGGCAGCGCGCTCGTGCGCGAGGCGCGCGAGCGCCTCGGCGATGCGGTCTCGATAGAGGCCATTCCTGGACCGTCGGCTATCGCGGCCGCGCTCTCCATCGCCGGCGTCCCGACCGATGAATTCATCTTCCTCGGGTTCCTGCCGCACAAGAAAGGCCGCCAGACGCTGTTCCGGGAGATAGCGGAATCGACCCGCACCATCACGTTCTACGAGTCCCCGCACCGCATCGAGAAGACCCTCGCGTCCCTGGCTGAAGGCCTCGAGGACGATAGGAAGGTCATAATCTTCCGCGAGCTCACGAAGATGCACGAATCGGTCGTCGAGGGAACGGCGGCGGAGGTGGCGAGCTACTTCGCAGGGCATCCGGGCGAAATCCGCGGGGAATTCGTCGTGCTCGTGGCGCCCGCACGCTAGGAACCGGGGATTGCGCGCCCGGAAGCTGGTATACTAGCCGCATGTCGCGCGTAAGCATGCTCATTGTGATCGGCATCGTGCTCGCCCTATCGCCGTTTTCAGGCTTCCCGCTCTCCTGGCTCATGTGGTTCTACCTCGCGCTCGGCCTCCTCGTGGCCGGCATCGGTATCTCGCTCCGTCCTAAGCCGGTCCGTCGTGCGGAAAACGTTCATGAAGCATCTCCGGTTCTTTCATAGTCCCGTCGCCATCATCCTCGGCGCAGGGCTCGCGGCTACCTTCGTCCTGGTAGTCGCGATCCCGCACGCCATAGCCCTCAAGGGGGCGTATTTGAAGGACAATCCGCTCGGCACCTCGTCGCCCATCGCGCGCATCGTGGAGCCGCCCAAGCCGACGTTCGACGCGGAGGCCTACGACCGGAAGATGGAGCTCATGGCGAACTACGCATCGACCACCTCGACCACCACGCCGCGCCTCTGGCCGGTCGACGGCCCGTACCCGAAAGTAGGCGCCCTCCTTCCCGACAAGCGCATCATCGCGTATTACGGCAATTTCTATTCCACGAAGATGGGCATCCTCGGCGAGTTCGAGCCGGAAGTCGTGCTCGACCGCTTGCGAGGCGAGCTCGCGAAATGGGCGGCAGCGGACCCCGCAACGCCGACCATCGGCGCCATCGACTATATCGCCGTCACCGCGCAGGGAAGCCCGGGCGCCGACGGCTACTACCGCTTCCGCATGCCTGCCGAGCACATCAACAAGGCCATCGGCATGGCCGACCAGATAGATGGCATCGCGATACTCGAAGTGCAGGCGGGCCTCGCGCCGCTCCAGGGCGAGGTGGAGGCGCTCGGCGAGTACCTCGCGAAACCGAACGTGCATCTCGCGATCGACCCCGAGTTCAACATGAAGGGCGGCGAGCCGCCGGGAACCGTCATCGGCACCGTCTCCGCGGGCGATATCAACCGCGCGAGCGCGTACCTCGCACAGCTCGTACAGGAGCACGATCTTCCGCCGAAGCTCCTCGTCGTCCATCGCTTCACCCAGCGCATGGTCACCGGCTACGAGAGCATCGAACTGCGTCCTGAAGTGCAGATCGTCATGGTGATGGACGGCTGGGGGCCTCCCGCGAAGAAGCTGAACACCTACCGCTCATTCGTCGCGCCCGAGCCGGTGCAGTTCACCGGGTTCAAGATCTTCTACAAGAACGATATGAAGCCGCCGTCCGACCGCCTGCTCGCGCCGGCCGACCTCCTGAAGCTCACGCCGCGTCCGATGTTCGTGCAGTACCAATAGGTGTTGACGAATTGTAGACAAAAGAGCTACAATGGCTCTATGAGCCACACCAAGCAGTTCGCGGCGCGTGAAGCGAAGAACCGTTTCGGCGAGCTGCTCGACTCCGCCCAGCGCTCCCCAGTGCGCATCACCAAGAACGGTCGGCAAGTCGCGGTCCTGCTTTCGAGCGAGGAGTATCGCCGGTACGAAATGCTCGAGGATGCGGCATGGGCAAAGCGCGCGAGCGCAGCCGAGCGGGAGGGCTTCCTCGGAACGGAGGAGTCCGAAGCTCTCTTGAAGCAGCTGCGGAATGCGGAGGATTGATGTAAGCAAGCGTGCGGCAAAGTATCTCCGCTCGTTGCTGCCCAAGCACGCGCGACAGGTAGGGGATAAGATACTCGACCTCGCCAAGCATCCGGAACCGCCGGACAGTAAGCCGCTTCAAGGGCACGACTACCGTCGTGCCGACATGGGTGAGCACCGCATCATCTATCGCTTCTCGGAAGACTGCCTATTCATTGCTCTCGTCGGGAAGCGCAACGACGGAGATGTATATCGCAAGCTCGATCGGATGATGGGATAGCGCCCAACCGGCTGTGATAGACTTATATATTTTTAATGGTAAAATAGCACAAGAAATTGAAGGGAGATTTCAATGGAACAAGGAATCCCGCCCGAAATGAAGGCGCGTGTCCGATTCTACGTGCGCGTCATCGGGGTGCCGAATGAGACCATCGAACGGATTCTCGCAGGCGAGAACCCGATCGGATGGTGGCGTTCGATGCGAATCCGAGATGCGTGGCGCGCTTGCCAGCAGGGCAGCCAAGAACGCGTTGCGACTTGATGCGGGCTCTCGTGCATCCCAGCCAGCAGCGCGAAGAAGGGTCGGCAGCAATGCCGGCCCTTTTTATTTAGCTCATCGATGAAGCGCGCTATAATCACTCAAATGGAGAATCCGGAACGCGTCACCTATTTCGCCGCAACCGATGCCCGCGGCAAGAAGATACCGTTCGGTATCAAGGCCAAGGACCGTGCCCGCCACATGTACGTCATTGGGAAGACCGGCATGGGCAAGTCCACGCTCCTCGAGAACATGGCCATACAGGACCTCCGCAACGGGGAGGGTATGGCGTTCATCGACCCGCACGGCAGCGCGGTCGAGAAGATGCTCGATTTCATACCGGAGAACCGCGTCAAGGATGTGGTGTACTTCGCGCCGTTCGACCTCGAGCATCCGATGGCGTTCAACATCATGGAAGACGTCGGCTACGACAAGCGTCACCTCGTGACCTCGGGCCTCATGGCCACCTTCAAGAAGATCTGGGAGGACGCGTGGTCCGCGCGCATGGAGTACATCCTCACCAATACGCTTCTCGCGCTCCTCGAGTATCCGGACGCGACCTTGCTCGGCGTGAACCGCATGTACACCGACAAGAACTACCGCAAGAAGGTCGTCGATAACGTGAAGGATCCGGTGGTGAAGGACTTCTGGACGAAGGAGTTCGCGGGCTATACCGACCGCTTCACGCAGGAGGCGACGCCGGCCATCCAGAACAAGATCGGGCAGTTCACGAGCAATCCGCTCATCCGCAACATCATCGGCCAGCCGAAGTCGTCGTTCGATATCCGTGACTTGATGGATAACCGAAAAATCCTCCTCATCAATCTCTCCAAGGGTCTCGTCGGCGACGTGAACATGCGCCTCTTGGGGTCGATGCTCACGACGCGCATCTTCCTCGGCGCGATGAGCCGCGCGAACCTGCCGGGCCACGAGCTCGCGAAAGCGCCGAACTTCTATTTCTATGTGGACGAGTTCCAGAACTTCGCGAACGACACCTTCGCCGAGATACTCTCCGAGGCCCGCAAGTACCGCCTCAACCTCCTCATCGCGCACCAGTACGTCGAGCAGATGGAAGAGCAGGTGCGCGCTGCCGTATTCGGCAACGTCGGGACGACCATCACATTCCGTGTCGGTCCGTTCGATGCCGAGACGCTCGAGACCGTATTCACGCCGGAATTCATGAAGGAGGATCTGGTGAACCTCGGGTTCGCCCAGATCTATCTTTCCCTGATGATCGATGGCATCGGGTCGCGGCCGTTCTCCGCGGTCACCATCCCGCCTATCGAAGCGCCGGCCCGCTCATTCCGCCAGGAAGTGCTCGAAGCGTCTCGCAGCCAGTACGGGTCGCCGCGCGCAGGCGTCGAGGCGTCCATATACGGCGAGCTCGTGCCTGCGGAAGGGGAAGCCGCAGGACCGGTGGAGCCGCCCAAGCGCAAGCCCATGAACGACCAGATGCGCGACCGTCCGCCGGTGCGCCGCGAAGGTGGTAGCCAGTCGCGCGACCGGGGACCGGCCCGTGAGCCTCGTCGCGAGGAGCGTCGCGAACCTGCCGCGAACCAGAAGTCCTCGGAGGACTTGAAGGCCATCCTGCGCGAGAAGGTCGCGGGCGCGAAGAATGTCGCGGAAGCGAAGGTGGAGAAGAAGCAGGACTCGCTCAAGGGCGCGCTCGCCGACGTGATAGGGAAGAGCGGCGGGCAGCATATCGTGCGTGATCCAAAGCCGCAGCCAAAACAGCAAGAGGCGCCGAAGCCGCAGGAACCGAAACGTGATGTCGGACCGTCCGCGTTCGAGGTCCCTGAAGAAGTTCTCCGTTCAATATTTAAGGAAAATCTCTAGCCCTCTGCAACCCTCCTCCGATTGCCGCGGTTCTATCTAAGGAACCAAGATGGATTAGCACCCTAACCGACCGCAGCATGAGGAAGGCATAATCGCCCCCTCCCGAGAGACGAGGTCTCTCGGGAGGGGGCGATACTTGCAGTCTGCCTCTTATCTCGTATCGTGAATACGTCACCTATGGCAAAGACCATACTCGTCACCGGCGGAGCCGGATTCATCGGCTCGCACCTGTGCGAGCGGCTCGTTAGCGAGGGTCACCGAGTCATCTCGCTCGATAATTATTTCACCGGTTCGAAGGATAATCACGTCGCCGGCGTGGAGTACCGGGAAGGGCATACGAAGGATATCGAACCCCTTGTCCCGGAAACGCCCGACCTCGTTTTCCACCTTGGCGAGTACTCGCGTGTCGAGAAGAGTTTCGACGAGCCGGCGGTCGTATGGGACCTCAACAAGGACGGGACATTCGCCGTGCTCGAGTTCTGTCGCAAGAAGGGCCCGAAGCTTGTCTATGCCGGCTCCTCAACGAAGTTCGGCGACGGCGGCATGGGCCGCGACCAGAGCCCCTACGCGTGGACGAAGGCGTCGAATACGGAGCTCGTCCGCAATTACGGCGAGTGGTATGGGCTATCGTACGCCATCACCTATTTCTACAACGTATACGGTCCGGGCGAGCGCGCTGGCAGCTACGGTACCGTCATCGAGATATTCAAGCAGAAGCGCATGAAGGGTGAGCCGCTTTCAGTGACGCTCCCAGGTACCCAGAAGCGGAACTTCACGCACGTAGACGATATCGTGAATGGGCTTGTGCTTGTCGGCGAGCAGGGCGAGGGCGATGAGTTCGGGCTCGGCGACGAGCGTGCATACTCCATACTCGAGATTGCAGAGATGTTCGGCGGAGAGATCGTAATGAAGCCCGAGATGCCTGGGAACCGTATGGGTTCCGATATCGATACGACGAAGTCGAAGCTCCTCGGCTGGAACATCGAGCGGGATATCCGCGACTACATCCGCGACAGCGTCGCTGGCGCATGAAGAAGGTTCTTATCTTCTCGATGAACTATTACCCCCGCTTCATCGGCGGGGCAGAGGTCGCTATCAAGGAGATAACGGACCGCATCCCGCCTACGGACATCGAGTTCCATATGGTGACGCTCCGTTTCGATTCCTTGCTTCCTAAGGAGGAGCGGATAGGGAATATCGTCGTGCATCGCATTGGCCCTGCCGTCCGGAATCCTTCCATCGCAGACCTCAAGAAGTTCCCACTCCATTACAACAAGTACTTCTACCAGGTCGCGGCAGCGGACGCGGCGCAGCGCCTGCATCGCATTCACCAGTTCGACGGCACGTGGGCCATGATGGCGCACTCCTGCGCGATACCGGCCGGCATCTTCAAGAAGCGCAATCCAGGCGTGAAATATCTCCTCACGCTCCAGGAAGGGGACCCGCCCGAGCATGTCGAGAGGATGATGAAGCCAGTCTGGGGACTCTTCCGCCAGGGCTTCACGCGCGCGGACGCGCTGCAGCCGATATCGAATTTCCTCGCGGCGTGGGGCAGGCGCATGGGCTACGAGCGCAGGGCGAAGGTCATCCCGAACGCGGTCGACACCGAGAAGTTCGCACGCGAGTATTCCGCAGAGGATATCGCCACGATGAAGGCGAAGCTCGGGAAGCGCGACGGCGATGTGTTCATGGTGACTACTTCGCGGCTCGTGCATAAGAACGCGGCCGACGACGTCATCGCCGCGCTCGCGCATCTCCCGGAGAACGTGCATTTCCTCATCTACGGCATCGGTCCGGACGAAGAGAAACTCCGGCTGCAAGCCAAAAGCTTACAGCTAGGAGCTCGCGTTCGCTTCATGGGCCAGATCAGCCACGACGAGATGCCGCTCATGCTCCGTGCCTGCGATATATTCATACGCCCGTCGCGCTCGGAGGGCATGGGCAACTCATTCGTGGAAGCGATGGCGGCGGAACTTCCGGTCATCGCGACGCAGGAGGGAGGCATCGCCGACTTCCTGTTCGACGCGAAGCGGAACCCCAACAAGGAGACGACCGGCTGGGCCGTCGATAGCGATTCCCCGGAGCAGATAGCGGAAGCGGTGAAGGACATCCTCGACAATCCGGAGAAGGTTATAGCGGTCACGAAGCATGCCCAGGAACTCGCTCGAAGCAAATACGACTGGAACCTCATCGCTAGGGACATGCGGACGCTTTTCGACGACCTCCTCGAAAGCCGCTAGAATAGCCCTATGCGGCTGACGCTCGCCACGCCTCTCTATCCGCCCGAACCGGGCGGCCCCGCGACCTATGCGAAGCTCCTCGAAGAGCGCTTACCCGCTGCGGGTATAGAAGTGGAAGTGGTCAAATTCGGCGATTTCAGGAAGCATCCGAAGATAGTCCGCCATATCTGCTTCTTCTTCGCGGTGCTCCGCTCCGCGAAGAAGAGCGATGCCATCCTCGCGCTCGACCCGGTCTCCGTCGGACTTCCCGCTGCCTTCGCCGCGAAGATCTCGCGCAAGCCCTTCTATGCGAAAGTCGTCGGCGACTATGCCTGGGAGCAGGGAACGCAGCGATTCGGCATACAGGAGAATCTCGATGATTTCGATGCGAAGCGGCAGGTGTCCTCCGCGGTCCGTACGCTCCATGCCGTTCAGGCATGGGTGGCATCGAGCGCGAAGCAGGTCATCGTGCCGAGCGAATACCTCAAAGGCATCGTAGGTCGATGGGGAATCCCTGCGGAACGCATCCAAGTCATCCATAACGCGATGAAGCGGGAAGAGCCGAGCGCGCTCCCGGACACGGCCGCGAGCTTGTCGCGTCCACGCGTCGTAACGCTCGCGCGCCTGGTCCCATGGAAGGGAATCGATAGGCTGATAGATGCATGCGCGACCGTGAGGAAGAGCATTCCAGGAACGCAGCTTATTATTGTCGGCGACGGTCCGGAACGGGACCGGCTCGCGCGGCATGCAGAAGCGACGATACCGGACGGCTATATGCTCACGGGCGCCTTGCCGCACCGGGAAGCGCTCGCGCTGCTCCGTGATGCTGACTGCTTCGTGCTCAACACCTCGTACGAAGGCCTCTCGCACGTGCTCATCGAAGCGATGGCCGAAGGCACGCCTATAGTCACGACGCCCGTAGGCGGAAACCCGGAACTCATTACCGATGGCATCGAGGGCCTGCTCGTGGCTCCCGATGCGACCGAACCGCTCGCAGAGGCGCTCATCCGCATCCTGGCCGATAGCGAGCTTGCGGCGACCCTCGGCGGAAACGCACGGGCCAAGGCAGGTTCGTTCACCGAGGATGCGATGATAGAGAAGACCGTCGCTTTCTTCCTCCGCGCATGAATACGCTTTTCATATCAAACGACCCGTCGGTATTCGATTCCGCAAGCCCGACGAGGGCGCGCATGCGCGCCTACGCCGGGCACATCGGGAATCTCGCGATTGTGTCCCGAGGGAATCCGGCACAGGTGAGGGAGTATGGTGCGGGCGTCCAGGAAGGCGGCCTGACGCTCTATGCGGTCGGAGGCGGCAAGATAGCCGGATTGTCAGCGCTCCTCAACTGCGCGCGGAAGGTCATCCGGGAACGCGGCATAGAAGTCGTCTCCGCGCAGGATCCGTTCGAGCATGGCTGGGTGGCGCTGAAAGCCGTCAAGGGAACGAACGCGAGACTGCATGTCCAGGTGCATACCGATTTCTGCTCGCCCTGGTTCGTGAAAGGGAAGGCATTCCGTTCGAAGGGAATGCCGATGCCGCTCTTGAATCGCATTCGCGTGCGGATAGCGGGCAGGGTCCTGCCGAAGGCGCATGGCATCCGTACCGTATCCGAGCGCGTGAAGGAAGGAATCCTCGCGCGTTATCCGGACCTCCCGATCGTTCCTTCGGTCATACCTATAGCAGTAGAAAGCGCGCTCCCGCCATCGGTCGAGCTCCCGCCACGTCCCTATACGTTCACCTTCATCACGGTCGGCAGGCTCGAGCCCGAGAAGCGCATCGAGGACATACTCGATGCGCTCGCCCGCGTGAAGGATATGTATCCTTCGGTCGGTCTCATCGTCGTCGGCGAGGGCAGGGCGCGCGCGCATCTCGAAAGGCTCGTACGGAGCTTCGGGCTCGAGGGACGGGTCATGTTCCTCGGCGCTCGCCCGGACGCGCTCGGCCTCATGCAGTCCGCCCAGGCCTATATCCAGGCGAGCGGGTATGAAGGCTATGGCCGAACGCTCATCGAGGCGGCGCTCGCGCGCATCCCCATCATCACGACCGATGTCGGCATCGTGGGCGAAGTGCTGAATGGCTACGACGATGTGCTCGCGGCCCCGCCGGGCGACCCGGCAGCGCTCGCGGTCCACATATCCGGGATCATCGAGGACGTGCAGGCGCGGAGCAGCCTCGTCATGAATGCGGAGCGGAAGGCGAAGGCGCACCTCGCAGGATTCGCCGACCTTCCGGAACTCATCGCCGCCGATCTCGCCGCCACTCTCCACCAGCCATGACCTACTTCATCGATTTCTATGGAACGGCATTCGACACGGCCGCATTCGATGCGTACCGGAAGGCGCGCCCGGCCGCAGGCGAGTACGCGCCCGGAGAGCTCGCCCCGTTCCTCTATCCCGATGCGCGCGGGTTCCTGCTCGACAAGGGCAATAGCGCGATGGTCCTCACCTCGGCTTCGGAAGCGGACTCCGGGTCCCTCATCAAGAGCGCGCTCCATGGCATACCGCGCATCGCGGTCATCTATACGAACGGCGCCATGAAGGGCGACTACCTCGCGCCGCATATCGATATGTACGGGCAGTCGCCGGTCTTCGTCGACGATTCCGCCGATCAGCTCGCGAACATGGCCGCGCGCTGCCCGAATGTACGCGTGCACGAAATGCGACGCGATGGAGGTGCAGGAAGCGGCAGCTATCCGGTCGTGAGCGCGCTTTCCCAGCTGCCATGAAGCTCCTCATCACGACGCAGGCGATCGATACCGACGATTCGGCGCTCGGTTTCTTCGTTGGCTGGATAGCGGCGCACGCGCCTCGGTTCGAGACGATAGAGGTCATCTGCTTGAAGGAGGGCACGCATGCG
>DATAJW010000017.1:0-22330 GCA_036261925.1 Minisyncoccota bacterium | reverse complement strand
GCGGAGACGCAGGGATTCGAACCCTGGAGAGGCTTTTAACCCCTACCTCGTTAGCAGTGAGGCGCTTTCGACCACTCAGCCACGTCTCCGTTCAACCTAAATTATCACTCTTGGATGATTCGCGCCAAGAAAATAGAAAGGGCACCACATTGCTGTGGTGCCCTTGGTCCGCTCCCGAAGGGGCGAACCGGTAGTGCTTAGTTGACGACCGAGACGGACGGCACGCAGTTGCAGTTGCCGACCGCCTGGCTGCCGGACATCGTGTTGATGATGTTGGCGGCGGTGTTCGAGACCGTCGAGTAGTCGAGGACCGCGCCCGTATTGAGCTGGGCCGTCGCCGTCTGGGTCGCGACATCGGCGTACTGGGACATGCCCAGCGAGGCGATATTCACGTCGGCCGAGAAGCCGGTCGTATAGAACTCGCCGCCGAAGGCGCCCGCGAACTCGGAGCCAGTATTCCAGGCACCGCTGCTAGCCGCCTGGAAGGCCGTCGCCGCAGCGTCGTAGGACGAAGCGTCCGCAGCCGAAGCGTAGTTCGACGCGGAGTCCGGACCGAGGAGGTTGTCGGTGGACGAGGCGCCGGACGCGGCGTTCGCAGCGGTGTCCGAAGACACGCTGGAGGCCGAACCGGACGCGCTCGACGCGACGTCGCCGATATCGTACTCGGAGCCGGTCAGGAAGCCCCCGAAGGAGCCGCCCGATTGCGCACCCTCGGCGCCGCCGCTGGTGACCGATTGCTCGAAATCGATCGAGTTCTTCAGGTTCACCGCGGCGTTCTTCACCTCGGAGTTGTTCCGGACTTCGCCGACAGCGGCGACAGCGCTCGCCGCTTGCGTCGAAGCGGCAGCGTTCTGCTGCAGGCTGGCGGTCCCGGTCGAGATCACCAGCGAAGCGGCTTGCGCGTTCGAGGCGAGCAGGGCGGCGATCGCGGCGCCGGCAATAAACATCTTTTTCATGTAAAGAACAGTCCCAATTTGTGGAGCGGCCCCAATGGCCCCCCGTTCGATGCACCCATCCTTCGTCCCTCGTGCCGCATGCGGCAAAAAAGACGTTGCCCTCGGGTGCGAGGACAAAAGGGATTCGTTACCGGTGCAGGGAGTCTGTCCGAAGACAGCCTTCATGCACTGGTCGCGAACGTTCCGAGAATACCACGTCTTCTAGGAAGGCGCAATAGGCTCGGGGATTCCGATGGTCGTGGACACCTGCCCGACTTCCGCTTGGCGGAATTGCTCATCGCAGGCGGTCTGGCCGGTGAGGTCGCGCACTACCCGATAGGCAGTGACGTCCATCATCTTGTTGCTCGCGTACTGCAGGGCCTCGCGGTCCTGCTTGCCGATCGTGAAGCTCATCAGCGTGCGGGTCGAGCCGCCGCCGAAGAAGTCCGTGACGCCGAACTCGTTCTCGTAGCCGACCAACTGCTTGGTGTACGCGAACGAGGTCAGTACCTGACCGGACTGGGCCTGCGTATTGAACGGCATCGCGGTCGCATTGGCCTGGAAGCCGACGACCAGGCGATTGACCCTTCGGCCGGCCTTGATGACCGCGTTGCCCTCGAATCCGCCGCCCGGCTTGACGTCCAGGCTGTTCATCGAGCCCGAGACGAGCACGTCCGGCACAAGCAGGGTTACCTGCTTGCGAGCGGGCGCAGGCGCCCGCATCATGATCCAGTCGTACATGCCCCGGAAGGTCGGGCTCATGTTGGTCACCTGCACGCCGGTCTTGGCGAGCGAGGTCATGAGCGCGTCCTCGTTGCCTTGGCTCAAGAACGAGCCGGCCGCGTCGGGAGCGGCGAAGTTGAGCTTGCCGGTGCGGTCCGGGAAGGATCCCACGGCGTACACGACACGCTTCTGTTCGGGCGTGAGGTGCTCGCTCAAGCATTTCAGGGCCGGGTCATAGGGACTCTCGACCATGGTGATCGGCGGTCCCTTAAGCAGCGGCGCGTTATGCGTGAGCGGCGTAGCCGATGCGGCACCGGCGCTCGAGATCATGGCCGCAGCCGCGATTGCGGAAGTAAGACGTTTCAATTGATGTCCTCTCTGGATCCGTTGCGGTTCAGCCGCCCGTGGACGTCGAGACGTCCACGGCGGTCGTGCCGCCGTTGTCGGTCGACGTAGTCTGGGTAGTGGCGCCTTGCGTAGCGGTGCCGCTCGTCTGTGCGCCGGTGGTGGTCGGGATCACGTAAACGCCGGTATTGTTGTCGCCGACGTTCGTGCGATTCTCCACCGAGCTCGAGTTGACCACATTGGTCGCGTTCGAGCTGAACTCATCGCCGTAGTGGTTGAAGGTGTTGTTCTGCTCCTCGACATAGGTGTCGTTATAGGAGTTTCCCGCACCGTACCCGCCGCGGCGCGCGAGCTCGCTCTTCTCCGCGATGGAGAGGTCGAGCGCGCGCTTGTCGCTGGAGTGGCTCCAGACGGAGTTCCAGGCGCTGTTGATCGTTTCATCGGCGCTCGCGGCGCCCGGCACCGCGATGGCGGTGCCGAACGGGATGGAGATGGCCATGGCCATCAGCATGAGATGTCTCACGGTTCGAATTTCCCTTTGGTTGAAAAGAACGTACTACGCCGCCGCAGGGCCCGCATGGGCTCTGTGTCAAAATGTTTTGACCAGGCGAACGAAGTTGGTATCACATTAGTCCATATATCGAAAAAGTCAAGTCCTGGGGCCGTGGATTCCCTAGTGGGCGAGGGCGAGGCAGGCTTCGAGCCGGCTGCCGGAAGCCTGGAGCGCGGCACGTGCAGCCATGAGCGTCGCGCCGGTGGTGGTGACGTCATCGATGAGGATATAGGCCGTTTCCGGGCTGCAGTCCCGCCGCGCCCTAAATGCGCCAGATACATTAACGAGCCGTGCCGTCCGGCCGAGGCCGGTCTGGGACGGCGTATGGCGGATGCGGCCGAGAAGCTCGGTTTCCATGCTGAACCCCTCCTTTATATAGGTAATCGCGTGCCGGGCTATCCGCTCGGCCTGGTTGTAGCCACGCTCGCGCCTGCGCTTCCGGGAGAGCGGGACTGGTACGAGTGTCGCCGGCCCCTCGATGCACGCATCCAGGTAGTGGGCGAGGACGGCGCCGAGCAGCCGTCCTGCCTCTCGATTGTCATGGAACTTCGCTTCCTTCACGAGCGCGCGCACGATCGGGTGCCGGTAGGGGAGGAGCGCGACCGCTCCCGCGCGCTCGATCGCCCTCGGTTCGAGTAGGGCGAGGACCTGTTCCAGGGTCGCGCTCCGTACGAGCCGCTCATTCGCGCGCGGCGGGAACAGGAGGTCGAGCGCGGAGGCGAGAAGACGCTTCAGGACGCGATGCATGCGCGCATGCTAGCGGAACGCGATAGGGAAAAAATGATGGCGATGAGGCGAGGATGCTACAATCGCAGCATGAGCCTGTTCTCGAGGTTGTTCGATGGAAAGGGAAAGAAAGGACGGAGCGTCATCGGCGTGGACGTCGGCTCGTCCTCGCTCAAGGTAGTGCAGCTGCGCCGGGAAGGGGGTACCGCGGTGCTCGAGACGTACGGCGAGCTCGCGCTCGGTCCCTATTCGGGCGGCGAGGTCGGCACCGCGACGAATCTCCCTGCGGCGAAGGTAGCGGAATCGCTGAACGACCTCCTGCGCGAGGCGAATGTCACGACCAAGGATGCGGGAATCTCGATACCGTTCTCGCGCTCGCTCCTCACCCTCGTCTCCTTGCCGCGCCGCGAGAACGACGCGGAGCAGAAGACGGTCATCGAGCTCGAGGCGCGCAAGTACATCCCGGTGCCGGTCTCGGAGGTCCAGCTCGACTGGTTCATCGTGCCGGAGGCGCTCCCCGAGGGTTCCGCGCCCTCGCCGAAGGTGCAGGTGCTCCTCGTCGCGGTGCAGAATGACCAGCTGAAGCTGCTCGAAAGCATCGTGACCGGGTCCGAGCTCCAGGCGAGCTTCTACGAGATAGAGATATTCAGCACGATACGCTCGGTCGTCGACGAGCCGGTGAAGCCGGTGCTCGTGCTCGATATCGGCGCATCGGCGACGAAGGTCTACGTAGTCGAGCATGGCGTCGTCGCGCTCTCGCACAACATCCCGCAAGGCGGCCAGGACGTGACGCGCACCATCGCGACCGCCCATAACATGCCTATCAAGCAGGCCGAGGAACTGAAAAAGACCCACGGCTTCAGGGCCGCGGGCGCCGCCTACGATAAGCGCACCATCGAGCTGGTCTTCTCGCGCATATTCGAGGAGACGCGGCGCGCGCTCTCGCAGTACGAGGCCGCGCACGGGAAGGCGGTATCGGCGCTCATCCTCACGGGCGGCGGCGGCGTGACGAAGGAGCTCAATGAGTACGCAAAATCGTTCTTCGGTATCGAGGTCATGGTCGCCGACCCGTTCGGCAAGACGCAGGCGCCGGCGTTCATGCGGCCGGTGCTTCAGGAGATCGGCCCGGAATTCGCCGTGGCGGTTGGATTAGCATTGAGAAAACTGGAGGAACTCGAGTAGGAAGCCGCTAAAAGTCCCGTCTACGTCGTTACGGGTCCCTGCTCGTCGCTGCGTCGTACTCGGAGTACGCCTCCGCTTCTCGCTTCCCGTGCCTCGTATACGGAACTTTTCGCCGTCTTCGTGGCGATCGATAGAATGCTTCTCTGTGTATAAAGAGGAACAGCGAAACACTTGAGCGCGTATACTGAATCCGTGGCCATACCTCCAACCATACCGACCTCCTTCGTCCCGAAGCAGCCGGTCCAGACCACCCGTCGCGCACGCACGGGCACGAACGTATTCATGCTGGTCTCGTTCATCGTGGCCGGTCTCGCGCTCGCAGGGACCGTAGCGACGTTCGCGTACGAGAAGTACCTCGAGCAGGCGCATGACGGCAAGGCCGCCGAGCTCGCCGCCGCCGAAGCGAGCATCAGCCGCGATACGGTGGAGGAGTTCCTGCGCTTGCGCGACCGGTTCAACGCCACCGATACGCTCCTCGACCAGCACGTCGCGCTCTCGCAGTTCTTCGACCTCCTCGAAGCGGTGACCCTCACGAACGTGCAATTCGGTACGATGTCCCTCATCGTGGACGAAGGCCGCGTCGCGACCTTGAGCATGAGCGGGTCCGCGGCGAGCTTCAATGCGCTCGCGGCGGAATCGACTGCCTTCGCCAACGAGAAGCGCATCCGTCGCGCGATATTCTCCGGCATCTCGACGAACGAGACTGGGCGCGTATCGTTCACGCTCGATGCGGAGCTGGATCCGCGTCTCGTCATCTGGGACGGGGTCGGGACGGTCGTTGATATGCCGGCCATCGAAGAGGCGTCCGAGGACGTCGTCGAGACGCCGGAGGTGCCGGCCGTTCCTCCGGCGACCGAGATAGAGACCCCGCCAGTAACGCCTGCCGCGTCGCCCGCCCTCTAGCCTATGTCACGCCTCCTTCCATTCCTCGCGCTCCTGGTCGCACTCGGCCTCTTCTTCGGGTATATCGACCCGACGTACAAGGGCAGTATCGAGACGCTGCGCACGGAGATACGGAGCTACGACGACGCGCTCGATGCCGCCGACCGCTTCAAGGAGAAGGAGGCGCAGCTCACGATAGCGCGCAACGCGATACCGCCCGAGTCGCTCGCGCGCCTCGAGGCGTTCCTCCCGAACGGCGTCGATAACGTGCAGCTTATCCTCGACCTGGACGCGCTTGCCGCGCGCACCGGCATGCAGCTCTCCGATTTCGATACCGCGGCGGTCGAGGATGGCAGTTCGCCTGCGGACGGCAGCATCATCCTTGCCGAGGAGGAGCCGATCGATTCGGTCGAGCTTACCATGAAGGGCGTCGGCACGTACGCGGCCATGCGCGCGTTCCTCACGGCCACCGAAGAGAGCCTCCGCCCGCTCGACCTCATGGAGCTCTCGGTCACGGGTTCCGATACCGGCGTCTACTCGTACGACATGAAATTCCGCCTCTACTGGCTCCGCTAACCGTCATGAACCTCAAATCCTTCCATTTCTCGCGCAGCATCGCCATCCTCGTCGCGCTCGGCGGAGTCATCCTCGTCGCCGTCGGCTACATGCTCATGGGACAGGACGAGCAAGGGACCGTGACCGCGTCCGACGGACCGGCAACCGCGTCGGAAGCGGCATTCGTCACCCTCGCGGGACAGCTCGACTCCATCGCGTTCGATCTCTCGGTGCTCGAGGACTCGCGCTTCAGGTCGCTCAAGGATATCCATACCGCGATAACGCCGGAGGATAGCGGCCGCATGGATCCGTTCGCGCCGGCAGGGCGATAGGGCATGCGCCTAACCACAGGTGCGCGCACGCGCCCGGACGTAAGCCCGGGCGCGTGCGGTATCATACAGGATATGGAATCCGCGCCCCTCCGTTCCTTCGCGCTCCCTGCACGATGAATACGCTCGCGCTGCTCAAGGATGCGGGGCTGCTGAAGGACGCCGATGTCGCTGCGCTCGAAGCGGAGTCGCGTGGCTCGGATACGTCCATCGAGACGCTGCTCGAGAAGCGCGGCATATCCGCCGAGGACATACTGAAGGCGAAGGGCGCGAAGTACGGCATGCCGTACCGCATGCTGCCGGCGCAGGATATCGGCCAGGAAGTGCTCGAGTTCATCCCGGAAGAATCCGCGCGCCATTATCGGTTCGTTCCGCTCGCCGCCGGGGACGGCGCGCTCGAGATCGGCATCGTCGACCCCGATAACATCGAGGCGCTCGACGCGCTGCAGTTCATCTCGACGCGCGTCGGCATGCCGTACAAGCTGTTCATCATCAGCGAGACGGATTTCGCGCGCGTCATCAAGGAATACGAGGACCTCACCGGGGAGGTGGGGGAGGCGCTCGACGAGTACGAGGGCACGCTGACGCCCGTCGACGAGGAGCTGAAGGCCATACCGGACGCGGGTCCCGTCGAGGAGCAGGCGATAAAGGCCGATGCGCCGGTCACGAAGATCGTCGCGACGATACTGCGCTACGCGGTCGAGGGCGGCGCGTCCGATATCCACGTCGAGCCGACACCCGAGAAGACGCGTGTCCGGTTCCGCATGGACGGCGAGCTGCACACCTCGCTCGAGCTGCCGGCGAAGGTGCACCAGGCGGTCGTCGCGCGCATCAAGATACTTTCCCAGATGCGCCTCGACGAGAAGCGCAAGCCGCAGGACGGCCGCTTCTCGGCGACGGTCGAGGGCCGCCGCATCGACTTCCGCGTCTCGACGTTCCCGACGCCGTACGGCGAGAAGGTGGTGATGCGCATCCTCGATCGCGCGAAGTCCATCGAATCGCTCGACCAGCTCGGGCTATCGAAGGACGACATCGCGCAGGTGCGCGAGATCATCAAGCAGCCGTACGGCATCGTGCTCATCGCGGGTCCTACTGGCTCGGGAAAGTCGACGACGCTGTTCGCCATGCTATCCGAGCTCGACCGCGAGACGGCGAACGTGGTCTCCATCGAGGACCCGGTCGAGTACGAGATAGCGAACGTCTCGCAATCGCAGGTGCGCCCCGAGATCGGCTATACGTTCGCCTCGGGCCTGCGCTCCATCCTGCGCCAGGACCCGGACGTCATCATGGTCGGCGAGATACGCGACAAGGAGACGGCGCAGCTCGCGATACAGGCGGCGCTCACCGGCCACCTGGTCTTCTCGACCATCCACACGAACACCGCGGTCGGCGCGATACCGCGCCTCATCGACATGGGCGTCGACCCGTACCTCATTGCGCCGACCTTGATCGCGTCCATCGGCCAACGCCTCGTCCGCAGGCTCTGCCCAGGAGCGGGGAAGCCGATGCCGGTGACGGAGAGCATCAAGGCCATGCTCGACAAGGATTTCAGCGACCTGCCGGCGGCGGCGCGTGCCCGCATACCCGCGTACGAGAACTTCTACGAGGCCCAGCCGACGCCCGATTGCCCGAACGGGACCCGCGGCCGCCTCGCCGTCTTCGAGTTCCTGCGCATGGACAAGGAGCTGGAGCACGTCGTCCTGACCACTCCGGTCGAGGAGAAGATATATGCCGCCGCGCGCAGCAAGGGCATGTTGACGATGCGCGAGGATGCTATCATGAAGGCACTGGCAGGCGAGATACCGTTCGAGGAAGTGAATACGCTCGGCGGCACCGCCTTCACAGCCGAAGAACCACCCCTAGAAGAACCAGCTCCATGAACACCTACCGCCTCTATCTCGTAGACGACGACCGCTTCCTGCTCGACATGTACGCCGTGAAGTTCAAGGCCGCCGGCCATGAAGTCACTGCCTTCTCCAAGGGCGAGGAAGTGCTCCAGGCGCTCCGCGACAAGCCGGCGCCGAACGCGCTCCTCCTCGATGTCGTGATGCCGGGCATGGGCGGGTTCGAGATCCTCGACGCCATCCGCAAGGAGAACCTCGGCGAGGGCATGAAGGTCATCATGCTCACCAACCAGGGGCAGGACCAGGACCTCGACCGCGCGAAGGAGCTCCGATCCGACGGCTACATCATCAAGGCGTCAGCCATCCCGTCGGAGGTGTTCGCGGAAACGATAAAGATAATAGAGCAGCCGGCCGCATGACCCCGACTCCCAGCAGCCGCCTGCTCGGGCTCCTCGATACCGTCGTCCGTGAGGGCGGGTCCGACCTCCATCTCTCCGTCGGGTCGCCGCCCATCATCCGCGTCTCCGGCGCGCTCGTGCCGCTCGTCCAGGAAGCGGTGCTCGCCGCCAAGGATACGGACGAGATGCTGTCCTCCATCGTTCCGGAAGAGCAGCTCCCGAAGCTGAAGGAGCGGCAGTCGGTCGATTTCTCGTACGCTCATACCGACGGCAACCGCTTCCGCGTGAACGGCTATGTCGTGCAGGGCGCGCTCGCGGTGGCGATGCGCCTCATACCGAAGGAGATACGCACACTCGCCTCGCTCAACCTCCCGCCGATACTCGAGGTGTTCACCCAGCGCCAGCAGGGATTCTTCCTCGTCGTCGGTCCGGTCGGCCAGGGCAAGTCCACGACGCTTGCCGCCATACTCGACCGCATCAACGAGACGCGGGCGGAGCACATCGTGACCATCGAGGACCCGGTCGAGTACCTCTTCGACCCGAAGAAATCGCTCATCCATCAGCGCGAGGTCCATATCGATACGCCCGACTTCCATGCGGCGCTTCAGTCCGCCTTCCGCGAGGACGTGAACGTCATCATGGTCGGCGAGATGCGCGATTACGAGACCATCTCTTCGGCCGTGACCGCGGCCGAGACCGGCCATCTCGTGCTCTCGACGCTCCATACGAACAACGCCGCGCAGACCATCGACCGCATCATCGACATGTTCCCGCCGAACCAGCAGGACCAGGTGCGCGTGCAGCTTGCGGGCTCGCTTGCCGGCATCTTCAGCCAGCGCCTCATCCCGCGCATCGCGGGCGGCCTCATCCCGGCGTACGAGCTGCTCCTCAACAACAGCGCGGTCGCGAACCTCATCCGCGAGGGGCGCACGCACGAGATATCGACCGTCATCCAGACGTCGTCGCAGGAGGGCATGATCGACATGGACCGCTCGCTCGCCGAGCTCGTGCGCCGCGGCGAGACGACCATCGAGCATGCGTACGAGCGGGCCATCGACCCGAAGACGTTCGAACGATACCTATGATGAGCCCAGGAGGCAGCATGCAGAAGGCAGTAGGTAGTTCGGAGCATCCCGGACCGGTCAGTCTGCTTACTGCTTACTGCTTACTGTCTACTTCTTCGTATGCTTTTTAGTTACCGCGCACTCGACACCGACGGCCACGAGCGCGAGGGCACCATCGAGGCCCTCTCGGTCGACGTCGCCGTCTCCACGCTCCAGCGCCGCAACCTCATCGTCTCGTCGATAGAGCCGCTCGCGAAGAAATCGCCGCTCGCGATCGAGATAGGGCTCTTCAAGCACGTCTCGAACAAGGAGGTGGTCATCCTCTCGCGCCAGATAGCGACGCTCTTCGAGGCGCAGGTCTCCGCGCTCCGCGTCTTCCGCCTGCTCGCGAGCGAGGTCGATAACCGGTATCTCGCCGACATCCTCACGCAGACGGCGGACGACCTGCAGGGCGGCAGCCCGATATCGAAGGCGCTCGGCCGCCATCCGAAGGTGTTCTCGACCTTCTACGTGAACATGGTCCGTTCGGGCGAGGAGTCGGGCAAGCTCTCGGAAACCTTCAGTTATCTCGCCGACTACCTCGACCGCACCTACGAGGTCGCGAGCAAGGCGCAGAACGCCCTCATCTATCCGGCGTTCGTCGTGGTCGTCTTCTTCGTGGTCATGGCGCTCATGCTCACGCTCGTCATACCGAAGGTGAGCCAGATCCTCATCGAGTCGGGGCAGGCGGTGCCTATCTATACGCGGATCGTCATCGGGCTCTCGAACTTCCTCGTCGACTTCGGCGTGTTCATACTGCTCGCGCTCGTCGCGGGCGGCGTATTCGCGTACCGATGGGGCACGACAGCCGCCGGACGGCTCTTCTTCGACGACCTCAAGCTCGAGATACCGTACGTCGGCGACCTCTACGAGAAGCTCTACCTCTCGCGCGTGGCGGATAACTTCGCGACGATGCTCGTCTCGGGCGTGCCGGTCGTCGAGTCGGTGGAGATAACCGCAACGGTGGTGGGGAATGCCCGCTACGAGGCCATCCTGAAGGAGGTCGGCGACGATGTGCGCGGCGGCGCCTCCATCTCCGACGCGCTCGGCAAGCATCCGGAGATACCGGGCATCATGACCGCCATGGTGAAGGTGGGCGAGGAGACGGGCGAGCTCGGCAATATCCTCACGACCCTCGCGAAGTTCTATCGGCGCGAGGTGACGACCGCGGTCGACACGCTCGTCGACCTCATCGAGCCGCTCATGATCGTGGTGCTGGGCCTTTCGGTGGGTATCTTGCTGGCTTCTGTGCTTATCCCGATATATAACCTTGCCGGAGCCATATCCTAGCTCGGCGCCGTATACGCTCTCTCTGCGTTGTTGCGGGTCCCGCTCCGTTCGCTCACCGTACATGAGTACGGCTCGCTCTCGAAGCTTCCCGCGCCTCGCATAGAGAACGTATCCGCGCGCCTCTGCCGCATCGGGATCGTGCGCGCTGCCTTCGTGCGGGGCTTATCCACACGGAGGGAATAAGGGTAGGAAGCGTCTCGTACAATACAAGGAGCGGAACTTACTCGTAACCCGCATATAGCAAACCAACTAATTCATATGAATCTCGTACCTTCAGGCATGCGACGCGGTTTTACGCTCATCGAGCTCCTCGTCGTCATCGCTATCATCGGCATCCTCTCGTCGGTGGTTCTCGCTTCCCTTAACACCGCGCGCAGCAAGGGCGCTGACGCCGCTATCAAGTCGAACCTCGCTTCGGCCCGTGCGCAGGCGGAGCTCTTCTATGATGCGAACACTAACAGCTACGATGGCGTTTGCGACGCAGCTGACGTGAACGGCGTCAAGTCCATCTACACGGCGGTCCTCGCGGCAGCGCAAGCTAAGGGAATCACGTCCGTTACCTCCGGTGCCGGTGCGAGCGACGCGGCGGTATGCCATGACGACGCAACCGCCTGGGCGGCGCAGGTACCGGTTAACACCGGCGGCTTCTATTGCACGGATAGCGCCGGAAACGGTACGACGAGCGCGACGAGCCTTCTGGGCTCGGGCGAACTGGTCTGCAGCTAGCCTCGACCCGATACCTTCCTGCAAAGCACGCCCCGTCCGGGGCGTGCTTTGCATAAGTGAGCATGGTGGGCCGATGCGCCTTGTATACTGTAGGCATGGAAATCCTCCTCACGATCAGCTTCGCGACGCTTGGTGCGGTCGTCGCGAGCTTCGCCGCGGTCGTTGCGGAGCGGCATCATACAGGGGAGTCGTGGCTGAACGACCGCTCGCGGTGCAACTCGTGCGACGAGCCGCTCCGTTCGTTCGATATGGTGCCGGTCGCGTCCTACGCGCTCTCGCTCGGCCGCGCGCGCTGCTGCGGCGCACGCGTGCCGTGGCTCTATCCGGCGGTCGAGGTGACGCTCGCGAGCCTGTTCGCGCTCGCGTACGGAGCGCTCGGCTTCGTGCCCGCGCTCGCCCCATTCCTGCTGGCGCTCGGCCTCCTCGCGTTCATCGTGCTCTATGACCTGCGGCATACGGTGGTGCCGACCGCGGCGTCGAACCTGTTCGTGCTTTCCGCGCTCGCGTACGCGTATCTCGCGGCACCGGGCCTCGCGGCGTTCGCGCCCACGCTCATCGTGGCGGGCATCATCGGGCTGCTGTTCTACGCGATGCACGCGTTCTCGAAAGGGCGGGCGATGGGGCTCGGCGACAGTCCGATAGCGCTCGGACTGTCGCTCCTGGTCGGCATGAGCGCCGTGCCCGGGCTCCTGTTCTCGTTCTGGATAGGCGCGTTGTGCGCAGTCTTCATATTGGTTCGCACCCCGGCAGGGCATAGAATGGGTATCGAGGTGCCGTTCGTGCCGTTCCTGGCCGCCGGCTATCTGCTCGCTTTCTTTACGCAATGGAACCCACTCCCTTTTTGAATACAGTAAGCAATACGCAGAAGGCAGTACGCAGTAGCCCGGTCCCGGACCGGTCCGATGCCTACTGCCTACTGCCTACTGCTTACTCTCAAAGAGGGTTCACCCTCGTCGAGATGCTCGTCGTGCTCGCCATCATCACCCTCGTAACGCTCGTCGCCATCACCGGCCAATCGACCTTCAACCGCTCGCTCGTGCTCACCGATACCGCGTATACGGTAGCGTTCTCGCTCCGTGAGGCCCAGACGCTCGGCCTCTCGAGCCGCGTCTTCAATACCGTGCAGGACGCGGGCTATGGCATCCGCTTCTCCGCAGCGACGCCACGCTCCTATATACTGTTCTCCGACCTCAAGCCGGCTTCTCCCGGCTCGACGCAGAGCGGCCTCTGCCCGGGACATGAGGTCGCCTCGGGCCCCGATGCGCGTCCGGGCAACTGCATCTACAACGACGCGTCGGAGCTCGTCCGCACCTATACCTTCAACCAAGGTTTCAGGGTAAGCGGTTTCTGCGGTACGGCGCTGAACGGGACGCAGCACTGCTCGAACAGCGACAGCCACCCGCTCGACGCGTTGGATATCGTCTACATGCGCCCGAGCACCGACTCGGTCATCACGGGCGTGCGCGGCTCGACGCTCACGCAGTTCACGTCCGCGCTCGTGCGCGTCAGCTCGCCGGACGGTGCTGCCGAGCGCTGCATCCAGGTGTCGAAGGTCGGCCAAGTGGCGGTCGTGACATGCCCATGACACATACAGTAAGTAGTACGCAGAAGGCAGTACGCAGTAGCGCGAGCTCGGACCGGTCCGATGCCTACTGCCTACTGCCTACTGCCTACTCTCCTCGACGTGGGTATACCTTGCTTGAGCTCATCGTCTCGGTCGGCCTCTTCAGCCTCGTCATGCTCGTCGTCATGGGCGCCTACCTCTCGCTCATCAGCATCGACCGCCGCGCCCGCGCGACGAACGACCTCGTGACGAATCTTTCCTTCGCGCTCGAGAGCATGATGCGCAATGTGCGTACCGGCTCGAATTACTCCTGCGGAAGCGGGAACGGCACCTGCTCCCAGTTCTCGTTCAAGGACAGCGACAACCAGAGCTATACGTATCTCCTGCGCAGCGACGGCACGATAGGGCAGTGCTCGGGCGTGGGCAGCTGCTCCCAGACGACCGCGACGCAGATTACGGATCCAAGGATCACCATCACCGACCTCGATTTCTACGTGCGCGGCGTAGGCTCGAGCGACGGCATACAGCCGCAGATGACCGCCTCCATATCCGGGACGATGCCGACCGACCAGGGCGAATCGGTCGAGTTCACGATACAGACGGGGGCGACGCAGCGACTCATAGATATATAGCTATGATGAATCCAGTACGCAGTATGCAGTATGCAGTAAGCAGTAATCCAGTCCCGGACCGGTCCGATGCCTACTGCCTACTGCCTTCTGCCTACTCTCCACGGGGGTTCACTCTCGTCGAGACGCTGGTGGCGATCACGCTCGTCACCGTCGCGATGCTCGGGCCGTTCCAGGTGGTTCAGAAGGCCCTCGCCGCGTCCTACGCCGCGCGCGACCAGCTCATCGCCTCGTCGCTCGCGGAGGAGGCGATCGAATACGTGCGCAGCGTGCGCGACCGGAACTACCTCTATAACGTGAATCATGCGAGTTCGCCGCGCTCCTGGTTCTATAGCATGGACGGCACGGGAAACGACGGGAACTGCCTGGCCCCGCGCGGCTGCATCGTCGACCCGACGCAGAATTCCATCAGCCAGTGCGGCACCTTCAACGGGAAGCCGCTCTGTCCCGCCCTGAACCTGTCGGGCACGCATATCTATACGCAGGCGAACCCGAGCGGCAGCAAGCCGACCCGGTTCACGCGGTACGTCACGCTCACGAGCGTGAGCGCGACCGAGATGACGGTCACGGTCACGGTCACGTGGGAGACCGGACGCGTGCCGTATACGGTGACGGTGGTGGATACGCTGCATAATTGGCTATGATGAATCCAGTACGCAGTACGCAGTATGCAGTACGCAGTAGCCCGAGCTCGGACCGGTCCGATGCCTACTGCCTACTGCCTACTGCATACTCTCCTCGCGGCTTCACGTTGCTCATCGCGGTCATCCTGACCTCGGTGCTGCTCGCCATCGGCCTCGCGCTCATCGATGTGGCGTACAAGCAGCTGGTGCTCGCATCGACCGTGAAGCAGTCGGAAGCGGCGTTCTATGCCGCGGACGCGGGACTCGAATGCGCGCTCTACTGGGATCAGCAGCAGGGCGCCTTCAGCTACAGCACGCCGCTTTCGAGCATCAACTGCGGCAGCCGCGCCATCGCGGTCACGTCGAGCGTGAGCGGTTCAACGCGTACGAGCTCGTTCTCGATGACCTGCCCGGACGGGACCGGCACGCGCGCGTCCATCGTCGCCTACAAGACCTCCGCCGGCGCGACGGCGCTCTATTCGAGCGGCTACAGCAGCTGCAGTACATCCGACCCGCGTCGCGTCGAGCGCGGCCTCAAGGTCACGTTCTAGCATCCGGCCGCCGCCCCTCATTCCGGCTCCGTACGCGGCCCGGCCCGGCCTTATGCCGGCGGTAGCGTGCGGGTATACTGGGGGCATGGCGGTCCCCAAAGCTACAGAAGCGCGCGCTGTCCGGCTTCGCGCTTCGATAACCGAGTATCGGGCGCTGTATCACGAGAGAGACGAGTCGCCCATTTCGCCGGAAGCGCTCGATTCCCTGAAGCGCGAGCTCGCCGAACTCGAGGCGCGCTACCCGGAACTCAAGACCGCGGCATCCCCGACGCAGCGCATTGCGGGGAAGGCGCTCCCCGGGCTCAAGAAAGTGCGGCACGAGGTGCCGCAGTGGTCCTTGAACGACGCGTTCACCGAGGAGGACCTGCGCGCCTTCGACGAACGCGTCCGTCGCGGACTCGAGAAGGCTGGCCAGGGCGCGCCGCGGTATGCCTGCGAGCTCAAGATAGACGGCCTCCATATCGTGCTGACCTACGAGAAAGGAGCGCTCGTGCGCGCGGCGACGCGCGGCGACGGCGTCACCGGCGAGGACGTCACTCATAACGTGCGCACCATAGCGGAAGTCCCGGAGCGGCTTTCAGAACCGGTCTCCCTGACGGTCGAGGGCGAAGTCTATCTCACGCGCTCGGGCTTCAAGAAACTGAACCAGGCGCAGGCGAAGGCCGGCAAGCCGCCCTTCGCGAACCCGCGCAACGCGGCCGCGGGTTCCGTGCGCCAGCTCGATCCAGAGATAGCGGCGGCGCGCCCGCTCGCGGCGTTCCTCTACGACATCAGCGCGCTCGATGGCGCACCCCCGCAGAGCCAGCACGACGAGCTCGCCTATATCCGGAAGCTCGGCCTTCCGGTGAACGGGCGCAGCATCGTCGCGGATTCCGTGAAAGAGATACTCGCGTACTGGAAGAAGTGGGAGGGGAAGGCGCGTGAGCGGGAGGACTATCAGCTCGACGGCATCGTCGTGAAGGTCGATGGCCTGAAGCAGCAGGAAACGCTCGGCTATACCGGGAAAGGCCCGCGCTTCGCCATCGCGCTCAAGTTCGCCGCCGAGCAGGTCACGACGGTCGTCGAGGATATCTCGCTCCAGGTCGGACGCACGGGCGTGCTCACGCCGGTCGCGCACCTGCGCCCCGTCGCGGTCGCAGGCACGACCGTCGCCCGCGCGACCCTGCATAACGAGGATTTCATAACGCAGAAGGATATCCGCATCGGTGATACGGTCATCCTGCAGAAAGCCGGCGATATCATACCGGAAGTCATCGCGGTGCTGCCCGAGCTGCGGCCGAAGGGCGCGAAGCGCTGGACGTTCCCGACGCATTCGGCGCTGTGCGGCGGGGACGGCTCGATCGAGCGCGTGCCCGGGAACGCCGCGCGCCGTTGCGCCGTCCGCGGCTCCTTCGCGGAGCAGGAGCGCAAGCTCGCGCATTTCGCGGGCCGGAGCGCGTTCGATATCGACGGCCTCGGCGCGAAGACCGTGAAGCTCCTCATGGAGCACCAGCTCGTGAGCGATTTCGACGACCTCTTCGACCTCACCTACGATGAGCTGCTCGCTCTTCCGGGCTTCAAGGAGAAGTCGGCGCGGAACCTGGTCGAGGCGATCGACGAGCGGCGGCGCATACCGCTCGCCCGGCTCCTCGTCGGGCTCTCGCTGCCGCATGTGGGCGAAGAGACCGCCGACCTTCTCGCGTCGGCGTTCGGTACGCTCCCGAAGCTCATGCGGGCGACGGAAGCGGAGCTCGAGCGCATTCCGGGCATCGGCGGCATCGTCGCGCATTCGGTGAGCTCCTGGTTCGGCGAGAAGCGGAACGCGGCGCTGGTCGAGCGGCTCATGAAGCATCTTCGGGTTGAGGCGGGAAAGAAGCGCGCATCGGGCGGCCCGCTGTCCGGACAGACGATTGTCGTCACGGGCACGCTTCCGACGCTCTCGCGGGAGGAGGCCGAAGCGCTCATCAAGGATGCCGGAGGCTCGGTCGCGGGCTCGGTCTCGAAGAAGACCTCGTTCGTCGTCGCGGGCGAGAACGCGGGCACGAAGCTCGCGAAAGCGACCGCGCTCGGCACGCCGGTCCTTACGGAGGACGAGTTCCGCAAACGCCTCGCTGCGTGATAGAGTGCGCACATGGGAAAAGCGCACGCGACCCCGGACGACGTGAAGCGCCTCGCGGCGCTCGCGCGCATCAAGATACCCGAGGAGAACCTCGAGCGCTTCGCGGCGGAATTCGACGCGGTGCTCGCGTACGTAGCTTCGCTCGATACGCTCTCGCTCGACGCCGCGGGCCCCGAGGCAGGCATCGTGCGCAACAAGCTCCGCGCCGACGATGCGCCGCGCGCGCGGGGGGAGTATACGAAGCGGCTGGTCGACCAGTTCCCGGAGAAGGAGGGCAACGCGCTTTCCGTGAAGACCATCATCTCGTATGAGTAAGCGTGCCGAGCTCACCATCACCGAAGCGGCCGCGAAGCTCCGCGCGAAGGAGTGCACCGTCCGGGAGCTCTGGGATGCGTGCGCCGCAGCCGCGGCTGAAGGCAACCCTGCGCTCAATGCGTACCTCGAGCTGTTCGATGCGGACGAAGCGGCAATCGCGTCCGCGCAGGAGCGCATCGACCGGGAGGCCGCCGCCGCGCCCCTTCTCTGCGGCATTCCGCTCGCGATGAAGGACAACATCCTCATCGAGGGCAGGGTCGCGAGCGCATCCTCGAAGATGCTCGAGAGCTATAGAGCGACATACGACGCGACGGTCACTCGGAAGCTGAAGGAAGCGGGCGCGCTCTTCCTCGGCCGCACGAATATGGACGAGTTCGCCATGGGCAGCTCTACCGAGAACTCCGCGTTCGGCACGACCAAGAACCCGCATGACCCGACACGCGTTCCGGGCGGCTCGTCCGGCGGCTCGGCGGCGAGCGTCGCGGGGGGCCTCGCGCTCGGCGCGCTCGGCACCGACACCGGCGGTTCGATACGCCAGCCGGCCGCGCACTGCGGCCTCGTCGGCATGAAGCCGACCTACGGCCGCATCTCGCGCAGCGGTCTCATCGCGCTCGGCTCCTCCCTCGATCAGGCGGGCCCGCTCGCGCGTTCGGTCGCCGACGCGAAAGCCATCTACGACGCGCTCGCGGGCCCGGACCGCCTCGACGCGACCACGATAGCCGACGATACCTACCCGCCACGGGAAGTGGGCGAGCGGCTGCGCATCGGCGTGCCGTATCACCTGCTCGAGAGCGGGCTCGATGACGATGTGCGCGCTCGCTTCGACGAGACGCTCGCGACGCTCGTCGAGAAGGGCCATACGCTGCGTGAGGTGCGGCTTCCGACGAGCGCGTACGCGCTGCCGGCCTACTACGTCATCATGCCGGCCGAGGCGTCCGCGAACCTCGCGCGCTTCGACGGCATCAGGTTCGGGCACCATGCCGCAGGCGAGGACCTGCTCGCCACCTACGTCAATTCCAAGACCGAGGGATTCGGCGCGGAACCGACGCGCCGCATACTGCTCGGCACGTTCGTTCTCTCGTCCGGCTATATCGATGCCTACTACCGCAAGGCGGATCGCGCGCGCGTCGCGCTCGCGGCGGAATACGATGCCGCGTTCGAGGATGTCGATGTCATCGCGTTCCCGACGACCCCGTCTCCCGCCTTCACGTTCGGCGAGAAGTCCGACCCCGTTTCCATGTACCTCGAGGACATCTTCACGGTGACCGCGAACCTCACCGGCATGCCGGCGATTTCCGTGCCTATGGGCGCGGTCGAGCGCGACGGCGTCGCGCTTCCCGTCGGCATCCATTTCACCGCGCCGCGCGGCGCCGATGACCTCGTGTTCAAAGCGGGCGCGCTCGTGACCGGCGAGACCCTGCGCTAGCGCCCCTAGCGGGCGGTTTCTGCATATCGCGCGCGGTTAGTGCCCAGGCACGCGCTATAATCAGGGGATGGAGAGCGAATCCGGCGTCAACTTCCTCAACGTCGCCTATTTCTTCCGGCTGCTCTATAACCTCCTGACGGGAGACGGCGCGATCGAGATCGGCGGCGGGGGCGGCATGTCGCTCTGGCCCGCGGTCATCGCGTTCGTGAGCGCCATCTGGCTCGTCGTATGCCTTCTCGGCTTCCTGGTCGCGGTCACTGCGCTCATGCTCCTCATCCATTCGAGCATGCGCATCGCGGCGACCAAGCGCGAGGAGGCGCCGCGCTACGCGACCGCGCACCCGCACGAGGCGGAGGTGAAGCGCGATCATAGCCGCTGGAACCATGTGCTCTCGCTCATCGAGAGCCACAACGAGAGCGACTGGCGCCAGGCCATCATCGAGGCCGACATCATGCTCGACGACCTGCTCACGCAGCTCGGGTACGCCGGCCAATCGGTAGGAGAGAAGCTGAAGGCGGTCGATCCGAGGCGCTTCCGGACGCTCGACGACGCCTGGGAGGCGCATAAGGTGCGCAACGAGATCGCGCACCAGGGAAGCTCGTTCGAGCTGTCGGACCATATCGCGTATCGGACCATCCAGCGGTACGAGAATGTGATGACCGAGCACGGCGAGATTTAGGAAGGATGCAAAAGAAACTCGTTAACACTGCATACATAGACGGCGCGAATCTGCATAATGGCGTACAGGAATTCAACTGGAAATTAGATTACCAACGTTTCAATACCTGGTTGAGGGAGAAATATGCGATTAAGCAAGCGTATATATTCATAGGTCTCATTCCGAAATATAAAGAACTTTATACCTACTTGCAGGAGTGCGGATTCACGCTTGTCTTCAAGGAAGTGACATATGATGGCTCTGGGAAACCGAAGGGAAACTGCGATGCTGATCTCGTCCTAAAAGCAGTTCAGGACGCCTACGAATCCAATTTCGAACGTGCAGTAATCATCTCAAGCGATGGCGATTATGCCGGTCTTGTCTCGTTCCTCTCGGCTCGGCAGAAACTACTCACCGTGCTCTCACCGAGTTCAGAGAAGAAATGCTCGATTCTGCTCAAGCGTACGAACGCGCCGATTGCCTATCTCCATGAGAAGCGCTCCATACTCGAGAAGCGAAATGAAAAAGCCCCCGATGCGGACGGAACCGCATAAGGGCCTTCTTCGTAGTGATATGCAAAGTATACTCGCCTGGCATGTGGAGTCAATGAATGCTTGCGCTGATGCGTTGAAAAGCGTATAAAAACTGTATAGCGGGGTGGAGGAGAGGTACCTCGGGAGGCTCATAACCTCCAGACGCACGTTCGATTCGTGCCCCCGCAACACGGTTGTGACACCAGGAACCAGTACCATTCCCTCTAAAAGTCAGTACGGTACCGGCCCGGGTGTTCATCAGAAAAAGCCAGCGAATACACCGCTGGCTTTTTCTGTTATGTAGCATTTGCAACGTATATCCAGTTCCATTCCGATTCTCGTATTCGGAGGAGTTTTGTGTCGTTGTCACAGAGCAGGAAGGCCGATTTTGAGACAGGGGACGGGAATCGAACTGCAATGACATTGCATATAAAAGCCTGTTCGCTATTCCGATGCGACTCAAGAAGTGGGGGTAAAAGGCTCATGGATATTAAGTCCATTTATCTTCGGACTACCGAGCATGATTTATACTAATGTTATGTACATGAGGCGAATCCCTGTAGTCAGTTTCAGAGCTTTTTCTGCTGCGTTGCTCCTACTTATCAGCCTCGCTCTCCCCCTGTCTGTATTTGCGGCAACGATTACCTGGACCGATCAGACGAGTGCTGGCAGTCGAGAGTGGTTCGCCATAACATCTTCAGACGACGGCACAAAGCTCGCCGCTGTCGTATACGGAGGCGATATCTATACCTCCACCGATTCCGGTGCCACCTGGACCGATTGGACCGCCGCCGGGAGCCGGAACTGGACCTCCATAACATCTTCAGACGATGGCACGAAACTCGCAGCGGTCGATAGCGGAGGCTATATCTACACCTCGGCCGATTCCGGCGCCACATGGACCGAGCAGACCGCGTCTGGTACCCGGGGGTGGTATGACATTGCTTCCTCAGACGACGGCACGAAGCTCGCCGCCGTCGATAACGGAGGGTATATCTATACATCTGCTGATTCCGGCGCCACATGGACCGAGCAGACCGCGTCCGGTAGTGGGACGTGGATTTCCATAGCTTCCTCAGACGATGGCACCAATCTTGCGGCAGTCATTCAAGGCGGCGGAGGCATTTACACCTCCACCGATTCAGGTGCCACCTGGACCGAGCAGACGAGTGCAGGTACCCGCAACTGGTACTCCATAACCTCATCCTCTGATGGTACGAAGCTCGCGGCCGTGGTGTATAACGGACTCATTTATACCTCGACCGACTCTGGCGCTACTTGGACCGGGCAGACGAATTCGGGCATCAAGAACTGGATTTCCATAACCTCCTCAGACGATGGGACCAGGCTTGCGGCTGTGGCGACCGTAGACTATAACTACGCCTCTTTTGACTCAGGCGCGACGTGGGCAGCCCAGACTAGCGCTGGCCCTCGCGGGTGGTACTCCATAACCTCATCCTCTGACGGCGCGAAGGTTGCCGGGGTCGTCAGGGCGGCTGATGTATGGACTGGCGTACTCAGCACGCCGCCAGTCGTCACAACCGATGCGGTCAGCGCTATCGCCTCTACGAGCGCCACTGGAAACGGCACAATCACTGACGTCGGGAATGCTGTGGTCACGGTTCGAGGTTTTGCCTACGGTACGACCACTTCCTATACCGCAACTACCACCGAGTCGGGCAGCTTCAGTGCCGGAGCCTTCGCTGCATCGATCTCGGGCCTCTCGTGCAACACGACCTACCATTATGCGGCGTATGCAGTAAATATAGCCGGCACAAGCACGCAACCCGACGCGTCGTTTACAACGAGCGATTGCCCCATCATTTCTGATCCGGCGGACTCCAGCTCGAACTCTCGTTCACGTTCCGGCTCCTCGATCCAGTCTCGGGTCAAGAACCTGATGGATATGGGAAATACAGCGGCAGCGAATGCCCTTAAGGCACAGTGGCCGCATCTTTTTGACGACTCCCAGACTTCTTCGGACGTAACTGCCAGTGCTTCAAGTAGGATGACGGTTCGCGACCTTGAACTCGGTATGACCGGCGCCGACGTGCTCGCACTCCAGCAGCTCTTAAATGCAAATGGGTACCAACTCGCCCTGTCCGGTGCGGGCGCTCCCGGCAGCGAGACTACGTACTTCGGCGCACGTACGAAATCTGCGCTCGCCAAGTATCAGGCGGCGCATGGCATACTGCCTGCGGTCGGATATTTCGGTCCTATCACGCGTGCACAGATGAAGTCGGCTGGGCTTGTGGGCTTGTGGTGGTAGAAAAGGGAACGAGAAGCAGCAACCAAATAAATAAGCCAAGAATCATCGGTTCAATTCGGACCCTCCCAACACG
>DATAJW010000016.1:0-6532 GCA_036261925.1 Minisyncoccota bacterium | reverse complement strand
GAGGCGGCGGTCTCCCTTTCCGATACGTTCAATGAGGACGATGGCCGCATCGACGCTGTCGAGAACCGCCAGCCGGCGTACGACGACTACGATGACGCGGGCATCGTCACGCTTCCGAGCGCTCCGGTCGAGCAGGCTCCGGCCACTACCCCGTCGACGCCTCCGGCGACGACCGGCGGCACCTACTACCCGCAGCAGCCGACCTATACGCCCTACGGCCCGTCCTATATCGCCCCTGCCCCGACCTATACGGTGGTCACGGTTCCATCGAGCACGAACTACTCGGGACGCGCCGACCTCACGGTCGACATCCTCGAGATCGGGTATCTCAAGCGTTCGAACGATACCGGCAGTTTCGTCCGCTCCTCGCGGGTGCCCGACGGCAAGGAAGGCGCGATCAAGTTCCGCATCAAGAACCAAGGCACGAACATAAGCGATCGCACCACCCTCGAGATCTACGTCGAGAACGACGACAATAACGATGTTACCGAACGCGCGACGGTCCGCGAGATCCCTCCCGGCCGCTCCCTCGACGGCGTCGGCACCTTCGAAGCGAACGCCGATGGCAAGGCCACGGTCCGCGTCGAGATCGATCCGCGCAACGATGTCCGCGAGTCGAATGAGCGGAACAATACCGACCGCGCTACTATCGACGTCCGCGACTAGCTCTAGTGCAGGGTGTTAGCCACTAGCCACTAGTACTTAGAGAAGCCCCGTAACTTCGTTACGGGGCTTCTCTTTTCCCTAAGTACTAATGGCTAGTGGCTAAACATCCAAGTTGGCGAGTTTGGCGTTCGACTGGATGAAGCTCTTGCGGCTCGCGACATCGTTGCCCATGAGGACATCGAAGATGCGGTCGGCGGTCTCGGCATCGTCGACGGTCACGCGCTTGAGGATGCGGTTGCTCGGATCCATGGTGGTCTCCCAGAGCTCGGATGCGTTCATCTCGCCGAGGCCCTTGTAACGCTGTATGGAAACCTTCGCGCTGCCCTTCTTGGTCGCGACCTCCGTCTCCGGCGCGTCATCAGTCTCGTCGTCCGCT
Organism: Minisyncoccota bacterium; assembly: GCA_036261925.1. Taxonomy (GTDB): domain Bacteria; phylum Patescibacteriota; class Minisyncoccia; order Phycocordibacterales; family Phycocordibacteraceae; genus C7867-001. Next base: position 5,490 of record DATAJW010000016.1, on the reverse strand, counting down.
TCCTGGCTCTCCTCGATGGCCTCTATCGCGAGCGATGCGTCGCTGCCGAGCAGGCGGAACTTCTCCTCATCGGAATACGCGTAGAGCACCTCCTTACCGCGCTTGATCTTATAGAGCGGCGGCTGCGCGATGTAGATGAACCCACCGTCGATGACCTCGCGGAAATGGCGGTAGAAGAGCGTCAGGAGGAGCGTACGGATATGGGCGCCGTCCACGTCGGCATCAGTCGCGATGATGATCTTGTGGTAGCGGAGCTTGCCGATATCGAAGATGTCGCCGATGGCGGTGCCGAGCGCGACGACGAGGTTCTTGATCTGCTCGGAGGCGAGCATCTTATCCAGGCGCGCCCGCTCGATGTTGAGGATCTTGCCGCGGAGCGGGAGGATGGCCTGCGTGCGGCGGTCGCGGCCGGTCTTCGCGGTGCCGCCTGCCGAATCGCCCTCCACGATGAAGAGCTCGGATTCGGCCGCGTCCTTGGTCTGGCAGTCCGCGAGCTTGCCGGGGAGCGTCATGCCCTCGAGCGCGCCCTTGCGGAGCACCGAGTCCTTCGCGGCCTTCGCGGCCTTGCGGGCCTTGAGCGCCAGCAGCACCTTGTTCACGATCTGCTTGGCGTCGTCCGGATTCTCCTCGAGGAACGACGAGAATGCCGCGCCGAAGATGGTCGCCGTCGCGCCCTGCGCCTCGACCGAGCCGAGCTTGCCCTTGGTCTGGCCCTCGAACTGTATCTCCGGCATCTTTACCGAGATGACCGCCGTAATGCCCTCGAGCGCGTCGTCGCCCGTGAAGTTCTCCTCGCTCTCCTTCAGGATGCCGGCGGAACGGCCGTAGGAATTGATGGTGCGGGTGAGCGCGGTCTTGAAGCCCGTCACGTGCGTACCGTGCTCGGGATTATAGATATTGTTCGCGAACGCGAGGAGGCGCGGCGATATATCGTCGGTGTACTGGAGCGCTATCTCGACCGCGACGTCCCCCTCCGACGAGTCGACGTAGAAGATGTTCTTATGGGCCGGGGTCTGGTGCTTGTTATAGAAACTGATGAGGGAGCGGAGGCCGCCCTCGAAGAAGAAGGACATGGACGGGCAGTCGAGCCCGAGCTCACGGACGTAGAACGCGTCCTCGGAATCGACCATGCCGAGCTCGCGCGCGTCGATGACGGTGATGCGCGTCCCCTTCACGAGGTATGCCTGCTGGCGCAGGTGCGCGACGATCTTGTCCCAGTTCCAGTTGATGCCGTCCTTGAAGATGGTCACGTCCGGCTTGAAGAAGACGACGGAGCCGGTCTTCGCGGTCTTGCCGATCTGCTTCACCTTGGCGAGCGCCTTGCCGACCTTGTACTCCTGCATATGGATGCCGCCGCCCTGGTGGACGAGGACCTTCGTGTGCTCGGAGAGCGCGTTCACCACCGACGCACCCACGCCGTGGAGGCCGCCCGAGACCTTGTAGCCCGAATCCTCCCCGCCGAACTTGCCGCCGGCGTGGAGCGTCGTCATGATGGTCTCGAGCGCGGAGACCTTCGTCTTCGGATGGATGCCGACCGGGATGCCGCGGCCGTTATCGACGACGCGCACGTACCCGCCCGGCAAGAGCGCTACCTCGATATCGTCGGCGTACCCGCCCATGGCCTCGTCGCGGGAGTTGTCGAATATCTCCCAGATGAGGTGGTGGAGGCCGTCGGGACCGGTGGTGCCGATGTACATGCCCGGGCGCTTGCGGACCGGTTCCAGGCCCTCGAGGACGGTGATCGACGAGGCGTCGTAACTGCCGCTCTTGGCGGCAGTTTTCTTCGGTTTTTCCTCCCCTTTGGCGGCCATATCGTTGCCTTGAGTATAGCACGAATCGGCCTTCCGGGCGCGTAAAGAAAGGCCCCCGCCAGTAGAGGGCGGGGGCTTAGGGCTTGAGCGCGAGGTCGGCGTAGACCCGGCTCATGGTGCTGGTGTGGGCGATGTCGTTCCAGCCATCCACTTGCCATTGGAGTGCCGGATTCCGGTACCCCTCCTCGAGAGAGAACGTGGTGATCCCGGTATGCGCGTGCTTCAGCAGGCGGTCGGCCTTCCGGTAGAACCCATTGAGCGTGCCTTCCTCGTAGAGATAGTGATAGAGCACGCGCAGGAACTTGCCGTGGGTAACGACCACGACGCATTGGGCATCGAGTTCTGCGAGATAGCGAAGCGCCCGCCAGACCCGCACTTCAAGCCGCCACCGGTTCTCTTCGTCCGAGTGCCGATAGTTCCAGTCGAAGAGCCCGCGAATGGGACGCATGGCCGGTTCCGATTCGTCGCGCGGCTTCAAGTCCATGACGCTCGGCTTCCGGCACTCGACGAAGAGCTCGTTCGGCAGCACTTTCACGAGCGAGTTGGGTTTGGCGCCCATGCTCATGCGCACGGCGATGATCTCGGCGAGCCTGACCGAACGCGGAAGCGTACTCGTGATGATATGCGTCACGTTGAGGTCCGCGAGGCGGCCGGCGACGGTCTGCGCCTGCTCCATCCCCTTCTCCGTAATCTCCGCATGATCGCCGCGATAGATACCGTCGACCGCTTCGTTGGTCTCCGGATGGCGGATGAGAAAGACTTTCTTCGGTACTTTCTTGAGCGGCCGCCTCATCTCCTCGCGGATCTCCTTGAACTCTCGGAGGCTCGCGAAGGGCTCGGTAACGATCGATAGCAGCTGCCGGAGCGTAATCCGGAAGCGCGTTCTACGCTTCATGTCGCATCTCCTTGGAATGAAGGACTGCCTTCCGCACGTACCCTAGCAGAATTGGCCGGCGACGCCTAGGACCGCTATCATGACGGTATGACGCTCGCTATCATCGGCATCGGCATCCCAGGCTCGGGCAAGACGACCGTGCTCAAGCCGTTCGCGGACCGCACCGGCTTCGCCTACGTCAACCGCGACGATATCCGCGAGGAACTGCTCGGCGATGCCGAGGACCAGTCGCATAATCGCCTCATCTGGGAAGAGGCGAACCTGCGCACGAAGGAAGCGGTGGAACGCGGAGAGAGCGTGGTCCTCGATTCCGCGTTCGTCGATGCCTGGAAGCGGGAGCATATGATCGCGTACCTGCGGGAGCTCGGCATCGCGACCGTCATCGGGGCGTATGCGGACGTGCCGCTCGCGGTCGCCAAGGAGCGCAACGAGGCGCGAGAACGAGTCGTGCCCGAGTACGTGCTCGACGCGATGCACGCGAAGCTCGCTGCCGCGCCGCCGTCGCTCGATGAGGGATTCGATGCGCTCGTTCCCCTCGACGAGATCGAGCGGCTCGGAGATCGGATTTCGTAAATCCGATTAGCGCACAGAGAAGCCGTCGCGCGCATTCAAGGCGTTCGTGATGCGTTCCATGGCGGGCGCGAGCTCGACATCGGAAAGGGTCTTCTCCATGGACTCGAAGACGAGACGGAACGCATAGGAGACGCGGCCCTCCTTCTCGAACTGGTCGAACAGGTCGAGGCGCGCGAGATGCTCGCCTGCCTCTTTCAGTATGGAAATCGTGACTTCCGACTCGCTCGTGCCCGCGGGCGTCCAGACGGCGATGTCGCGAAGCGCTGCCGGGTAGAGCGAGAACGGCCGGTACGCGCCGAGCGCATACGTGACGGGCGCGTACCCGTCGCCGAGCTTCTCGAGGTTCGCGTGCGAGAGGTTGAGCTCGACCAGGTCGCCGTCGAGGGTATAGCGAGCCTTGCCCGGTGCCTCGAGGAGCTCCTGCTCGATGGTCGCGACGTGCTCGATGAGAAGATCGGGCGGGAGCTTCCCCGCGAGCGCGCGGACACCGAGCGCGAGGACGAGGAATTCGCCGTCCTTCGTGAATACGTTCCCGACCTCGAACAGCTTGAGATGCTTCTCGGGACCGATGGTGCGCGGCGCGACCTGCGCTGCGCGCTCGAGCGCCCCCGCCATGCCCGGCATAAGCGACGGACGCAGCCACGGACGGTCGGATTGGAGCGGATTCGCGAGCTCGATATCCCCCGCCTCCGCGAAACTCTGGGTCGATATCTCCGCGTATCCCCGCTCGACGAGGAAGTCCTTCAGCCGCTCGATGCCGCGGTAGCGGGCCTGGTCGGGCGCGAACGGTAGCGCGGGGAGCTCGGCAGGCGTAACGCGCTCATAGCCGAGGATGCGGCCGACCTCCTCGACGAGGTTCGCCGCGATAGTAAGGTCGCGTCGCTCGAACGGCGGCACGACCGTGAACGTTCCCTCGACTTCCGTATACGAGAACCCGAGCCGGTCGAAGACCTGGCGCACGTCCTCCGCGGCGTACGCGGTGCCGAGGAGCGCGTTGGCTTCGGCGACGCTCATGCGGACCGTCCGCTCGACGACTTCCGCGGGATACGCATCGGTCACGCCAATGAGCTCGCCGCCCGCCACCTCGGCGATAAGGCGCAGGGCCTCGCGCATCGCGACCTTCGCGAGCGCGGGAGACGGCCGGTTCTGGAACCGGAGCGACGCATCGGTATAGAGCTTGAGCTTCTGCGCCGCGCGACGGATGAGTGTGCCGTCGAAGTTCGCCGATTCGAGGATGATGTCCACGGTCGAGCTATCTATCTCCGCGCGCTTCCCGCCCTTCACGCCGGCGATACCGATTGCTGCGTCCGCATGCGCATCCGCGACGACGAGCGTGCCTTCGGGCAGCCGGTACTCCTCCCCCGAGAGCGTCGTGATGGCTTCCTCCTCGAGCGCGCCGCGGACCGCGATACGGAAGACTCCTTCGCGCGCCGTGAGCTTCCCCGCGTCGAATGCGTGAAGCGGCTGGCCGATATCGAGCATGACGTAGTTCGTCGCGTCGACGACGTTGTTGATGGAGCGGCTGCCGACCGATTCCAGGGCTTCCTTCAGCCACGCGGGCGACGGACCGACCGTCACGCCTTTCACGTACGCGCCCAGGTAACGGAGGCAGGATGCGCTGTCCTCGATGTCGACCGCAAGCGCAGCCTGCGCCGGAAACTCCGCATCCGGTTCGGCGAGCGGGTCCTTCTTCAGCGGGAGGTCGAGGATGGCCGCGAGCTCGCGCGCGATGCCCCGATGCGAGAGGCAATCGGCGGCGCGGTCAGGAAGCACCTTCACGTCGATGACTTCCTTCCCCTTCTCGCCGGTCACTTCCTCCACTTCGAACGCGTGGAAGGTGAGCGCGTCATGGAGCTCCGCGGCGCTCGGGAGCGGTGCATCGAAATAGGTCTGGAGCCAGGGCAGTGAGACTTTCATAGGTGGGGTCAGCCGGTGAAGCCGTACGTGAAGCGCAGGTCGCCCGAATGGAAGAGACGCGCATCGGGCACGCCATACTTGATCATCGCGAGGCGCTCGATGCCGCCGCCGAATGCGAAGCCGCGGTATCTGGCCGAATCGATCCCCGCGTTCTCGAGGACGACCGGATGCACCATGCCGGCTCCCATGACCTCGAGCCATCGTCCCCTCGACCGAGACCCGGATGCCTTGCCCTCCTTGTTCTCGGGCTCGAACCATACATCCACTTCCACCGACGGCTCGGTGAACGGGAAG
>DATAJW010000015.1:0-15754 GCA_036261925.1 Minisyncoccota bacterium | reverse complement strand
AGGAAGATGATGCGGTCCTTGAGGAGGCGGGAGTAGATATCGTAGCCGCGCTCGCCGAACTGCGATTTCTCGACGACCATCGGCACGAGCATGGAAGAGCGGGGAGTGTTCATACGATAAAGGAGTTAGGTAGGGGCATAGTACCAGAACCGCTGCGCAAAGGAAGAACGCGGCGTGCGCCGCGTCTCCTACTCGACGGTCACGGGCGGCGCCTCGGTAGGCGGCGCGTTCTGCGCGATGCGCTCTCCCCAGAGATAGAACGCGCCCACGATGACGATGCCGATGACGAGGATGATGCCGAGCGCGCCGCCGACCGAGCTTCTCTGCCTGGATGCGGGCGTCGTATGCGCGACGGTCACGGGCGCGTCATCACTCCCGCTTCCGGCAGTGCCCGTATCCGCTGGGGCGAGGGTCGATGAAGATGCGGTATCCATATAGGGAAGTATACGGCGGCGCGGGCGAAAGTAGAAAGTGCAAAAGCAAAGAGGAAACGCGCCCACGCGGGCGCGCTTCCGTAACTTCGGAGTTCGCTGTTCTTTCTAACCCGTAGGAATTTAGAGGGTTGAGAAAGAATTGCGAACGGAGCTACTTTTTCTCGTTGTAGAGCCCAACAGCACGCTCGAATGCCGCCTCGGCAGCAGCCTTATCCTGGAACGCTCCGACGGACACCTCCTTCTTCTGTATCTGCTTGTAGGTCGAGAAGAAATGCGCGATCTCCTTGAGGGTGTGCGGATTCACGTCGCCGAGGTCCGCAACGTTCGCGAAGCGGGGGTCGTCGGTCGGTACCGCGATGACCTTCTCATCGGCCTCGCCGCCGTCGATCATCGGCATGATGCCGACCGGACGGGCGCGCACGAGGATGCCGGGCATGAGCGGATGCGTGGTGAGCACGACCACGTCGAGCGCGTCGCCATCGTCCCAGAGGGTCTGCGGCACGAAGCCGTAGTCGAACGGATAGTCCTGCGCGCTGTGCATGACGCGGTCGAGCGCGATGATGCCGGTCTCCTTGTCTATCTCGTACTTGTTCTTCGAGCCCCTCGGAATTTCGATGATGACGTTCATGCGGTCCTTGGTACCGGGAGCGATGTCGTGGAGCAAATTCATTGGGTAGGGGGTTAGGGGTTAGCCATTAGGCAGTTAGGGGGGTCGTTCCTAACATCTAACTATCTAGTGGCTAATAACTAGTATCAGTCGCGCGCCTCCTCCGATTCGGCGGCGGTCTCGTTCTCGTCGGTGCGGATGGTCTCGTCCTCGACGGTGAGCGTCCCATCGTCCTCATTCGCGTCGCCTTCGGACGCGATGACGGATTCGGACTCGGTCGGGTCGATGCCGCTTGCTACCGCCGGGTCGTTATCCTCGGCATTATCGGCTGCGGCGACGCTCTCGTCGCTCGCGTCCCCCGGTGCGGATGCGGTCTCGGTCTCCGTGGCCGTGACGTCGCCACCGGTCGATTCGATGTCGATGTTCCAGCCGGTGAGCTTCGCGGCGAGGCGGACATTCTGGCCGCCGCGGCCGATGGCGAGCGACTGCTGGTCGTCGCTGACGGTGACCTTCGCGCGGTGGTTCTCCTCGTCGAGCTCGACTTCGAGCACGGTCGCCGGCGAGAGGGATTCCTTGATGAACGCCGACTGGTCCTCGGACCACTCGATGATGTCGATGCGCTCGCCGCCGAGCTCGCTCATGACGGTCGAGACGCGCACGCCGCGCTGGCCCACGAGGGAGCCGACCGGATCGACGTGCGGATCGGCGGACGCGATAGCGATCTTGGTGCGGCTGCCGGGCTCGCGCGCGACGCCCTTCACCTCGATGGCGCCCGAAGCGAGCTCGGGAGCCTCCATCTCGAAGAGGCGGATGAGGAAACGGGGATGGGAGCGCGAAAGGCGCAGGTAGACGCCGCGGAAGCCTTCGTCGACGGCATAGAGGTACGCGCGGATGCGCTCGCCGTTCCGGTAGCGCTCGCCAGGAATCTGCTCCTCGTAGGGGATGATGCCGGTCGCGCGGCCGAGGTCGACGAAGATGGCGCCGCGCTCGATGCGCTGCACGGTGCCCGAGACGATCTCGCCCTTCTTGTGGCCGAACTCGTCGAGGATGGAGAGCTTCTCCGCCTCGCGGATCTTCTGGATGACGACCTGCTTGGCGGTCTGTGCCGCGATGCGGCCGAAATCGTCCTGGGGCTCGAGCGGGAAGATGATCTCCTCGCCGAGCGCGACGCCGCGCTTGATGCGCATCGCGTCCTCGATGAGCAGGTGCTTCTCGGAGTCGAAGCGGGGAAGCTCGCCTTCGGCGACTTCAGCCTCCGCCTCGAAGCGCATCGGCTGCTCGGGCTCGACAATCTCCTCCTCGTCGGGATCGGGGAAGCGGACCATCGTCTCGTCGACGACGGTCTTCACCTGCTCGAACACCACGGTACCCGTGTTCATGTCGAGCTTGCCGCGCACCACCTGGCCGCGCTTGCCGTATTCCTTCTTGTACGCCGTGGCCATGGCCGTCTCGATGGCGTCTATCATCGTTTCCTTCGAGATACCCCGTTCCTCGAACTCGCCCAGTACCAAGTTGATTGTTTTGAGATCCAACATACGTCCTGTATTCAGTTGTGCGCACCCTTTAAAAAGAAAGGTCCGCGGGTGCGGACGTTTCAGATAGGTGAAATCTACCATATATAGGTAGGTTGCGTCAACGGCTCCGTTCGGAGGGATACCGTGCTTTCGCACGGCTGGGATGGTAGGGTGGGCCAGGATAAACGATAGGAGGGGACCTATGCCCTTATTTATGCCGACCCTGTCGCCGGAAGCCGAGCGGACGCTCCTCGGCGGGGAGGACTATGAGCAGTTGGTCATCTTCAGGTTCGTTCACTGGATTCTGTACCTGCATGAGAACCAGGCGCATCTCGGGCGCGCGTATGCGTGGCTCGCGACTCGGCATGTGGACCTGCACCAGCTCCACGACCTGGCCGCAGAGGAGCGCGACGAACTCGATGAAGTCATGCGCCACTATCGGTCGGCGCTCGATGCGCTCTGGAAGCCGGATCTCGTGAACTGCTGCTGGCTCGGCAACGAGTACGGCGTGCATCGGGGTCACGGGCATATGCACCTCATCCCGCGCTACGCGCGTCCGCCGAAGATGCTCGATTTCGGCCGGCGCCACTTCGATGATACGTGCTTCGGCCGCAATTATACGCACGCGCCGAAGCGCGTGCTCCTTCCGGAAGAGCTTGAGCACATCCGCAAGCAGATCGAACAGCGGTTCACGTGAGCCGCGCACCTCTGGCCCATGCCGACTCGGCATGGGCCTTCTCTTTTCCCCTTCATGAGAAACGCAGCAAGCCGCAAGCTAACAGCTTCAAGCTATACTCTTACTAGCTATGCAAGTCTCCGAAGGCGAACTCAAGGAATTCATACTCGACTCCGGTCTCGTCACGCGTGCCGACGTCGATGACGCGGACAAGGAAGCGAAGGAGAAGAAACGCTCCGTCGGCGACGTGCTCGTATCGCGCGGCACGCTGACTTCGGATGCGCTCCGCCGCATCAAGGCGTACGTGCTCGGTATCCCGTTCGTGAACCTGAAGGACCGCAAGATCCCGCTCGAGGTGCTCTCCCTCATCCCGGAACCCATCGCCCGCACGCACAGCATCGTCGCGTTCAAGAAGGACGGGAAGCAGCTCGAGGTAGCGATGCTCGATACGGAGGACCTGCCGGCCATCGATTCGGTCCGCAAGAAGACCGGGCTCAAGATACTCGCCCGCCTCACGGACGACGAATCGCTCAAGCACGTGCTGCTGCAGTACCAGAAGTCGCTGAAGGAGGAGTTCGGCGACCTCATCACGACCGAAGCCGGCAAGATAAACCTGGTGCGGGAGGCGGCGAGTGACGACGCGTCCGGCGAGGACCTCAAGAAGATGGCGGAGGACCTGCCGATCGTGCGCATCGTCGATACATTGTTGCGCCATGCCATCATCCAGGGCGCGTCCGATATCCATATCGAGCATTCGGAGACGGAGGTGCTCGTCCGGTACCGCATCGACGGCGTGCTGCACGATGCGATGACGCTGCCGCGCTCGGCGGCGGCGGGCATCGTGGCGCGCATCAAGGTCCTCGCGAACCTGAAGCTCGACGAGAAGCGTCTGCCGCAGGATGGCCGGTTCAAGATGGAGACCGAAGGCGAGGCGGTGTCGTTCCGCGTATCGCTCCTCCCGACCTACTACGGCGAGAAGATCGTCATGCGCCTCTTGCGCGAGACGGGCGGCGACGGGTTCACGCTCGAGGCGCTCGGTTTCCACGGCGAATCCCTGGAACGCGTGCATAAGGCGACGCGCCAGACGACGGGCATCATCCTCATCTCGGGACCGACCGGTTCGGGCAAGACGACGACGCTCTACACCATCCTCGACCTGCTCAATACCCCGGACGTGAATATCAGCACCATCGAGGATCCGATCGAGTACCAGATGAAGCGCGTGAACCAGACGCAGGTGAATCCGGCCATCGGCTTCACGTTCGCCAACGGGCTCCGTGCCCTCGTGCGCCAGGACCCGAACATCATCATGGTCGGCGAGATACGCGATAGCGAGACGGCGTCGCTCGCCATCAACGCCGCGCTCACCGGCCACCTGGTGCTCTCGACCATCCACACGAACTCCGCTGCAGGCGCCGTGCCGCGCCTCATCGACATGGGCGTTGAGCCGTTCCTCCTCGTCTCGACGCTCCGTATCATCGTCGGCCAGCGCCTCGTGCGCCGGCTCTGCGACAGCAAGGAGCAGTACGCGCTCGACAGCGAGGAGCGCGCGAAGGTCGCGCATGACGACAAGTTCGATTCGGTGCTGAAAGCGCTCCACGAGGAGAAGCTCGTGAAGGCGGGTACGAAGGTCGACGACCTCCCGTTCTACAAGGCGGTGCCGTCGGGCGAGTGCGAGGACGGCTACAGGAGCCGCATGGGCATCCACGAGATCCTCGATGTCTCTCCGGCCATCCGCGACCTCATCCTCCACAGCGCGACCTCGGACGCCATCGAGGAGCAGGCGCGCAAGGAGGGCATGCTCACGATGCTCGAGGACGGTTTGTATAAAGCGACACGGGGGATCACTTCGATCGAAGAGGTGCTTCGAGCCGTCACCGAATAAAGCTCCGCTCGCCATTCGCTCCACAGGCAGCAACGCCTTACAGCGCGCTCGCAACGCATAGTCATCGGCTCAAAAGAAATGCCGCCACGCGCTGTCGCTTGGTCGGCCATTTCCTTTGCCGCTTCCTTGCGTTACGGCTGCTTCCAGGAAGCCTATGGAAGCGAATACCTCGCTCCGTAGTGTTTACGCAACGTACTGGAGGTAAGTGACAGGCATGCAAGCGAGCGAAGTGTATGCATAGTGTGCGTGCTAAGATTTTTTCATGAAATTCCGCGTGAGGTTGCGGCGAGAAGACGGGACGGAGGAGACGCGCGTCATGGATGCCGCGTCCCGTTTCGCCGTCTACAGCGATGCGGAGAAGGAAAGCGCGACGGTCATCGCGGTAGAGGAAGCGAGCGGCTTCGCGCTGCCGAAGCTCGGCGACATATCGTTCGGCAACGGCGTGAAGATGGACGAGCGCATCACGTTCACGAAGAACCTTTCGGCGATGCTTGCCGCAGGGCTCTCGCTCTCCCGTGCGCTCTCGGTCATCACCCGCCAGTCGAAGAACCGGGCGCTCAAGAAGATAGCGTCCGATCTCGAGGAGAAGGTGAAGACGGGCATGGCGTTCCACGAAGCGCTCGCGGGCCATAAGAACATCTTCTCGGACCTGTTCATCGCCATGACGAAGGCGGGCGAGGAATCGGGCACGCTTGCCGACGCGCTGAAAGTGGTCGCGCGGCAGATGGACCGCTCCAATACGCTCACGAAGAAGGTGAAGGGCGCGATGATCTACCCGTCGGTCATCCTCGTCGCGGTCGTCGTCATCGGCATCCTGATGATGATCTATGTTGTGCCGACCCTCTCGAGCACATTCACCGAGCTCGGCGTCGACCTGCCGGCGGCGACGCGGGCCATCATCGGCATCTCGGACTTCATGGCGGCGAATTCCATCCTGGTGCTTGCCGGGCTCGCGGCCATCGTCGTCGGGTTCGTCGCGTTCACGAGGACGAAGGCGGGCGGCAGCATTGTCGTGCGGGCGGCGCTCGCCCTACCGGTCATCGGCGAGCTCGTGCGCGAGACGTTCGCCGCCCGCGCCGCCCGCGCGCTCGCCTCGCTCCTCTCCTCGGGCGTGGAGATGCTCTCTGCGCTCAAGATAGCTTCCGAGGTCGTCGGCGAGCGCACGTTCGCGAAGGTCATCGACGAGGCGGAGGTGCGGGTAAGGAAGGGTGAGCCGCTCTCTGCTGCGTTCAACGACCACCCGAAGCTCTATCCGCCCTTCATCGCCGATATGATCGCGGTGGGCGAGGAGACCGGCAAGGTCGCGGACATGCTCTCGCAGGTCGCCGAATACTACGAGACCGATGTCGAGGACCGCACGAAGGACCTCTCGACCATCATCGAGCCGATACTCATGCTCTTCATCGGCGGGGCGGTGGGTGTGTTCGCGCTCGCGATGATATCCCCTATCTACTCGCTTTCCGACAAGATTTAGAGAACGAGGTTAAAATTCCTCAAAGCTTTGTTACGGGCCCCGCGCATCTCTTTCGTCGTACTGCTAGTACGCCTGCAGAGATGCGCTGCCCGCGCCGCGCCTGCAGCGATTTCTCAATCGTTCCGCAGAGCACGCATTTCCGTACGCTATTATTACGTCATGTTCTCGAACGGCATGCGCGGCGTTTCGCTTGTCGACGTCATCGTCGGCTCCGCGCTCGTGCTCATCATATTCCTCGCGCTCTTCGGCCTCCTGCGCGGCTCGATACTCATCTCCTCCCTCGCGAAGATGAAGGCGGGCGCGACCGCCATCGCCAATTCACAGATGGAATACATGCGTTCCTTGCCGTACGACTCGGTCGGCACCATCGGCGGCATCCCGGCAGGGCTCATAGCGGCCACGTCGACGACGGTGCTGAACGGCACCACCTATAACGTGCGTACGCTCGTCGTGTACGAGGACGACCCGAAGGACGGGCTCGGCGCTGCGGATTCGAACCACATCACGACCGACTACAAGCGCGTGCGTGTGGAGGTGAGCTACACCGCCCGCGAGCAGGAGCGGGACGTGGTGCTCATATCGAACCGCGCGCCCATCGGGCTCGAGACGACGACCGGCGGCGGCACGCTCCAGGTGAACGTGGTGAATGCGGTCGGCGCGGGCGTCCCGGGCGCGTCGGTCACCATCGAGAACAGCAGGACGTCCCCGTCGATCGGCGTCACGACCTTCTCGAACGCCGATGGCATCGTCTATCTCCCGGGCGCGCCGACTTCGACCGACTACCGTATCCGGGTCGCGAAGGACGGCTATTCGAGCGCCCAGACCTATGCGCGCGACGCCACGAACCAGAATCCGAGCCCCGGCTACCTCACCGTCGTCGGGAACCAGACGACCGCCGGCACCTTCGCGATCGATGCGCTTGCGAGCCTCACGCTGCGCACGCTGTTCCCGAAAAAGGCGACGACGACCGCGGATACGTTCTCGAGCGGCGCGCATATAACCGATATGACGAACGCTGCGGTAGCGGGCGGCGCTCTCGAGCTGGCGAACGCGCTCGGCGTCTATGCCGCAAGCGGAAGCGCGCGCTCGATACCGGCCGCACCGAGCTACCTCGCGGCCTGGACGAGCGCATCATCGGACCTCGCGCTTCCCGGCGGCACGACCGCGCTCGTGCAGGTGACTGACGGCAGCGGAACGCCACTCCCGGATGCGGCGCTTCCAGGCAACGGCGACGGCTTCTCGTCGTTCCCGATAGACCTCTCGGGCATCTCGACCTCGACCTATCCGAGTCTCGGCCTCAAGGCGACCCTCGCTACTGCCTCGACCGCGACGACGCCGCGCGTGCTTGACTGGACGCTGGCGTACGAGGTCGGGCCGATACCGGTGCCGGATGTCGCGTTCACACTCCTAGGAACCAAGGCCATCGGTTCGACCGGCGCCGGTGCGCCCATCTACAAGACGGCCATCGATTCGGCAACCGATGCCGCCGGCATCCGCTCGCTCGAGCTCGAATGGGATTCCTACGCGTTCGACGTTACGGGCTACGATGTCATCGATGCCTGCGTCCAGCCGCCGTTCGCGCTCTCGCCGGGCGCGACCGTCGATTCCGCGCTCATGCTCGGTCCGGCGACCTCGCATGCGCTCCTCGTATCGGTGCGCGATGCGGGCGGGCTCCCGGTCGAGGGCGCATCGGTCACGCTCGCGCGTGGCGGGTATTCGGCGTCGGTCGAGACATCCGCATGCGGCGGCGCCTACTTCGGCGGCATCGCGAGCGCGAACGATTATACGGTCGGCATCGCGAAGCCAGGCCATGCGAGCGCCTCGTTCGACGGGGTCGCGGCGAGCGGAACCGCGTTCTTCACCGCGGCCTTCGAGTAGCATGAACGGACCGCTTCGCCCAGGATTCACGCTCGCCGAGACGCTCGTCGTCGTAGCCATACTCTCGGCCGTCGGCATCGCGCTCATGGGCATCATCGCATCGTTCTACCGGTCGAACGCCTACATACTCGAGCAGACCACCGCGGTCGATAACGCGAACCGGGGCCTCGACATATCGTTCTCGAGCCTGCGGGAAGCGACCTATGGCGAGGACGGTTCGTATCCGCTCCAGACCGCGGCCACCTCCTCGCTCGTCTTCTACTCGGATATCGATACCGATAATTCCGTCGAGCGCGTGCGCGTCTATCTCCTCAAGGGCTCGCTCTATCGCGTGGTGACGAACGCGGGCGGCAACCCGCCGACCTATAGCGGCCAGGCGTCGGCGACGACGACCATCGCGACGTCGGTCGCGAATGCGGGCGCGTCCCCGCTCTTCAGGTACTACGACGCGAACGGCGCGGAGCTCCCGGCTCCCGTGAACCTGTCGCTCGTGCGGTCGGTCAGGCTCACGCTCCTGGTCGACCTCAACCCGACGCGCGCGCCGGAAATCGTCACGCTCACCTCGAGCGCGACGCTGCGCAACCTCCGTTCGGAGTAATATGGGAAGCATGCGACCACGCCGCGGCTATCTCATGCTCCTCGCGCTCGTATTCGGGTCGGTGTTCCTCACCGTGCTCGGCGCGCTCTCGAGTTTCGTGCTGACCGAGAACCGCGTGCAGACCGTCGATACCTCGAGCGACCGCGGCTTCGCGCTCGCCGAAGCCGGGCTCGAATACTATCGCTGGTTCCTCGCGCACTACCCGACCGACCTCACGAACGGCACCGGAGCGAGCGGGCCGTATACCGTCCCGTACGAGGATCCTGAAGGCGGCGTGACCGGCTCGTTCACGCTCGACATCGACGGCAACCAGTCCTGCGGCCAGATCACCTCCATCGACATCGAGTCGACCGGTACGCCCGAAGAGAACGCGAACGCCGCGCGGACGCTTACCGCGCGCTATGCGCGGCCGACCGTCGCGCTCTATTCGTACATCATCAACGGCACTGTCTGGGCAGGGCCCGATCGCGTCATCAACGGTCCCTATCACTCCAACGGCGGCATCCGCATGGACGGTACCGCGAATGCGCCCGTCACGAGCTCGCTCTCGTCCTGGCTCTGCACCGCGACGTTCGGCTGCTCGCCGAACTCGACGCGGGCGGGCGTGTGGGGCGATGGGCCGAACCAGACGCTCTGGAGCTATCCGACGCCGCAAGTCGACTTCGCCGCCATCGCCGCGAACTTCGGCGCGCTGAAGGCGACCGCGCAGGCGAGCGGGCGCTATTTCCCGAGCCGGTCCCCGAACAACTCGCTCGCAGCCGGCTATCGCGTGACGTTCAACGGGAACGGCACCTATACCGTCCGCGCCGTAACCGACACGTACAGCACGCTCTCCATTCCGATCAACGACCCGAGCGAGACGAGCGAGAAGAACGACTACACCCGCATCCGTAGCCAGTCGTCCGCATCGACCTACACGCTCCCCGCGAACTGCGGCCTCCTGTATTTCGAGGACGATGTCTGGCTCGAGGGCACCATCGATACGAAGGTAACGCTCGTCGCCGCGAACATCGTGAATTCGGGCGTGGCGCCGCGCATCATCCTCCGTGACGACGTCACGTACACGACGCAGGACGGGACCGCTGGCCTCACGGCCATCGCGGAAGGCGACGTGCTCATCGGTCCGGACTCGCCCTATAACATGACGCTGAACGGCATCTTCATCGCGCAGACCGGTGCGTTCGGCCGCAACCTGTACCGCAACGTGAACAATAGCTGCTACTCCTCGTACGAGCCGCGCGGCACGCTGACCATCCTCGGCACGACCGTCTCGAACAAGCGCACGGGAACCCAGTGGCAGAACGCGTGCGGCGACTATGGCGGCTACGAGCATCGTATCGACTCCTATGACCGCAATCTCGCGACCGACCCGCCGCCGTTCACGCCAGCGGTGTCGCCGACGTATCAGTTCGTGGATTGGCGGGAGGGTTAACAGGTTCGCTGTGCTGGGTCTTTGGCACGCATATTTCGCTGCTGCGAAATTGCTCTTACTCGGCTACCCGCCTCCGTACGGCCAAAGACGCCAACACCGCTTCCTTGCGGGGGAGTGTGAGGAAGGGCGGGCCAGCTCCGTCCCTCGGCCGCTCGATACCTTTCGGCTGCTTCCAGGAAGCCTTTCTTTTGGAAAGCTCACTCCGTACTGGCCAGGCTCGTCCAGCCGTGCTCGACGAGCCTGGTATCATAGGTGCATGCTTATCGTTGCGAACTGGAAGGCGTACGTAGAGACGCCGGCGAAGGCGAAGGCATTGCTTGCAAGCGCGAAACGGCTTTCCGTCGGCAAGGCGAAACGCGAGATCGCGCTCGCTCCCGCGTATCCGTACATCGGCCTCCTCGCCGGGACTCGCGCGAAGGTGAAGCTCGCCGCGCAGGACGTCGGGCTTTCGGAGTCCGGCGCGCATACGGGGGAAGTAAGTGCCGGCGCGCTCACGGGGCTCGGCGTCTCGTATGCCATCATCGGCCACTCGGAGCGCCGCGCGGCGGGCGAGGACGACGAAGTGATAGCGCGGAAGGTCGCGCACGCGCTCGCGTCGAAGCTCACGCCCGTGCTCTGCATCGGCGAGACGGAGCGCGACCCGGATGCCGCGTACCTGAAACGCATCCGCGAGCAGTTGCGCACCGCGCTCACGCCGCTCACGGGCGCGGAGCGCGCGCAGGTCGTTATCGCGTACGAGCCGGTCTGGGCGATAGGGAAGAGCGGCGACGAGGCCATTACGCCCGCCGACCTCGCGGAAATGATCGCGTACGTGCGGAAGCTCCTCGAGGACTTCATGCCCGGCCGCGCGGGCGACCGCGTGCGTATCCTGTACGGCGGCTCCGTCGATGCGGGCAACGCGCGCGCGCTTTCGACCGATACCGGCATCGACGGTCTCCTCGTCGGCCGCGCATCGACCGACGTCACCGCTTTCTCCGCGCTCGTACGGGCTCTCTAGCGCCGCTGCGCCGGGCCGTCGCGTATACTTTGCGTATGAAAGGCGTCGCGGACATCCCGCATCTCGAGAACGTGCCGGTGCTCGTGCGCGCATCGCTGAATGCCGAGGCGAGCGATGGCCGCGTCACCGAAGCGTTCCGCCTGAAGAGCGCGGTACCGACCATCCGCTTCCTGAAGGAGCGCGGCGCGCGCGTCATACTCATAGGCCATGTGAGCGGAACCGACACGAGCTCGCTCCTGCCCATGTACGAGGCGATGGCGGCCTGGTTCCCGGGCATGAAGTTCTGCCCGGTGCCCGTCGGGGAAGAGGCGCGTCGGATGGCGCGCGAACTGCTGCCCGGAGAGGTGCTCATGCTCGAGAACCTGCGCCGCGACAAGCGCGAGGAACGGAACGATCCCGCGTTCGCCGCCGAGCTCGCCGAGCTCGCCGATGTGTTCGTGCAGGATTCCTTCGATGTCCTTCACCGGAAGCATGCCTCGGTAGTGGGCATTCCGGAGCTCCTGCCGTCCTATGCCGGGCTCCAGGTCATGCTCGAGACGAAGGAGCTCGGCTCCGCTCTCTACCCGAAACGCCCCGCGCTCGCCATCATCGGCGGCGCGAAGTTCGGCACGAAGGAGCCGGTGCTCTCCGCGCTCCTCGACCGGTACGACCGCGTGTTCGTGGGCGGCGCGCTCGCGAACGATTTCATGCAGGCGAAGGGAAATTCGGTCGGCAGCTCGCTCGTATCGGGCGCGGACCCGCTCGCGGTACAGAAGCTCATGGCGCATGGCGGCATCGCGCTCCCGAAGGACTATATCGTTGCGCCGAAAGGCAGTACGCGCGCCGAAGGGAGGCTCGCCGCCATAGACGACGTGCGGGACGGCGAGGCGATACTCGATAACGGCCCGAAGACCCTCGCGTTCCTCGCCGACCTCGCGGCGCACGCGAGGACCGTGCTCTGGAACGGCCCGCTCGGCAATTACGAGAACGGCTTCATCGAGGCGACCGAAGCGCTTGCTGTCGCACTCGCAAAGACCGATGCGCATACCATCGTTGGCGGCGGAGACACGGTCGCCGCCATCGAGAAGCTTAAGCTCGACCATCGCATCTCGTTCATCTCCACCGGCGGGGGCGCGATGCTCGATTTCCTCGCGTACGGGACGCTTCCGGGGCTCGATGCGCTTCGATAATGCGGTACCTATTTCCCGTACAGCTTATGATGCGTATCGGCATCAAGCAGCAGTATCATATCTACGCTTATCGGTTCATAGATAAGTCTCCAATCGCCATTGATATTCATGCTCCTCTGCCCGTGGCGGTCACCGGAAAGGGCGTGATCGTTCAGGAGGGGGTGTCGCGAGTTAGTCAGGAAGAGATTGATTCTGTCAGCGATAGCGCGGCGAATCGGCTTCGGAAGCCGTGCAAGTTTCTTTTCGAATTTGGGATGGCGCGCGACCTGCATGGCCTATGACTGCAGGCCTGTAATGAAATCCTCCGCACTCGAAATTACGAATCGTTCAGGATGCTCCCTGAACTCGCGGCTCATCTCATCCCACTCCGCCACCTTCTTCGGACGCGGCGTAAGCGACACCTCGAAATGACCGTCCCGTACGAACTCCTGCAGCTTCGCGTTCACGATGGTGGTGAGCGGGATGCCGAGCCGCTTCGCCATGCGCTTCGCGTCGTCCCGCAGCTTCTTGTCAGTCTTTATCGTCAGGGTCGTTTTCATACCGTTATACTACTATCGGTATGAATACCAGTCAACGCATGAAGCGGCGAGCGGGCTTGAAATAGGCGGGAGAAGGTGACATAGTCCCGGACAGACGCACGTTTCAGGAGATGCACATGCTTACCACAGCCACCCGAGGGCCATCGCCGCTCACCTATGTCGGCCGGAAGGACTTGCGCAGGGATACGCCGCGGTACGGCGGGCACACCCTGAACATGGTCGCGGAGTTCGAGGGCATGCTCGCCATGAGCCGGGTCACGCTTCGTTCGACGGACTATACGCTCGACGAATACGCGCTCGATGAGCACGTCTCGAGCCAGGAACTGTACGGGCGGTTCCGTACGCTCGGAATCGTCGCGCCGGCCCTGATACGGCATATCGCCGATACGGACCAAGCGCATGAATTCAGCTACCTGTTCATCCGGCAGGACTGCATCGTCTCGGTGGTGCGGCGCGATCGGCAGACGGGAATATTCGTGCATCCGCTCTCGTGCGCGACGCCGTGGGGCTCTCGGTATCGCTTATTGACGCCCGCCTGATCGGCGAAGGCCTCGCATTCCCTGCGAGGCCTTCCTTATTTCCCGAGCGCGGCGCGCATCCGCTTGGCGATGCCTTCCATCTCGCCGGGGGCGTACGAACGCTGCGGGAAATGGGAGAAGCCATCTTCCTTGAAGCGCGGGATGAGATGCACGTGCGGGTGGAATATCTCCTGGAACGCGGCGGCTTCGTTATTCATATATATGTTGAGGCCGTCCGCTTCCACGGCGGCGCGCACGGCGGGCGCGAGCAGGCGCACGGTCTTCATGACCGCGAGCCAGGACGCTTCGGAGATGTCGAATACGTTGCGTGCCGGCTCCTTCGGGATGACGAGCGTATGGCCGGGATTGTTCGGCTTGATGTCCAGGAAGGCGAGCGTATCGTCGTCCTCGTACACTATCTCCGCCGGGATCTCGCGACGGATGATCTTCATGAAAATATTCTCTTCCATGCGCAAAGTATACCGAACTGTGTGCGGATAGCTTACTTTGCTACAATGCGCCCACATGTTCTCGCTCCATGATCCGCTCGACGATGCGCTGCGCGCCGCGCTCGATGTGTACGACGATTTCACCGCAGCCCTCCTCGCGCGCCGCGGCATAACGACGAAGGAAGAAGCGGAAGCATTCCTCGCTCCCTCCTACGACGACCACATAGGCGACCCGATGCTGCTCAAGGACATGCCGAAGGCGGCAGAAAGGCTCGCGCGCGCCATAGACGCGAAGGAGCGCATCACGGTCTGGAGCGACTACGACTGCGACGGCATACCAGGCGGCGTCGTCTTGCATGACTTCCTGAAGAAGGCGGGCGCTAACTTCACGAACTACATTCCGCACCGGCACCAAGAGGGCTACGGCATCAATATCCCGGGCATAGAGAAGCTCGCCGAGGAAGGGACGACGCTCATCGTTACGGTCGACGTCGGCATCACCGACAACGAAGCGGTCGCTCGCGCGAACGAGCTCGGCATGGAAGTCATCGTCACCGACCATCACCTGCCGACGGACGCGCTTCCACCCGCATACGCGGTCGTGGACCCGAAGCGCGATGACGAGACCTATCCCTACCGCGACTTCTGCGGGGGCGGGCTCGCATGGAAGCTCGCGTGCGCGACATTGGCGCATGGCTTTGCGGGACGTGACGCGATACCGGCCGGGTGGGAGAAGTGGCTCCTCGATATGGCCGGCCTCTCGACCATCGCCGACATGGTCCCGCTCACCGGCGAGAATCGCGTCATCGCGAAGTACGGGCTCATGGTCATGCGCAAGTCGCCGCGGCTCGGGCTGCAGAAACTCTGCAAGCAGGCGCGGGTGAACCAGCGCTACCTCACCGAGGACGACGTCGGCTTCATGATCGCGCCGCGCATCAATGCGGCGTCCCGGATGGGCGATCCGCGCGACGCGTTCCGGCTCCTCTCGACGGCCGACGAAGCGGAAGCCGATACGCTCGCGAAGAAGCTCGAGGCGATAAACCGCTCGCGCCGCGCGGTCGCCGGCGCGATGACGAAGGCGGTGCACGAACGGCTCGACAAGAGGAAAGGGATGGAGGAGCTCCCCTCGGTCATCGTCATGGGCGATCCCGATTGGCGTCCGGGACTGCTCGGTCTCGTCGCGAACGGCATCGCCGAAGAGTATGCCCGTCCGGTCTTCCTCTGGGGGCGCGAGGGCAACGAGACGCTGAAGGGCTCGTGCCGCGCGGGCGGCAGCGTGAGCGTGAACGCGCTCATGCGGGAAGCTGCGGACGCGTTCATCGAGTTCGGCGGGCATGCCGCGTCCGGCGGTTTCAGCATCGCGTCCGATCAGGTATTCGACCTCGAAGCGAAGCTCGTGGCCGCGCTCCTGCGCATGCCGAAGGCGGACGAGGCGGGAGCGCGGCAAGCGGACGCGCCGCTCGCGCCGGAGGACGCGAACGCGAAGCTCCTTTTCTCGCTCGAGCGATTCGCGCCGTTCGGCATGAAGAACGAGAAACCGGCATTCGCCATGAATGGCGTCACGCTCGCGAGCGTCTCCTGGTT